>WANW01000001.1 GCA_015521615.1 Candidatus Hydrothermarchaeota archaeon
ATATAAGGGTGTTGAGAAAGGCTCTGCCAAATATGGTGGAGTGGATGAACAAGCTGACCGGAGACGTTAAAGCCACACTGCTCTACGTCGCAGAGGTTAGTGATATGGAGGCGGCTACGCCGGTGCTGGAGGATATGCGTATTAAGGAAGTTCAGCTGAGAGAACTGGCAGAGGAATTTGCACAGCACGGGATAAGGGCAAAGTTTAAACTGAAGGCCGGAAGTCTTTCCAGGGAGATAGTTCGCGAGGCGAGGGAGACTGGAGCTTTTGCCATACTTATGAGCACAGATGGCAGAGCGGGTCTGTCAAGGATGCTTACTGCAAGCGTAATTGAAGAGGTGATAAAGCGCGCCCCATGCCCGGTGGTGGTGTTCAAGCCCAAGCTGCTGAGGTTCACCGACAAGATTGCACTCACCCTCTCTTCTAGGATAAAGAAGCTAAGCGCCAGTGCGGCGCTTGAGCAGAGTTAAAGGAGGGCTGTGAACATGGAGAGAAATGCAGTTGTTGTAGTGAATACTGCCTTGGATGTCGGCGATTCTGCCTTTGCGCTGGAGTTTGCAGAGTTCTGTGCAGAATGGCTGAGCAGGCATGCAAAGAAAGGGATGAAGAATAGAGCGACCCTGCTTTACGTGGTGGAGTCCTCTGAGGGCCTGGACAATGCGAAAGCTCTGCTGAAGAGGCTTGTTCCAGCCTTTGAAAAGCGCGGTATGGAGGCTGAGCCTCTCGTGCGGGTTTGCCCGACTGAGCGCTTATCTAAGGAGATAAATGCGCTTAAGCCGGAGGTTGTATTCCTCACAGATTCAAAGCTTGCCAAGCACCTCAGGAAGGATATAATTGGGCTGCAGGTGGAGTTTCCAAACCCGAGGAAGAGAGAGCTGAGGGCATCTGCAGTCTATGGAGCAGCGGCATTACTGCTATATGCAGCTATATTTACATCCTTCGGGATAATAAAGGGGATACTCACCCAGAAGAGCTTTGTCTCAGTAGCTCTAATTCTCGGCACGGTGCTTGCAGTGGCATACATATATGGCAATACCATTGCCCATGCTTTGAAGTATCTGGGCATTAAGCCAAAAGCGCATTAGGAGGCGAGCTGAATGGGCGGTTTTGTACCTCCACCCAGTGGTTTTGAGGTTGAGTTCATAGACCTCACCCTTGGTAAGGCACTTGCTGTGGTACTTCTGGGTTTTATAGGCGGCACACTGAGCGGCTTCCTGGGCAGCGGTGGGGCATTTATAATGACCCCCGGTATGATGAACTTGGGTGTGCCCGGTATACTTGCTGTAGGTTCAAACATAACCCATAAGTTTGGCAAGGCTATTGTTGGCTCTCGCAGCCATGGTGAGCTCGGGCACGTGGATAAAAAGCTTGCTATAATGATGGTGATTGGCCTGCTCGCCGGTGTGCAGGCTGCGGTGAAGGTTAACTCCCACATTTTCGAGTCCATGGGCAAGGCTGCTTCTAATCTGTATATCAGCGCCATCTTCATCATAGTGCTTACAGCCATAACCATTGTTATCCTCAGAGACCTCCGAAAGGGTGATGAGGAGACCAGATCGGGGAACTCTGAGCTCGCGAAAAAGATTCAGAGTATCAAGCTTCCACCCATGGTTCACTTTGATGTTGCCAGAATAACAGTCTCACTGTGGTTCCCACTTATAGTTGCCTTCGCCACAGGCTACCTCGCAGGTACAATAGGTGTAGGTGGCTTTATAGGTGTACCAGCAATGATCTATCTGCTCGGTATAAGCACACGCGTGGCAGCCGGTACAGAGCTTTTCCTGGCAATATTCTCAGGCGCCTGGGGAGCAATAAACTATGCGCTCCGTGGCTATGTGGATCTCCGTCTTGTGGTGCTCCTCTACCTGGGCTCACTTATAGGTGTGCAGATCGGGGCTATAGCCACGGAGATAGTGGAACAGCGCGTGGCAAAACTCGCACTTGTAACAGTGATAGCAACTTCCGACCTGGGCAGGGTGGTTATGGTACCGGAGTACCTGAGGAAGATGGGATACATAAGTTTAAGCGAGAGCACAGGGCACATGCTCAGCCTCATAAGCATAGCCCTGCTCTTTGGCGGTGCGCTGCTCGCAATAGGCGTGATTTTCAAGAAGGTCAGGGACGCCACGGCGGTAAATAAAAAAGCCATGGCTACAAGTCACCATTAGGAGGTGATAGCCATGGGGATTTACTCCCATATACTCGTAGCTACCGACGGTTCAAAGTTCAGCGAGGCAGCGGTATGCTACGCCATGCGCCTTGCCAAGGAGACAAAGGCAAAGCTAACCATCATCCATGTTGCCAATGTGCATGGCTACGTCGAGGTGCTGTGGCATGACATGAAGAAGAGGTACAGGGATGAAGGAGAGAAGGTACTGGAGGAAGTGAAGGAGCACTGTGACCTCGAGGGCATAGACGCTGAGACACTGCTCGAGGAGGGCGTGCCATACCTCAAAATTGTTGAGGCTGCAAAGCGACTCCACTGTGACCTGATAATTCTGGGAAGCCATGGCCATTCAGGGTTAGAGAAAATACTTCTCGGTAGCGTGGCAGAACGAGTGATAGGTATCTCACCGGTGCCTGTGATGGTTGTACCGCCAGATGTTGGGAAGCACCTGCTTGAGAGTGAGAAAGAAGCCCAGGTTTGAGGAATTCTTTTTCTTTTATTTTCTAATTTGGGCTTCCTTTTTCTTTATTCCCCAATACCTTCCATCTGCCACTGATAAGTGCATTTCTAACTGAATACAGCTCCTCAGCCTTGAGTCCATACTTATTTAACACTTGCATCCTCTTTGAGGGCGACATTGATTGAGAATATTCAAGTATCTCTATAATCTCCTTAATTTTAAATCTCAACCTTATCCTGTTGACCATAATAAGTCTGGTTATTTTTCAATATATTAAGGATTACGACTGTTCTTATCTGTGAGAATATTTAGTAGGATAAAACCGCTGGAACAGAAAAATAGATAGAAAAGAGGCAGAGAGCAAAATTGACTCCTCTGCCCACTCTTCCTACTCGGAAGTGACTGTTTCCGGCATGTCTGGTGGAGTGGCTGGCAGTACATATTTTATGTAGCCGAAATTTTTCCTAATTTAACCTTCTTATCATTCTCATGTATGAGAATTATGATGTATCCTTTTAAATGAGGATGATAACTATTACAACATGGACTATCTACTCTTCTCAAAACTCGTGCGTCTGGCGGTGGGTAGCTTAATAGTATTTATGGCTTATACCGCCTATAAAAGGACAGGATACCCGCCAATGCTACTTGTAGCACTGGGCTTTGGTCTGATTGGGATAATAAGTATTCTGATTGAGGAGGCCTTTAAAGAATATGAATTTGCCAGGCTTTTATCAGAAATCACTGAAATATTGGGCCTGATTACCTTAATCATAGCTATTAAAAAGGGTTGATTATGGACAATGATGCAATTCTTTCTGTTCTTGCAGACTTATACTGCAGAAAAATCCTCTCAGCCACATGGAATAAGGAATTATCAGCGATTCAGCTGAGTCAGGAGTTAAAAATTCCACTTGCAACAGTCTACAGGAAAATTAAGCTTCTGGAAGAACTGGGATTTATAAGGGTTGCAACCTCAATAATAAAACCTTCCGGAAATGAAGAAAAATTTTACAGATGCACATTGAGAAGAGTTAAAGTGGATTTTAATGGAGGTAAACTTGATATCAAGGTCGAATTTGAGGAAATGGATAAGTTTGTAAGGCTCTGGAAGACCCTCTCCGGTAATATGGTGGCTGTTAAGAGAAAGGGTGATTGAATGCCACCAGTAGGCCACTGTAAAGTAAGAAAGCTGGACCGGATATGCAATTTTTATATGCATTTAAGGCGGATGAAATTTCTTAGGCTTTTGATTCTTATCGCTGCGGTCCTGCTCATCTCCGCCTACTGGAAAGAGGTAATTTTACTGACCCGGGATACGATAAAATATGTCCAGAGAGTTAAATTGAGATACGTGCTCCTGGCATTCATTCTTTACATCTTCAGCGTATTCCTCTTTGCAATAAGGTGGGGAAGTGTACTCACAGCGCTCGGATACAGAATTAAGGTATGGGCATTAGTACCAATTCTTTTTGGTGCGATTTCAATAAACAACTTTACACCTGCCAACAGAATGGGCGGTGAACCTCTGAGGATTTTCTGGTTAAGGGAACAGTTTGACGTCAGGTTTTCACATGCATTCGTATCTATTGTTTATGAAAGGGCCGTAGAGGCTGTGCCTGTGGTGGCGCTGTTTTTGTATGCGCTGTCCCAGCTTCCGGTGTTTCAGGATGACATACTTAAAGTTGCGGTTTATCTAGCTATTGTACTGCTTCTTGCGTTCTGTAGCTATCTGTTTATAAAGATAAAACTTTCTTCGGTCGTAAAAACTTTAATAGGCTATTCAAAGCAGCTAAATCAGGCATTTCTCCCTACGCTTACTCTTTCAAGCCTGGTATGGGTGCAGGATATTCTCAGGCTGAAACTCATAACCCTTGCTTTTGGGCTTCATCTCAGGGTAAATATCATAGTTCTGCTGTCGATTCTTTATCTTCTGCTGGGCTCGGTGCCATTAACCCCGGGTGGGCTTGGCGTTGTGGACGGTGGTCTGGTTTCTGCACTGACCTTGTTTAACATTCCAGCAGGCATTGCCATTGGTGTGGTGGCTGTGGAGAGGTTCATATCCTATGTGATGAGCGGTGCCATTGGTGTGGCATGTCTCCTCTACTTTGGAGGCTTGAGGATATGGAGAAGTACAGGGTCGCAATAGTGAGTGACTGGTATTATCCCAAGATTGGCGGGATTGAATATTCCATTGACGCTCTGGCAAGGGCTCTCAGCAGGCGGGGGCATGAGGTTCACATAATCACCCGGAGGTATCCCGGTGACACAGAGTATATGTCCAGAGAGGGGGTCAGGGTGAGGAGGGTCGGGAGGCCATCGGAAGGGCGATTTCTGAGGCCTCAAGCTTATATCGAATTTTACAGAATACTGAAGGAAGGTTCGTACGATGTTGTACATGCTCACGGACTGGATTCGCCCCTAAGTCTTCTATCACTTCTGGTTTGCAAAAGGCTTCGGATACCTGCTGTGATGACAAACCACTCTCTTATCGGGCGCACACCTCTCAGACCTTTCCTTCTTCTTGCGGGGAGGATTTTATTGAGAAATGCGGATGCTGTTATTGCTGTTAGCTCCGCTGTGGCTGAAGAGTGCAGAATTATGTCCAGAAGGGAGGTTTACGTTATTCCCAATGGAATAGAGGTTGAATCCTCATGCTCTGCAAGGCTTCCCTTTAGTAAGGATGGAAAAATCGTGATAACCACCGTATCCAGGCTGACACATAAAAAGAGGGTTGAAGATATTGTGGACATTGCACCCTCGCTCCTGAAAAAGCGTAGGGATATAATTTTCCTGGTGATTGGAGATGGCCCGCTGAGGAAAAAAATTGAGAAAAAGGTGAGGAGGTTGAATCTCTCCCATAGCTTTTATTTTACAGGGAGGATTCCCAGGGAAAAGGTGCTCTGTCTGCTGGAGCATAGCGACATATTTGTTTTGCCATCAAAAGACGAGGCCTTTGGTGTCGCTGTGCTGGAAGCACTTTCGAAGGGCGTCGCTGTAGTAGCTAGGAATCACAGCGGAGTGTCAGATATAGTTACTCACAACAAAACCGGGCTACTCGCCAGCAACAAATACGAGTTAGCGAGGTATATCGAGGAGCTTATTGAACGTCCAGCACTCAGGGAGCGTTTCTCATCAGCCGCCATAAAAGAGCTCTACAGGTATGACTGGGACGAAATTGCCAGGAGAGTTGAAGGAGTATATTCAGGTGTTATCCATGCAGAGAATTTCAATCACCGTGGATGTTGAGCAGGACTGCCCGCCCCTGCTGGAAAGCATGCGCGGCGTTGAGGAGGGTTTACCACGATTGCTCGAACTTTTCAAAGAGGAGAGAATAAGAGCCACATTTTTTGTCACGGGCAGGGTTGCGGAACTCTATCCCGGGATAATTGAGGAGATTGTGGAGCAGGAGCATGAGCTGGGCTGTCATGGCTATGCCCATGAGAGGTATGACCGCCTTGGCTTGCGGCAGGCAGAAAAGGCGATTGGCAGGGCAACAGAAATTCTCAGCTGTTTCGACGATGGTCTTGTATCATTCAGGGCACCAAACCTAAAATTTCCGGCCAGATTTCTGAGGTTACTGGAGGCCGAGGGATACCTTGCAGATTCATCTATTGCAAAATACAAACCTCCTTTTTCCCGAGGCACTGTCACAGCCGGGAAAATTATCAGGGTGCCGGTATCTGTTACCTCTTCGCTTCTCAGGCTGCCGCTCAGGTTTGTGCTCCCACTTCTTTCCCGTATTAGAGACCCGGTGCTTTTTGTTCACCCCTGGGAGTTTGTCGACCTGCAGAATGAGAAGGTTCGCCTCGACTGTAAATACAACACCGGCAGCGGCGCTCTTAGAAATCTCCGGCAGCTTATCAGATATTTTAAATCGAGGGGATATATGTTTGCAACAATAAGGGACATGGCAGGTTTGCCCTGAGAGGATATGTAGATAATTTTTGCATGTAAACCTTTCTAAAATATTTTTACTTTTATTTTACAAAAATATCCCTGCATTGCATTTTATTTTCATGCCACTGTGAACAGTGATTCCGGATATTTTAAGTCCAAAATTCTCGAAATAAATATAAAATAAAGAAAGAGGAGGTGATGTGTGTGAGAGGTGTGTTGCTGGCGCTGTTTGTTCTCACCGTGTTTGTGGCATCCGCGCATGCTCAGGAGACAAAACCTGTGATTCTGGTATCCGACAATCCCGCTGACCTTGCGGTGGCTCAGCTTCTGGCGCAGAAGCTTAACGCAACGATCGTGACCACGCCATGGGGCACCCTGAGTGAAGAGGCGGTCAGGAAGATAAAGGTGAGTGGTGCCACTGTGGTATACGTGGTAGGCGGCCCTGTTGCGGTGCCTGATGTCGAGGTGAAGATAGAGGTCAAGGTTAAGAGAATCGCAGGCAAGGATAGGTATGAGACTGCTGCCATTGCGGCGAGCATGTGGAATGAGACCGATGAGGCGGTTGCGGTTGAGGGCACAGATGAGCTTGGCATCAGGGAAGCGCTGGAGAAGGCAAGGGCCAGAGGCGTGCCCATCCTCCTGGTGAAGGGTGATGAAGTGCCGGAGGGTGTCGAAAAGGCGATTGAAAAGCTTCGTGCAAAGAGGCTGCATGTCATACCCGCGCCGGATATGAACATCACCAAGATCGAGAAGAGGTTCAGGGAATATGGCGTAAGGGAAGTGAACAGCACGCACGTTGACTTTGCTGAGCGTGCCGCTGAGGCTCTGGAGGATGCGAGAGAGGCGATAGCGGAGGCCGACTTCAACACCAGCAATGTGACAAGCGGCTGGGAGCTCGCTGCAGCCAGGCTGCTCCTGAACGCAAAGGAGCACCTGAAGCAGGCGGAGGATGCTTACAATGAGAGCAAATACGGCAGGGCCTTTGGCTTAGCTGTGGCGGCAAAGCATGAGGCAAAGGCTGCAAAGAGGATACTTGAACACGTAGCACCCGGATATTTCAGGCGTCATGTTGAGGAGGCGGAGAAGGAAATAGAGGAACACGGTCTGGAAAAGGCAAGGGAGGAGCTTGAGAGGGCAAAGGAAAGGATGGAGAAGGCAAGAGAAAAGATGGAGAAGGCCAGAGAACGAAGGGAGAAATTCAGTGAGAAGGTGGAAGAACGCGCAAGGGCTGGAAGGCAGGAGGACAATGAATCTCAAACCCTGGAGAATGAGCACATGGAATATATGAATACCACCAATGCCACCGGCGAGCAAGAGGGAATTCAGGAAGGCATGATGGGTGGAAGGTGAAACTCCTTCCCTCTTCTTTTTAGTCTAATTTACTTCCTTCTAAAGGCGCCAAAAAGTGTAAGCACCGGGATAATCTCCAGCCTTCCCAGCCACATATGAAAGACCATAACCACCTTTTCGATGCTGCTGTACTGAGTGAAGACCACAAGCCCGTCATTGCTCTGCGCCGAGGATATCATGAAGAGGGAGCTCATTAAATCGTGTCCCAGCAGCATGAAGATGAAGGTGCCGGAGGCTATAAAGAGGATGTAGAGCAGTGCGAAGAGCAGTGTGCTCAGAACCTCCTCCTCGCTCAGGACCTTATCCTGGAGCTTGAGGGGTATCACCCTCCTGCGCGGAGAGGTGATTCTGCGAACATACCAGCCAGTTGCCTTGAGGATTATAACAAACCTTATAAGCTTTATTCCGCCGGCAGTTGCACCGTATCCGCCGCCGATGAGTATAAGGAAGAGCAGGCAGTATTTTGTTGTATCGCTCAGCGATGCTATGTCTATGCTTGAAAAACCTGTTGTGGTCAGTGCAGAGACTGTGGTGAAGGCGGCATCTATCGCCGGGATGCCCTGCAGGTAGAGCAGGACTGTAAAAACAGCGACAATTGCCAGAATAACCTGAACCTCAATGTTTGAGAAAAACTTCCTGAATTCACCTCTAATAACGCGCTGGTGCAGGGCAAAGCTAAGCGCACCTGCTATCATGAAGGGCATTGTGACAAGCTTAGCTATAGGCGAAGCGCCTACGTATCCGGAGTCGGAAAGTGAAAACCCGCCCGTAGATACTGCGGTGAGTGCATGGTTGACGGCTCTGAATACGCCCTCCCCGCTCAGGTATAGCACCAGTATTGCCGCCAGCGTGAGGTAGGAGTAGATGTAGAAGATTTTACGTGCTGTGCGCGCCATGCTTGGCTCTAAGCGCTCGCTTCTCGCCTCTGCAACATACAGCTTTGCGGCGACATTGGCAGGAGCGAATATGGCGAGGAAAAGCACCACTATGCCCATACCGCCAATCCACTCGGTTAAGCTGCGCCAGAATATTATGCTCCGTGGGAGCAGGCTGGGAGTAAACACACTTATACCTGTGGTAGTGAAGCCTGACATCGCCTCAAAGTAGGCATCAAGAAAGCTCGCCCTTGTAGCTATCACGTAGGGTATGCCGCCTATTAAGGCGATGAGCAGCCAGCCCAGGGCGGAGACAATAAAGGCCATGCGGAGGTCCAGCTCCTTTCTGGGACCAAGCTTCCTGAGCATAATGCCAAGCAGAGCACATGCCACCATTGGCAGAATAAAGGCGGGGGCAATGCTGTATTCATTCAGCTCAACGCTCGCGAGAAGTGGCAGAAGCAGAATGAAGGCCATGCTCAGGGTTATGGTGCCAAGATAGTAAAGCACTGTTATCATACCTGCACCTCAGTTTTAGTTTCTTTCCTGTACATACTTTACTTTTCTGGAGGCAAAGGCTGTTAATAAGTAAATTTATCAATGCTTGAGTAGCCTGCAGTACCTCGCCCTTTTAAGCGCCTCTGCTTTTCTCTGCCTGTGAGCAAAGTGCACATCTATGCTGTGCTCTGGCCCGAGCCCCGCCCTCTGCTTTATTTCCCTCAGCACCTTTAATCTCTTTAATCTGGGTGGGGGGTTATCTGTAAGTACAAGCAGGTCCACATCCCCTGCCCTGGAGAACTCACCTCTTGCCACACTCCCGACGAGATAAACCTCTGCATCCTCGAAAATATCCTCTATGCATTCAACAGCACTGTATACCCAATCGGACCAGTTCCTTATCCCTTCCTCCCTCTTGCACAGCCATGTATCCACATATTCTCCTATCTCTCTACCCTTAATTTTCCTGTATGCAAGCTCTACAAAAAAGGCACCCGCAATCAGGCCTGCAAACACCGCCAGGCTGATAAGTGCCGTCATGGCTATTCTGTACATCAATATGAGCAGAGCGGCAAGGGAGAGCAACGCTCCCAGAGCAGGTATCGCCGGGTTAATTTTAAGGCTCTTTCTGAGCTTGAGGGCAGCGAGGTTTACAAAGAGGAATACTATGAGGAACCCTCCGCTTCCTGCAGTGGATATGGACTCAAGGCTTGCGGTACTTGCCAGCACCATGGAGAGGATGCTTATTATTACCAGTCCTTCATATGCCTGCTTCCATATGGGCCTCTCCACCTCCTCTGGAAGCTGGCCGTATTTTGCCACAACATAGCTGGCTCTTGCAGTGCCG
Organism: Candidatus Hydrothermarchaeota archaeon; assembly: GCA_015521615.1. Classification (GTDB taxonomy): domain Archaea; phylum Hydrothermarchaeota; class Hydrothermarchaeia; order Hydrothermarchaeales; family BMS3B; genus Pyrohabitans. The sequence goes on from WANW01000001.1 coordinate 10,098, forward strand.
TACAGGGTGGCATTTATTGCAGAGCTTGTGGACACCAGGGCGGCGAGTGTCACAAGCAGAAAACCCGCTTTTCCGAGCGCCGGCTCTGCTGCGGCTGCCAGTGCATAGTCCCTTGCCTTCAGAATCTCATCATAGGGCAGAGTTCCAATGGTAACCACGGCCACTGTGATATACAGCGCTATAACGATGAGAACAGAGGCATAAAATGCCCTGGGCAGAATTGATGGATTCTCAATATCACCACCCGTGTTGGCTATAAGCTCAAATCCCTCATAGGCCAGAAATATTATCATCCCGCCCGCTACAACGCTTATGGGGTCTGCCCATGTGGAGGTGGATAGTCTTGTTGCATCAACAAAGCCAATACTGGCAACAGCTATTATGAGGAGGATTGTGGTCTTCGCCGCAACAAGGGCGTCTTCTGTTTTTCCGCTTACAACTGCGCCCAGAGCGTTTATTATTGTGAATAAAGCTACAACAAGTGCCGCAAGCATTTGCTTTGCGGTCTGAGAGGCAGAGTTCAGCAGATTTGCACCATAGCTTCCGAAGGCGTAGGCGTACAGAGATATCATAACTATGTAGCTTGCCAGCAGGAGCACATTTAGGGTGCCTGAAAGCAGCCCTCTTCCAAACGCCCTCACCAGAAACTCTATTGTTCCCCCTCTGCTCGGAAATCTAACCGAAAGCCTTGCGTAGGAGTAGGCAGTTGCCAGTGCTATAACCCCGGCTATAAGAAAGGAGATTGGCGCTGCTCCCTTGGATAACTGGATGCTCAGACCAAGGACCGCAAAAATACCACCGCCAATCATGCCGCCAATACCAATGCTGAGTGCCTCCCAGAATCCTATCCTTCCCCCCTCTCTCAACAAACACCCCCCATCACACTGCTTAAAGCTAGGGAAGCCTGCCCACACCTGCGAGGTATACGACGGTCTCCTCCTTTCCGTCCACACCAATAAGCTCATTCACCTCGTCGTCGAAGCATGCTCCGATCGCACAGCACCCCAGCCCCAGAGCAGTGGCGGCCAGGTAAAGGTTGGCACATATATGGGCAGCATCCTTATAGATGTACCTCCAGCCGCGTTCGCCGTACTTCCACTTTGTTCTCGCTGCTACAGCGCTCCACACAAACACCACACTAGCGCGGGCAAGAAAATCCTGCTCCAGGGCTGCGCTGGCTATGCGCTCGCGAAAGTCACCTTCGTGGAGCAGCTCCAGCGCATGCCTCAGCACGGCATAGTGATAAATGCCCCGCTTGAGTCCGTCAACAGCGTTGACCACCAGGTAGGTCTCTATGGGGTAGAGTGCACCTGCACTGGGAGCGGCGCGCAGGTAGTAGCCGTATATTTCGCCTGTTATACCCTGCGTTGCCCACAGGAGCTGGGAGAGCTCCTCCCCAGTTATCTCCTCGCCGGTGTACTCCCTGCGGGAGCGCCTCCTCGCAATCGCCTCCCAGATGGGCATTCCCCCTCTCTTCTCCGGCTCCGGGAGCTTTATAAGTGCTGCGTCTTCGTAGGTCTTGTAGAGTTCAGGCGGTGCCCAGTAGCGCCATCTGTGCTTTGGAGGCTCGCCGCGACGCAGCTTTGTAAATTCATGATACTCATCGCCTATCGCGGACAACTCACTCCCTCCTCTTAACCATATCCTTTAATGCCTGAAGGTAGCCCTCGTATCCCAGGAGCATCATGGGGTCGACACCAGCGCCTGAAGCTTTAACCCCCTCCTGTTCTCTGGATGCAAGCTCTCCTTTTGCCACCCCTAATGCGGCCAGCTCCCTATGAATAATAGAGGGGTAGTACTTCCAGTATGCGATAATGGGCAGGAAGACAAGAAGCAGCACCGGGATCAGCAGCCTGGAGCCAAAGCTCAGAAGCACAAGCAGAGCCATTGCTATGGACGAGAGTGTCGTCAGTAGAAAGAGATCTCTGTAAAAAGCCAGCCTGCACCTGAAAAGCTCCTGAAGCTCAGCCCCAGCATTTTTGTAGAGTTCAACCAGATTTTCAGAATCACTCACCATAATTATTCAGCTCATCCTTCCTGGGTGAGGAGCATTATCGCCTCTGCTAAGTCGCCCCCGGTTTTCTCCAGGGCCTCTCTGGCCTTTTCCGGGCTGACACCTGCCTGCTCGGCCACCAGCTTTATATCCTCCTCAGGTATGGCGAGGACCTCCCTTTCCTCCCCAACTATCTGGTAGGTCTTCTGCCCCATTGCCTTTACGACACTTACAGAAGGGTTCTCAATAACAATTTCCCTATCCTCCAGTTTTATAATCACTTCCCTAGCAGCAAGCTCCTCCATCTCCATGCCAAGCTGTTTCATCATCTTCTTCATTTGCCTCGGGTTAATTTTCCCTGGAAACATAAAGCACACCCAGAGAAAATTGGGGTGCGGAGAATAAAAAATTAACTATTAAAAAGAAGGGGCCTGTGTTACAATAACCACAGGCCCTGGGGCTTTTGGAGGGTGGCAGATATACTATCAACCTTCATATATAAAAAAGTAACGCTTTTGTTAATATGTGAGAAGCCAGATATTTCTTATAAATATAAGTCAAAACTTTTTAAATATTAAAACAATTTTCAATGGTTTTCTAAAAATTACTGATGTTACTAAAAATTGGAACTAGTAGTAATAATCCCCAAAAAAGTGATTGCTCACTGGAATCTCACTACTCACCAAGGTATGGAAGTATGAAGGTAAATATCATCTTGATAACTCACCTGCCACAGTTTGTGCTTAAGTTTGGGGAGAGGTAGTGAGATTTCCAACTGAGCAGTTGCTTTTTTGGGGAGTTAAAAGGAGGTCATTACCATGGGTAAGATTGACTTGGGCACCACCAAGTATGTTATTCATGCGAGAATTGAAACCAATGGCGTTGTTGAGAAACCTGACGTAGTTGGGGCTATCTTCGGTCAGACTGAGGGTTTACTCGGGAATGACCTTGACCTGAGGGAGCTTCAGAAGACCGGCAGGATAGGCAGGATAGAGGTGGAAATAGAGACAAAGGGTGGTAAGTCTAGGGGCACAGTTAAGGTCCCCTCCAGTCTGGACAAGGTTGAAACTGCGATACTCGCTGCAGCTCTTGAAACTATAGACCGCGTGGGACCCTGTGAGGCGAGGCTTGTGGTGGACAGTATAGAGGACGTTAGGGTTAGCAAGCGCAGACAGGTGATCGAGCGAGCCAAGGAGATTCTTACAACAATGGTGGAGGAGATCACTCCGGACAGTGTGGAGATAACCGAGGAGGTCAAGGAGGCGATAAGGCTCAAGGAAATTCAGGAGTACGGCCCTGATAAGCTGCCCGCAGGACCGAACATCGAAGAGAGCGACGCTATAATTGTGGTTGAGGGCAGAGCGGACGTGCTTCTCCTGCTCAAGTACGGCATAAAGAATGCTATTGCCGTCGAAGGTACCAGCGTGCCAAAGACGATAGTAGAACTGAGCAAGAAGAAGACCGTCACCGCTTTCGTGGATGGTGACCGCGGCGGTGAGCTTATACTGCGCGAACTTCTGCAGGTTGCAGAGGTGGACTTTGTTGCCCGTGCACCGGACGGCAAAGAGGTAGAGGACCTGACGAAGAAGGAGATCTTCAAAGCACTTCGCAACAAGGTGCCTGCGGAGCAGGTGATGGATTACCTCTCAATAAAGAAGAAGGAAGAGCCCAAGCCCTTCATAAATCGCAGATCTCAGAGGCAGAAAAAGGCGGCAGAGGAAAAGGCTCAAAAACAGGTGGAGAAAAACGGCAAGCTTGAAACCTTCAAGAAGTTCTTCACAGACCTGTCAGGTACCCTCAAAGCCTACCTTCTTGACCAGGATTCCAACATAATAAAGGAGGTTGCCGTTAGAGACCTTGCAATGGCTCTCAAGAACTCGAAGGACGTTGTTTCAGTGGTGATTTTTGACGGCGTAATAACCCAGCGCCTTGTCGAGATAGCCGCAGAGAAAGAAGTTGAGTACCTTGTAGGAGCGAAGGTGGGCAATCTCACCAAGAAGCCAGCGAATATACGACTTCTCACCGCAAGCGACCTGGGCATAGCATAGCGATTTAGCGCAGTGCTATGGCCCACCAGTAAACTTTTTATTCTTTGATGCCGAGCATATTGCGAGGTGAGATGTACAAGGATGAGCTGATTTATCTTCACCAGTTTTTCATTTATCTTATGCGATTCCTGGTGGACAATGGGGTCTCAAGTGATTACTTTAGAGAGTATACTGAGCTCGGGATAAGTCCCCATCACATCCACAGAACAAAAGCAGAGCACAAGTATGCACTTTTTTTGCTTGCATCTGAAATTTCGGACGTGCTTGCAGAAAATAATGAAATCATTCCAAGAGGCATCGCTAAAAAGCTAAAAGAAATCGCAGAGAGGGCAAAAGAAGACATATCAAAATAAATTGCCAATAGCACAGCAATATTACCTAAAATTAAATAAAATATAAAATTGGTGAGGGACCCGAATATTTTCGGGTTGTACGTTTACACGCAGCCGGTTGGCTTTGGCAGACCGGCGATCTTACACGCCTGCTTTGCAGGACCGTTGGGGAACAGCTTGTAAATATACTTGAGGTTGCCCTTCTCGGGGCCGAGCTTCTTCCCCACCTCTTTTACAAGGATCCTGATCATTGGAGCGATCTGGTACTGTTCATAGTACTCCCTGAGGAAGTTTATGATCTCCCAGTGCTCGTCGGTGAGCTCAATGCCCTCTTCGCGGGCAAAGGCTTCTGCGACTTCCTTGTTCCACTGTGTCGGGTCCTTCAGAAATCCATCCTCGTCCAGCTCCAACTCCTTATCTCCCACTTTCAGTGTCTTTGCCATCACTACCACCAGTTAGAACTCGTCTCAATCATATTTAAACTTTTCGACTCCCCTTTCAGCACAGTCGAAAGCAGCTTTTTAGAGAATACCTTTGGTGCTGGGAATACCGTCACCTCGCTTCTCAAGAGCCATGCTCAGCGCTATGCCCAGGGCTTTAAAAAGCGCCTCTGCCTTGTGGTGCTCATTCTTCCCATCGAGCAGCTTTGCGTGGAGGTTGATTTTAAACTCGCTGGCGAAGCTCTCAAGAAAGTGGGAAATCAGCTCTGTGCTCAGCCCCTCAACGCGCTTGTACTTGAACTTAACGCCGCTGGAGCAGTAGCTCCTGCCGCTTATGTCCACCGCAACCAGCACCAGCACGTCGTCCATGGGCACAACAGCATGCCCGAAGCGCCTTATTCCGGCTTTGCTTCCAGCGGCCTCTCTGAAAGCCTGCCCAAGCACTATTGCGACATCCTCCACCAGGTGGTGCTCGTGGTCCCCCCGTGCCTTTAACACCAGGTCAAACCTGCCATGCTTTGCAAAGCTCGCGAGCAGGTGGTCGAAGAAGGGCAGGGTTGTGGAAATCTCATAGCTCCCGCTACCATTTATCTTCAGCTCTGCTGTTATCTCTGTCTCCTTGGTATGCCTCTCAACTCTTGCCTGCATGGGTAGCGCTTCTCGGCGCTGGCTAATAAGGGTTTCGCTTAGCTTGACCAGCCTACTGCGCCGCCTCAGCACTGGTAGGAGGGTGGTATCTCACCTGCATTGGGCTCGCCGAAACCGTCGTAGTAGTAGATGTTGAGAAGCGCGGCTACGTCGCAGGCAGAAGGCAGCACATCGTAGCCCACCTCTGCAAAGTCGTAGGCGGGGTACATTAAATCTCCCTCGTCCGTGCTGTGCCCAAGACCCAGGGCATGGCCAATCTCATGCCTGGCTATGTTCCTGAAGTCCTCCTCGCCCAGGGGCCTGCCTAGGGCGTTTTCCGCCGCCAGGGAAATGTGCACACCATCGATTATGCCGTCCCTTCGCCTGTCCTTAATTGATGCCATGCCGAGCACCATGCCAGTGTTCTTCCTCACGTTTACTGTTATGTCCGCCAGCTTCCTGTCGCTGACTATTACGAAGTCAAAGGCCTGGGAATTGCCGCTCGCGTCCTTGAGGGCGGAGCTCCAGTCGTTGAGGGCGGTGAGCAGGCTCGAATAGTAGCCCTCGGTGCCCCTCTGCATCGCCACATAAACCTTCAGCGGCTCGTGGTCCCACTTTACTCCGAGGTAGGAGATGCTCTCATCAGTCTGGGCAGCAACAAGTGGCACAGCCACAAGCACAGCTATAAGCAGGGCGGACGTTCTCATCTTCCTCCCTCATAAAGATATACTACCTCGGAGGATATAAAGTCTTCTGCCACGGTCTGGAAAAGTTTTAAACCCTCTCAAGACGAGGCAGTTGCATGCGGGAGATTGAGCTTGAAATTGTGGCTCTGGACAGGAGAGGTGCAGGGGTGGGAAGAGCCGGGAGGAGGCACTACCGTGTTGACTACGCCTATCCCGGAGACAGGGTGCTCGCAGTGCCGATTGGGAGGGGAAGAGCCAGACTTGTGAGGGTTCTTGAAGCGGGTGAGCACAGGGTTGAGGCACGCTGTAAGCACTTCTCAGTCTGCGGTAGCTGCAGGTGGCAGGGCTTAGCCTATGAGGCGCAGCTCAGATTTAAGGGCGAGCTCATAGAGAGGCTCTTCTCCCGCAGGGTTGAGGTGGAGTCAAGTCCAAAGGTGTGGTACTACAGGAACAGGATGGACTTCACAATCGCGAGCAATGCGATAGGAATGCGCCGCTATTCGAGCTTCGCCGAGGTGGAGAGCGCCGAAGGCTGTGCCCTGCTCTCAGAGGAGAGCGATGAGATACTCCGCCTCTCCAGGAGGTTTTTTGGCGAGGAGAGGCTTGAAGCCTACGACCTGCTCTCAAAGCGCGGCTTCCTGCGCTACCTGGTGGTGAGAGAGGGGAAGTTCACCGGCGACAGGCTGATAAGCGTGGTTACAAAGGAGGGGTGCTTTCCGCTGGAGCGCTATGCTCTGACCCTGGGTGAACTCGCGAAAAGCGTGGTGTGGGCTGTAAACGACTCCCTGGCGGATGTCTCCTTCGGAGAGGTGCGCGCCTTCACCGCCAGAGATTACTTTGAGGAGAAGCTTGCGGGAATAACCTACCGCATTCCCGTGTTCTCCTTCTTCCAGACCAACCCCTACCAGGCGGAGCGCCTGCTCGCCTGCGTCAGGCGCCTGCTGGGCGGTGCGGAGAGGCTTCTGGACCTCTACTGTGGCGTGGGAACCTTCTCCCTTGCTCTGGCGGACCTCGCAGGTGAGGTTGTCGGGATAGAGGAGGATGCTCGAGCGATTGAGGCGGCGCAGCTAAACGCGCAGCTAAACGGCATCGCAAACGCCCGCTTTATCGCCGGCAGGGCGGAGGAGAGGCTTCCAGAGCTCGAGGAGAGCTTCGACGCGGTGGTGGTGGACCCGCCTAGGGCGGGGCTTCACCCCAGGGTGGTGAGGGCGCTCAGCAGCCTTAAGCCGGAGGTGATAGTCTACATCTCCTGCAACCCCCACACCCAGGCGAGGGACATACAGAAGCTTCAGGGCTACGAGCTCGAGGGGCTCAGGGCACTGGACATGTTCCCCCACACGCCGCATGTGGAGAGCATCGCCCTGCTCTCGCGGCGCTAGAGCAGGTAGCGTGAGAATATTAAGCTAAGCTCGAAGATGAAGATCAGCGTGGCTGCTATTGCGAAGGGTGTAACCGGCGTTGGGTCAGGGGCGAGGGTAACTGAGAGCGCCAGGAAGGCGATGTAAACATACTTCCTCCAGCGCCTGAGCTGCTCTATGCTCGCGAGCTCACTCTTTACCAGGAAGGCCACCACCAGGGGTATCTGGAAGATTATGCCGGCGCTTATGAGCATGAAGGCTATGAAGCTGACGAAGCGGTGCAGCGAGAGCATGGGCTCGGCGCTGCCCTCGGCGTAGCCGACCAGGAACTTCGCGGACAGGGGGGTGAGAAGGAAGAAGGAAAATAGCACGCCCAGGGTGAAGAGGATGAAGGAGGTGGGCACCACCTTTATTATGAACCTCCTCTCGTTTGGGTACAGCCCGGGCTCGGCGAACCTGAAGGCCTCGTAGATTATCACCGGGAGCGCCAGGTATATGCCGAAGAAGAGGACCACTAGGAACCAGGTGTAGGCGTACTCCACAGGATTTAAGGCGATGACCTTTACCTCCGCCGGCAGGAAGTGGGATATGAGCAGGGAGATTATCCTCCTGCCGAAGAGCAGGGCAATTGCAAGGGAGAGCACCCCCACGGCGGCGAGGGATATCAGGAGCCGCTGCCTCAGCTCGGCAAGGTGCTCCTCCAGGGGCATCTCTCTGTCTTGGAGCTCAGCCATGCCTCACCTATTGCGCGGGAGCTAAAAAAGATTTTCTGCGTTAGCCTTCGCTCTGGGTAGGATGAAGGTCAAGGAGAGGTACTTCGCAAAGCAGAAGCTGGTGAGGGCTCTGAGAAAAGAACTTTCCAGGGTTTCTCCCGCCTTTGCTACGCTCCTGGACGGCAAGGCAAGGGTGGAGGTTGCAAAGACTGAGGAGGGAGTGACCCTCTTTCTCATAAACGGTGAGCCAAAAATTTTTGAGGTTGAGGGTAAGTACTTCCCCACGCTCAGGGGCGCGCTTGACATAGCGGTAGACAGGCGCTATGTTGTGGTGGACGCCGGAGCGGTGCCGCACGTGGTAAACGGCGCCGACATAATGCGCCCGGGCGTGGTTGAGTACGACCCGGAAATTAAGGAGGGAGACCTGGTCGTCGTGCTTGAGGAGAGGCACCGCAAGCCCATCGCCATAGGCAGGGTGCTCTGGGCTGGGGAGGAGTTCAGGAGGAGGGAGAAGGGGAAGTGCATAAAGAATCTCCACCACGTGGGGGATAGGATATGGAGGCTGAAGATTTAAACCGCGCCTATGCGGTGCTGCTGGGCGTGCTGGCGTTGCTCTTCGCCGGTATTCTTGCCAGAGCCTCGGCAAACTGGCTGCTCTGGAACTCACCCGTCTCAATCACCGGTTTCTGGAGCTGGGTGCTCCGCTACAAGCTGGACGACCTTGCAATGCTTCTCATAGCCGGCTCTGCAGCCTACATGCTGCTACTCCGCCTCGGTGAAAGGTGAGGCAGGATGCGCGAACATCCGCCCAGAGTTCTGGAGGGCGCCCTCGCCGCACTGGGGGCGAGCATTGAGCTTGCAGCGCCGGCGGTGCTTCTTGGCCTGGGGGGCTACTACCTGGGCAAGCGCTACGGCGACGCTGCTGCCTTTCTGGGCATGGTGGCGGGCTTGTTCGCAGGCCTGGCTATAGGCATCAGGACGCTTATAACCAGCTACGTTAAAAAGCCCTAGCTGTGCCTGCCCCTCAGCTTCATTATCTCCTCACTGCTTCCCAGAACAATGATGTGGTCCCCCTCCTCAACCTGAAATTCCGCCGGTGGGTTGGGCACAAGCTCTCCAGCGCGATAGACGGCGAGAATGGCTATGCCCCTGGAGGCGAGGTCCATGTCCTTTATCCTCTTCCCTGCCAGCTTTGAATCCTCGCCTATCCCCACCTGCGCCACCTCCAGGTCCTCCGCTATAGTTACCCTCTGGAAGAACTCCGCGACGAGAGGTCGTGCCACCGCCCTTGCGAGCAGCCTCCCTCCAATCACGTAGGGTGAAATCACCTTGTTCGCTCCCGCGAGGTAGATCTTCTTCATGGACGCAAGGCGGTCTGCCTTCGCCACGATGCGGATGTTGGGGTTGAGGTTTCTCGCAAGCAGGGCAATAAAAACCGTATCCACATCATTGCTAACTGCGATGAGAATCTCCTTCGCCTCCTTTATGCCAGCCCTGAGCAGGACCTCCTCGTCCTTGGCGTCGCCCCTTATGAGATTCTTCCTCTCCTCCTCCGCCTCCAGATCTATTATCACGTGGGGTATCCCCGCCTCCTCAAGGGCTGCAACTATCTTCCTGCCGTGGTATCCATAGCCGCACACTATTGTGTGGTTCCTCATCTGCCCACATCACCTCCAAGCCTCTCCGCCAGCAGGTCCGCCACCGCCTGGAGGTAGCTGTAGATAATCCTGCCAGCATCGTACAGGAAGAGCACAGATATCCCGAAACCCAGGTAGGTGAGAAGGGTCTTTACCTCCGGCATCCCTGAGAGAAAAGGTGCAACAAGGGCGAACACAACCCCCACGAGACCGGCACAGGCTATATCCAGCGCTGCCCGCCTAAGGTTCCTCCTGCTTCTGATGCGCGTTGCGTGAGATGCCAGCAAACTGGAGGGCACGGCAATCAGCCCTCTCAGATCCTCCAGCATCTTGAGAACAAGCCCAAAGATGGCGAGCCACATAGCTACCGGTACGAGTGTACCCATAAAACTGGCTATTTCTCCTGGAAAAATTTCAAAAATCCTGGAGAGATAGGGAAGCAGCACAAGCGATGCAAGCATCAGCATGAGTATTAGAGCCGAGTTGAACACCACGCGGGAGAATCTCGCCCTTATCTGCACCGCCTCATCCTCCCGCACTGTGACCCTTTCTGCCGGCTTTATTCTGAACCGCGTTCTGCCCTTTTCAATCAGCGCCTTGGCGCGCTTCAGCTGCTCCCTGGTGCCTAGTATGAGGAGCACATCCCCTGCCTCCAGCAGCATATCCGCAGGGGGTGAGGTGATGAGCTCGTCCTTCTTCCACACCGCCACAATGCTCGCTCCTGTCCTGCTCCTCAGCCTGGTCTCGGCGATGCTCTTGCCCGCGAGGGGTGATGCCTCTTCAACCCTGTACTGCCCGAGCGAGATGCCCCTGAATATGGTTATCCTGTCCAGAAACTCCGCGCTGTAGGGGGAGAGCACACTCTTCACCAGAAGGTTGAGTGCCGCCTCGCGGGGGTCAACCAGGTAGTCCACACCCGCACGTTTGAGGAGCCTCGAATTTTCGGGCTTCTCCAGTCGGGAGGCTGCAATAAGCGAGGGATTCAGCTCCTTAGCCGCCATTGCAACGAAGGCATTCTCAGCGTCGTCGCGGGAGGTGAGAATAATCCCCAGCGCCGCGTCTATGCTTGCCTTCCTGAGTATCCGCTCGTCGGTGGCATCGCCAGCGACGAAGTTCAGGCCCAGCTCCTGGAGCTTTCTGAGCTTCTCATTATCGTCCTCAATAACTATAAAAGGTATTCTGTAACTCTTTAACTCCTGTACAGCCTGCTCTGCCAGCTCATTGTACCTGAATATGACTGCATGGCCCTTCAGGCGTTTTATTCCGGCTATACCAAGAGTCCTGCTTATACCGCGCTGTATGAGGTATGAGGAGATTACTGGTATTATCGCCAGCACCGAGAAGACGCCCAGCACAATCAGGAAGAGGCTTACCACTCTGCCCTCGGTTGTGGTGGGAGTTATGTCTCCATAGCCGACGGTGCTTATGGTTACTATCACAAAATAGAGTGCCTCAAGGAATGAGAGGTGCTCAAACTTCATTATGAGCAGGGTGCTCACCGTGCTCAGCACCACTAGGCTTGTGATGATTATGGCTATGTCCCTGGCGGTGCTGTTCATCTCCCTCGCCAATATAATACCCCTCCGAGCATATAATTATCTTCCTCTCAGGAAAAGTATAAGCGCACTTATTACATCTCCGTAAAGTGCGCTCAGCAAAACGCCGATAGTTATGGGAATTACAAAGGGCACCGCGGGAGTTACCCATACCTCGCCCTCTCCCTCAGCTTTACCGAGTTCAGCATCTGTGCGCAGCAGAAATTTGAACTTCTCTCCATTGCCATAGACCGCCTCATAGGGCTTGATTTCAGAGGCTCTCTTTTTATATCCCAGAAAGAGGGCATAAAATTGTCTGGCACTTTTCACCTGCTTAAGATGGGGAAGGTTTCTTAGAAAGAAGTACACAGGCAAAGTGAGCGAGAGCATTATAGCGTTTGCAAAGACAGAGAGGGAGAAGATGGGAAAAACTGTTATGACCTCACGGTGGTAGTACGGGAACAGCGCGGCTATGCCGATGAATATCTTTGCATCACCGCCTCCAAGGAGGTTGAAATAGGAGAGCGCAAACATGAGCGCAGAGGTTACACCTACAGAAATCAAAAAGTAAAGAAGAGGGGTATTATCACCGGTTCTCACAACATCCACGGCCACGAATACGATACCCATGAGGACCAGTGCAAGCCAGGAGGCGTCGTTTATTTCGCGGTATCGCCAGTCCAGCAGTGATGCATAGAACAGCACCAGCAGGGCGAGAATGAGCTTAATAAGAAACTCCATCTACATTTCCTCACTGTAGTATCTGGTAATCTGCTGTGTACCCCACTTCTCCAGCGCAATCCTCAGCTCTTCATGCTCCCTGGCGTATTCCTCCAGAGGGATGCCCTTCATCACAGCTTCCACCGCCTGCATCATGGCTCTGGCTCCCGCTCTTGTTCCCAGAGGATGTCCATGCACGCCTCCACCCGCCTGAATTATTATATCTGTCCCTCCGGCTCTGACGTTGCCTTCAACATAGCCGGGGTGAACACCGCCCGAGCAGACAGGAAATACGGGCTTTAAACCGTACCACTCGCTCCTAAGTGCATTGTAGTTCGTCTGAATGTCTTCACTCTCCATTTTTCCCATGGCACAGCCAACATGAAGCTGGTCCCCACCTGCCATGCGTACAAGCCTGGCGAACACCAGCATGGCTATGCCATGGTTCTTCATCCGCGTCATTGCTCCATGCATTGTGCGGTGTACATGTATAGGAAGCTTGAAGTTTCTGTTAAGTGCACTCAGCCCTGGAAAGCCGCAGGTAAGCACGTCAATCATCAGACAATTGGCGCCATTGTCCACGGCAAGCTGGGCAGTTTCAACTATGTCTTCGCTGGTCACATTGACGGCGTAGAGGCAGGTTTTGCCGGTCTCCTCCCTTGCCCTGTCCAGCGCTTCCATGGTGCGAGACACCCTGTCCTCGAGGGGGCAGAAATTCTGATTTGCCAGGGTTTCATCATCCTTTATAAAATCGAGGCCACCTACTGCGGCCTCATATGCAACTTCTGCAAAGCGCTCAGGTGGCAGACCTATCTTGGGCTTAATAATTGTTCCCACGTGGGGGCGTCTAGTCTGTGTGGTTCCAACAAGCTTTCTCACACCCTCTATACCGAAGTTTGGTCCTTTAAAGAATGTTACAATCTCCCGGGGGAACTCCACATCCAGAAGCCTGACAGCGCGAACCTCTCTCAGACCAAAGAGGTTGCCAGCGATTATGCTCAGGATGTTGGGTATGCCGCCTATCTCCAGGCTAAAGTCCTCCACAGGAAAGGCGATTTTTGCAATCCCCGACTCTTCATCCACCTCCACAACTCTTGCGCCGTACTTCTCGTGGATCTCCTGTGTGGCGGTACTCACCTCAGTCCATGTGCCCGTGCTCTGCTCCATTGCTATTGCGCGGGCTGCTACCTTTATGTCGTCTGCATCTATCCTGTAGCTTGCAATAACTTCTCCCATTATATCCCACCCTATTTTAACTCTAACCTAAACGTATATATATTTCTGCTTACCACCTAATTGATAAAGAGATGTGAGGGAGAGAGTGACCGACGCGCTGTTATCGCCAGCCGAGCTTGAGAGGCGGTGTGCTGATTTTAAGGATGAGTGGTATGAGATAGCAAGGAGAATAGATGTTATCGCTGAGTTCAGCTCAGGGGAGCAGCCGGGTTTCAGACGCACCCTGGCAGAGATAAATCAAAATCTTGAGCGCCTGCTGACAGAGCTTTCACTGCTTGCACGCTCGGCGAAAAGACACATGCCAGAGATTCGCGTTGAGGTGGACAACAGAACCGCCGGCATAGAGCAGGGTTTGAAGGAGTTGAAATCAAAGGTTGAAGAGGAGCTACAAAAGCTTGAGGAGTTTATTTCAATTAAGCGGGAGATTTCCTCACTCAGAGAGGAGATAGAGAAGATAAATAAAGAATTTAGGGAGGTTGATGCTCGCGTCTCTACGCTATGCACAAAGTTTTTTGAGAGGCAGCGTGAGCTTAAGCTGGCCAGGGATAAAATCAGGGCAAGGGTGGAAAAGGGGCTGTATGATTTGCAGACAAGATTTGAGGAGAAGGCCGCCGGTATTGTGGGGGATGAATATGAGCTTTACTATGCAGGTGAGCCTATAACACCTGAGCACCTATTTAAAGTCCTGCTCCGTGAACCGGGTGCAATTGAGAGGGTGCATCTCAGCGAGGCCAGACCTTCACGAAGCTTCCTGGGAATAAGATTGAAGCGTGAGGGGCTGGGAGAGGAGGCGAGGCTGGAGGTGCTCAGGTATATAGCTCAGGAGCTCATCGAGGAAGCGAGAAGAATAAAGGAGGAGGAAATGGAGAACGCCCGCAACTTGAGCAGGGAGTTCGCTGACCTCGATGCCCTGGAGAAGGCATGCAGAGATGTTGAAAGGCGCAGAGAGGAGCTGGAAGATTACAGGAGAGAGCTTGAGAGTAAGATAGCACAGTTTGAAGAGAGGATAAACAGAAATTTTGATGATTATAATGAGATACTGTCAATAAAGGAGGAGTTCACCACTTCCTTCGACTCTATAGACCCTGAGATAAGAGGTTTTCTTGAGTATATTGCCGCAACTTTCGGAGACCTCCAGATAGAGCGCGACCCTGAGAAGAGGCGCCTTCTCTCCAGAATAGAAGAGCTCGAGAAGGGAATGCAGGAACTTACCTCACAGCTGGAGGGCCTCAGGGAGGAGAGTAAAACGCTGAAGGAGAAGGTGAGCAGATACACCAGAGAGCTTGAGGACAAGAATGGTCTCATCGCGATTCTTGAGGAGAAGAACTCAGAGCTTGAGGGGAAGCTTTCAGAGCTTGAGAGGGAGTATTCTGAATTCCGCCAGCGAGAGGCTGAGAGGGTAGAGCTTCTTAAAGAAGAGAATCGGAAGCTTGCCGGAGAGGTTGAAAATCTGAGGGAAAAGCTTGAGAAGTTTACATCTGCTTCAGAGAAGCTTGAGGATGAGAAGGCCAGACTCGAGAAAGAACTTGAGGAGGAGAGGAGCAGAGTAAAGGCACTAGAGAAGGAAATTGCGAGACTTAAGGTTGAGGTTGAGAGGTCCCTTCTCGATATACTTGAGAAAATCAGGAGTTAAAGCATTGCTGTTATATGGGCACAGAATTTTTACCCCCTGAGGAGTTTAGGAGCCTCCCAGAAAGCTGGTTTAAGCTCGTTGAGGGTGTGGAGGCTCTGAAGAAGCACCGCACTGCCAGCGAAAGCCTTGCAGATTCTCTTGCTGAACTCTCTGTTCTTTCGGCAGAAACCAAACGCTGCCTTGAGCTTGTCTGCACCTCTGTCATGCATTTTGTTCCTGAGAGGCGGAACTTTTTCGATAATGCAATGCGGGAGATAGGCTATGTGCTTGAAAGGTTCTCCAAGACGGTTGAAGATGATGCAGAGAAGCTGCGTCTCTACCTGGAGCTCACTGGAGAGATAAAGCTTAAGGAGAAAAGGCTGGGGATTCAGAAGGGACATCGCCAGGAGCTTGAGCAGCAGGTGCGGAGGGAATGTGAAAGGGCGGAGAGGCTCAGAGAAGCTTACGAGAGGAAGGTAGCCGGGATAAGAGCAGAAACTGACGAAAGACTGGCTGAGATAAGGGACAGCTTTTTGATAGAAGCACATCGCCTGCTTCGCGGCTGCAGAGTTTACAGCGACACTGGAGAGGAGCTGCCTCTGGATGTGCTCTTTGAGCATCTTATCAGGGACCCGGGTTACTATGAAAGAATAAAAATCACAGGCCTTGTGCTTCACAAAGAGCCTCTGAGATATGCAATAAAGGAGCTCGCAGACAGGGGAGCTGGAAAGATTCCTCCGCTCCTTGAGGAGGAGAGGAGAAAGCTTGCAAAGCTCGAGGAAGAGAGGCGAAAAGTTGAGAGCGCATCCAGTACCTGTGAAGGTCTCAAGGAGGACCTTAAAGAGGCGGTGGAGAGGGAAAGAGAGCTTGAGAGAGGCCTTGAAGAGCTTCGTA
>WANW01000002.1 GCA_015521615.1 Candidatus Hydrothermarchaeota archaeon
TATATAGTCAAACTTATAGCCGAATGTTTTATATATATATTTTACGTTTAACTTTTTAAAAAAATATCAAATTATGTAGAAAAATTTTTACATTAAAGCTGGACGGGAAAATATTTATCTGAAGGTTACTTAATGTTAGGTTACTTAACGAGAGGTGAGGTTATGAAGCTCCTTAGGATTGTTGGCATAATTATAATTTTTTTAGTTATCTTGGGGATAGCCGCCCTGAATATTGCACTCTCCATAAAAAATGACATAGCCAGTATGCAGAATGAGAACCCTGCTATTTTCCTGATAAATCCAGAGAAGGGTGAGGTTGACCTGGGCTTTGGCATCGACAGAAGTACAGGTGGTGTCATACTGCTTGATGCTGAACAGAAGATAAATAATATACCCCTTATAACCCTGTTTAGAAATTCTGAAGAATCTGGCGCAAATGCTATAGCTGGCAGCGTGCTCAGGGGTTATACCTATTCGAACGGAAAGGTGAAGGAGGAAAATGTCCGGGTGGACAGGGTGGTCCTGATAGATGACAGCGTGGTGGCTGATGTCTTCTCCATCGCCGGACCCCAGAAAATTGAGATTGGCAGCAAGGATGACCTGTTCTCTGCCCGTACTGTGGTTGGCACAGGAGAACTTATAAGCGTTTTACGTGGCGATTTTGAAAAACTGGAGTGGGAGGTTACCATCCCCAACCCCCTCCTTGGAAAGCCTATTGTAAAGAAGGTTACAACCGAGGAGCTTCTCAGCATGGCGGAGACACTCGGAGTAAACATAGATAAGGATTTGATAAAGGCCCTGATTCTTGTGCAGGTGGCGGACAAAGCAAAGCCAGCTTTGCAGAGTGAGGAAGCCAAGATGGAAATTTTTAGAACAATGCTCAGAGCGTACAAGAATGGCAAAATCAGGACTTATCCGGAGAATACCCTCACAAAAGTGATGAAGTTCCTGCCTGAAGAACAGATCCTTCGTCAGCTGGAGGGTAGAATGTGAAATACCTCCGGTTAACATGGGAGGATATTGAAAGGCAGTGCATGACCATAGCCAGAGAGATTAAGAGAAGGGAGGTGCCCTTTGATATAATAGTTGGCATCGCAAGAGGTGGCTGGGTACCTGCGAGGCTTCTCAGCGATATGCTGGACAACGATGAGCTTCATACAATGAGGGTTAAGTTCTACACAGGCATAGGCGAGGTTGCGGCAAAGCCCGTGATTCTCCACCCAACGCAGATAGATGTTACCGGAAAGAAGGTACTCCTTGTGGACGACATCGCAGACACGGGAAAGAGCCTTAGCATAGCCAAGAAGCACCTTGAAGAGAGGGGTGCTGGAGATATATTTGTGGTTACTCTTATTAAAAAGCCCCATTCTGAAATAAACCCTGACCTCTACGTCGCCGAGACTGATGCCTGGGTCATATTTCCCTGGGAAGTCAGAGAGACCATAAGGCTCATCCTCAGAAAAGCTGAGACAAAGGAGGAGGCTGAGAAAGAGCTGGCACGAGCGGGGCTCAGTGAAGAGGAACTTCCAGATTGTTAATGATTTTTCATGTTAAATCTCGAGGGGGTTAGGGGTGCTGAGATGGAATTTCCCGTGGATGTGGACGTAATATACGAGGGGGAGCGCATCTCACGCGATGAAGCCTTTGTGGAGCTGGGCGGTAAGTCAACAGGCGTTGAGCTTTTGCGCGTAACTCTGCCAGAGTATATTGAGGATGGAACTGTAAAACTTAAGGGTGCCGACTTTTCTGAGATGGAAGCAGGCAAAAGCTATCCATTCGGTCTCTTTGTGAAAATCACCGGCGAGAGGCTTGAGGAGGATGTTGAGGGTGTACTCGAGCGCAGAATCCATGAATTTATTAGCTACATCCAGGGTGTAGTGCACCGGAACTCAAGGGATAAGGTGCTGATTAGGGTTGGAAAGAACGCCGTGGAGAAAGGCCTAACACTGAAGCATATCGGTGCAGCACTTATACAGCTTCTGAAGAAGGAGTATAAGGCGATTGAGAAGGCAGAGGTTGAGATTTTCACACAGGGTGAAGAAGTTGAAAAACTGCTGGCGCAGGCAAGAGAGGTATATCGCTCGCGAGACGAAAAGGCGGCAAAGCTCAAGGATGAGGAGGTCGACGTCTTCTACGGCTGTGCCATGTGTCAGAATCACGCCGCCAACCATGTGTGTATAATCTCTCCTTCCCGCATCTCCGGTTGCGGGGTTATCTCATGGCTGGAGGCGAGAGCGGCCGCTAAAATTGGAGAAGGTGCCATATTTGAGGTTCCCAAAGGCAGCATTATAGACGAGAATAAGGGGGAATTTGAAGGAGTTAATAAAGCGGTCACTGATAAAAGCAGGGGAGCTACAACAAAGGTATACCTGCACAGTCTCTTTGACTATCCCCACACTCAGTGCTCATGTACCCAGGCGATTATATTCTACATACCCGAGGTGGACGGCTTTGGTATCGTGGACTCGAGCTTTAAAGGGAAGACACCCTTCGGAATGAGCTTTTCAACGCTTATGAAGCAGATTGGCAATGGCGCGCAGCACTCCGGCTTTACTGGTGTGGGACTGGCTTATCTGCGTTCCCCTAAATTTCTTCAGGGCGACGGAGGCTGGAGCAGGGTTGTCTGGATGCCATCCCACCTGAAGAGTGACCTGCGTGATGCAATCCCTCCGGAGGTTTATGACAGGATTGCGACAGAGAAAGACGCCTGCGACCTGAAGGCACTTGAAAATTTTCTCCGGGCAAGGGGTTATCCCATACCCCAGGACAGAGTTGAGAAGCATATCTCAACTGAAAAGCCGGAAGAAGCCCCGCCAGGCCAGAGGCAGCCGATTGTACATGCCCCTACCAGACGCCACGTAAAGCTGACCTTTATAAATTCTGAGATTCGTTTTAAAAAATTAATTATTACCGGCGAAAAAGAAAAAAATATTTAACGATTCAAATATTTTTGAAGATAAATTTTTTATATTCTTTTGTACATCAAAATATCTGATGGAGATACTTCTTGTAGATGACGACGAAGAAGTGGGAGAGCTTGCCCAGCTTCTTCTGACGAAGCGTGGCCACAGTGTAAAGCGTGTTCTCACCGGAGAGGACTGTCTCTCACTGCTCGAGTCCGGATATCATCCTGACTTAATTTTGATGGATGTGTTTATGCCCGGCAAGGATGGGCTCCAGATAACCAGAGAGATAAAGAGCAACCCAAAAACAAAAGACATACCTGTGCTGCTTTTCACCGTAATGGGCACACTGAATGGTATTGAAGAAGCCGCAAAAAAAGCGGGTGCAATAGGCTATATACCCAAACCTTTCAACAGAAGTGAGTTTCTTTCCTATATTGAAAGCATAGCAAAAGCGTGATTGTCTCAGCGCTCATAGGGCTCATCACAGCTCAGTTCGCCCATCACTCATCATCGACATAAAATACCGGGAGGGGTACCCTCTACAACTTATTTTATAAGTTTCTGCTCATTCCTGCGCTGCTTCATCAGCCTTCAAGTATTTTCATTGCCTCCTCCACGTCCTTGCCCTCGTGCACAATTGCTGCTATTGCCCTCACCATCTTAGTCGGGTTTTTATGCTGGAAGATGTTTCTTCCTATGCTTGTTCCTGCTCCTCCTGCCTCTATTGCTCCAGCCACCATCTCCAGCACCTCTCTATCGCTGCCCATTTTAGGTCCTCCGGCGATAACCACAGGCACCGGGCAGCCCTTCACCACCTCCTTAAAGGAGTCCACATCACCGGTGTAGTTGGTCTTAACTATGTCTGCACCCAGCTCCGCTCCCACTCGTGCTGCGTGCTTCACCACCTCCACATCAT
>WANW01000003.1 GCA_015521615.1 Candidatus Hydrothermarchaeota archaeon
CGCTTATTTTGAATATCGGTCAGAACATCCTTTAAATTTTTTGAGTTCAGATGGCTTACGATGCCTGAGATTTGTGACACCTTTCTGTAATCTTCAATAGACCACCTGGTTCCGTCGATATATCTAATCCTTGAAAGCGCATTTTTGTTGACGCCTGAAGAGAGCAAAGAACCTTCAATTTCCATCGGAGTGAGTTCTGTGGTTATATAGACAATCTCCTCTCTTTTTTTAGAGAGAAAATGTCCCAGAAGTTTAAGGGTGAGATCGCTCTTGCCGGTGCCAAGCGCACCAGAGATCATAATCACACAACCCTCAGTGGTTTGCAACAGAATGCCTCCTGGTTGAGTTTTTCAGCACCCACTCAATGGTTTTAAAAAGCTGCATCTTCCTGATGGGTTTGGGCACATGCGCATCTGCGCCGTGTTCAAAACTCTTTTCTCTGTCTTCTATTGCATACATTATTGTCAGCATAATAACGGGGGTTGTGCTGCCGGTGTTTTTTATTTCCCTCAGAGTCTCCCATCCGTCAAGTTCAGGCATCATTATATCGAGAAGGATAAGGTCTGGAGAAACCTCCTTCAGCATTTCGAGGGCCTTCTTCCCACTCTCAGCAAGGTACACCTCATATCCCTTTTCTTCAAGCATTCTTCCAAGAATGCGCAAAAACTCGGGGTCGTCGTCTACACACAGGATTTTGACCATGCCAACCCCCTCCATATAAAAGTAAAAAAACAGGATTACTTATACTTTATTTTTCTATTGCCAGAAGAAGTTGGCTTCAAATATTATGTTACTTTCTGTTCTCCACCACCTTAACGATGAAATCAAACCACCTCTGGAGGTTGTGCCCCGTTTTTGCCGAAACCTGTATAACCTCCAGCTGCGGATTTATTCTTCTGGCATCCTCTGCCATTCGCCGGGGATCGGCATCGACATAGGCTGCAATATCCACCTTGTTTATAACCGCAAGCTGAGCCTTGCGGAACACCGCAGGGTGCTTTGCTATGGTGTCATCACCTTCTGTTACACTCACCACCACAACACGAGCATGTGCGCCCAGCTCGAAGTCAGCCGGGCAAATCAGGTTTCCCACGTTCTCTATAAATATTACATCCAGCTCATCCAGGGGTAGTTTTTCTATGGCGTGGCTCACCAGGTGAGCATCCAGGTGGCATTCTTTGCCTGTGTTAAGAGGAACAGCGGGGATGCCTAATTTTGAAAAGCGTTCTGCGTCAAGGCTGGCGACAACGTCCCCCGCAATGGTGGCGATGCGGTAGTCATTAAGCTCCTTTGCAGCAAGCTCTATCAGCGTGGTCTTGCCCGAGCCTATCGCCCCGCTAACCTCTATCGCAACCACCTTCTTATTATCGAGAAGCCTGCGGTTACGCGCAGCAAGCTCACGATTTGCTGCGAGCAGGTCTTTCTGTATCTCAA
The DNA here is from genome assembly GCA_015521615.1 of Candidatus Hydrothermarchaeota archaeon. Taxonomy (GTDB): domain Archaea; phylum Hydrothermarchaeota; class Hydrothermarchaeia; order Hydrothermarchaeales; family BMS3B; genus Pyrohabitans. Next base: position 1,435 of record WANW01000003.1, read on the forward strand.
CCTCTGTCACCCTGTGCATCTCCATTATCCTCCACAAGTTTGAGCCTCTCCAGCAGTAGCTCCTCCCCGTTGAGCACCTCCATTGCAGAGCCACAGGCTGAGCAGGTGAAGCTTTTCTCTTCTCTACCACAGCGCAGGCAGCGGAACCTGGCCTCAATTATGCGCGTCTCCAGCCTTGCACCCTCCAGAGCCGTGCCCTTTGAAGCGATTTCAAAGGCAAAGGCAAGCTGCTCCACATTTATGTGGGTAAGCTCACCTATGGCGACATGCACCTCCTGCACCTTCCCTCCGCCTTTAATGTGCGAAAGTGCTGCACTCACTATTCCCTGGGCCACGCTCAGCTCATGCACCGCTACACCTCCTGCGAGTACCTGTACGCTACATTGCACGTGCCCTCCTGGGATACCATGCATGGCCCGTAAGGCTTCGCTGGAGTGCATGCGCTGCGGAACATCCTGCATTCCTGGGGTGAAAGCTTGCCTGTAATCACAAGATGGCAGCTACACCCCGGACGGATGTCGATACCTCTATCTTCTCTGAGGTCATACTTCAGCCTGGCGTCCCATTCTGCATACTCCTCTCTTAGCTTAAGACCAGAAAAGGGCACCCTGCCTATGCCGCGCCAGTGCACAGTAGAGACTTCGAAAACCCTGCTAACCAGCTCCTGAGCTATGACATTGCCCTCGTAGCTAACAGCGCGGGTATACTCGTTCTCAACTCTGGCTTCACCCTCTTTAACCTGCTTTATGAGCATGGCGATGCTGAGCAGCACGTCCAGGGGCTCAAACCCGGAAATTACCACCGGCATGCCATACGCTCTTGGGATAACCTCATACGCTCTGGCGCCTATTATTGCTGAAACATGCCCAGGCGCCAGATATCCCTCGAAGTGAAGGTCTCCCATGCCCAGGAGGAGTTCCATAACAGGCACAGTTAAACGGAGAGCGTTAAGTATGCTTAAGTTGGCTGGCAAGCCACGTGCCACCTCCGCAGCGATGCTTGGCGCTGTGGTATCCAGACCTATTGAGAAGAATACGAACTCCTTTTCCGGCTCAGCTTTTGCCAGCTTAATTGCCTCCCTGATGCTATACACAACCCGCACATCTCCACCCCTTGCCTTGACCTGCGCCAGCGAGAGCTCACTTCCAGGCACGCGCAGGGCGTCTCCGTAGGTTAAGACAACCTTCCCATCACCGGCGAGTGCAACCGCCGCATCCACATCGCTCGCGGGAGTGACGCACACAGGGCATCCGGGGCCGGCGATCAGCCTTATGTTCTCAGGAAGCAGACTTCTCAATCCGTGCCTAGTAATCGTCTGCTCATGGGTGCCACAAACGTGCATAAAGGTGTAACTCTCGCCTGCGGAAAGCTTCTCTATTGCTTCTATGCAGCGCTTCGCAAGCTTTCTGCTTCTGAAATCTTTAAAAGCCAGCAAGCCTCTCCAGCGCCTCCTTCCAGGTTGCAATGCTTTCCTTTGCCTCGCTCTCGGTGAGCTTGGTTATTGCATATCCGACATGTACTATAACGTAGTCTCCCACTCTGACATCGCTGAGCAGGGAGATGTCTGCCTCTTTTACCACACCACCATAGTCCACGACTGCTATGTTTCCCCGTATCTCCTTAACCACTCCCGGTATCGCCAGACACATACTCTGCCATCTCCTCTCGCAGAATCTCCACCAGCCTTGACAATGCCCTTCTCACCGGCTCGCTCAGTGTCTCTCCAAACTTAATTTCCTTTATCTCCACCCCATAAATAACTATTTCCTCCGGAAACTCTCTGCCGAAAAGCTCCCTGCCAAGTGCTAAAACATGCTCAAGTGCAAGGTCATGCAGGGAGAAGAACTTAAACTCGGGCCTGGCCAGGTCCTTCTCGGTGAGGCGGTATATTGTACCCGGCTCTCCACCACCTCCCTGCACGGCGTCAATTATAATCACCCGCTTCCGCCCGCGGAGCTTTGAAAGCAGGCCTATGCCAGAGACACCGCCTTCAAGAAGCTCTACCCCGCAGGGCCTAAACTTTTCAAGCTCGCGTATTACATGTACGCCTATGCCATCGTCGCCCATTATGGTATTTCCCAGCCCCACGATGAGCAAAGCAGGGGCACCTCAAAAAGAAAAAGGTGGTTTTACACCACCTTTAGCCTGTAGCTTCTGCGTGGCGTGATAACGTGGACGGTGCACGCAATGCAGGGGTCATAGCTTCTTATGACATGCTGCACCTCAATGGGGTTATTCTCGTCCTCCACGGGCGTGCCTATCACTGCCTGCTCAATGGGGCCGTGGACGTCGTTGCTGTCCTTGGGCGAGACGTTCCAGGCGGTTGGGGTAATCACCTGGTAGTTGTCTATCTTGCCATTTCTGATTCTCACCCAGTGCCCCAGAGCACCACGTGCGGCTTCGGTTAGACCTATACCCTCGGCGTTACTCGGACGTTCATAGCTGCCGAAGAAAGGCTTCGCGGGGTCAAGCTCAAGCAGCCACTCCTTTATCTTCGCTGCCAGGCGTACTGCTTCGTGGAGCCTCGCCAGAACACGGGTGTAGACGCAGGGGCCATACTCCTTGGCCAGGTCAAGCACCAGCGGGTCCTTGTCGATTATCATTCTCGCAAGTGGGCCCACCTCTGCCGGCTTGCCGTCATAGCGCGGGCACTTCGCCCAGGTGTACTTCTCTCCCTCTTCGTAGTAGGGCTCCGTTATGCCATCCATGGGATGCCTGCCACCCTCATAGCCGGTGTACCAGGAATATTTTATGTGCTCCTCTATCTTACTCTGGTCCAGGCTGTGGTGCTTGCCGTCGTAGAAGCCTGCTGGCAGCCAGTTCTTGCCATCGGCCTGCGCATAGACGCCATAGGAGAGGAAGTTTCCTGGACCAGGACCGAGTTTATGCAGCCCCAGTTCAGGCCCGAGACGGATAAACAAGCCCAGGTCGCTGTTCGCGTGCTTCTCATCCTCCTCCAGCCATTTCTGCACATCTTTAATACTCTTGTTCTCCAGCCAGCGCTCTATAGAGCACCCGAGGGTTACATTCTCCAAGAAGTCCTGCACCTGCATGAATATGCTCAGCGCCTTTGTTATGTCGCTGAGCTGCGGGCGCACGGGTGCACCTCCAGGGATGAAGGTGGTATGCGGATGCTTCCCTCCAAAGATGGCGAAGATCTCGTCCAGCTTTATCCTGGTGAGCACAGCGCCCTTGTAGGAGGTCCCTGTTAGCGGTGCGAAGCGCTTAACCAGTTCTGGATAGGCGTCGTGCTTTTCATATTTCTTATTCGCCAGGTCAGGGCCAAAGAGCACATAGGTATGCGCCGCGTGGCTCATCAGGTTCTCCACGCCAAGCAGAATGCTGCGCATCAGGTAGCCGTTCTCCGGGATGCTTGCATTCAGCGCATCATCGAGAGCTCGCGCTGAGGCGTCGTTGTGCGATGTCGGGCAAACACCACAGATGCGTGGTGTTATAACCAGAGCATCCAGGGGGTCTCTGCCCTTGAGTATTATTTCAAAACCCCTGAAGAGAGCACCTATCGCCTTGGCATCCGTAACCTTGCCGTTCTCCACATTTATCTTAAAATCAAGATGCCCTTCAATCCTGGTTATCGGGCTCAGATCAAGCTCTGCCATTGCTCCCACCTCACTCGTTCTTCAGCCTTGAGGGCTTAGCAAGTTTCATGAACCCTGAGCCAATGATGTATGGTACAACCTTCCATCCCTCGACCACAAGCCTGCGGCGCTGGAAGAAGGGCATGCTTCCCTCCGGGAAGTCCGGATTTGTGCACCCGTGGCAGGGTATTCCGCACCTCGTAAGGCTGCTCTGCCTGTTCCACAGCCTGCGGTTGCAGTCGCTGTTGGTGTGTGGTCCTCTGCAGCCAAGGTTCATATATAGACAGCCCCTATCACCAAACTTCTCAGCAGCCACCTTGAAGGCATAGTACTCGTTGCGCGGACAGCCATCGTGTACAGTTATCTCCTCCCCAAAGAAGTCCTTGGGGCGGTTGTACTTATCCAGCTCCACATTCTTGCCCAGCAGCACCGCCACGAGGGTTTGTACCACCCAATCGGGATGTGCAGGGCATCCTGAGATGTTTATCACAGGTAAGCCCGCCTTTGACCTGAAGTCCTTGCCCAGAAAGCCCCCGAACTCAGTTTTGTGCCACTGCACGCCAGTAGCGTCGGTGGGATTGGGCTCAGCCGCAGGGATGTTGCCGAAGGCGGCACATGTTCCGACGGCAAGCACATACTGCGCTTTTGGTGCAAGTTCGCTTATCCACTGGGCAAAACTCCTCGGGCCGATGAAGCATGCCATGCCTGTGCCATTTGGTCCACGTGGTATTGCGCCTTCAACTATCAGTACATCGAGCTGTTCATCGCCTGCGATGTACTTCTCCAGCGTGGCAATAACATCCTTACCGCTCGTGGGGTTTATTGTGTTCTGGTAGCTTATAGTTACGCCAAGCTTCTCAATCGCCTGATATACGTCAGGCTGCTGTGCGTTCAAAAAAGATACAAGGCAGCCATTATCCGTAGCCCCCTGCATCCAAACCACATTTACCATCTACTCGCCTCCTCTCTTCTTAAAAGAGATGTGTATATTTATGCAAAGCCGTGTATAAAAATTTTTCTTCATGGCATTGCTAATATATCCTGTTTTAAAATTAATATTGAGGAACACTGTTGTCCATAGTTGCATAGGCTTGGGCATGGCGAGCATGGAGTTTTATTTTCCCCTTGTTAATCTTCTATAATACCCACACCCGGCGTAGCTCAACCTGGTAGAGCGGGGGACTGTAGATCCCTAGGTTGCTGGTTCAAATCCGGCCGCCGGGATATATCCAAAAATTTCTTTTTTCAGTCATTGCTGGATGAGTTGGTTTCAATAAACTTACAGTTTATGAAAATATTTTTACAAAAATATTTATTAGTTGGTCTAGGTATTTAAAAAAAGGATAGAAGTGTGTAAAACAAATACCTCACTCAGGGAACATACTGTTGGGATTTTGATAATGTGCAGTGGGGTACTTTTGAACATATTTTACTGGTGGTATGAGATAGTAGTGCGCGGAGAGAGCTTTTATGAGGATTTTATGGAGGATCCCATGGCGCATGCTCTTGTTTTACTCACAATACCCATAATGGCACTGGTAGGTTATCAATTCATACAGGAGCGCAGGCTGAGGGCTCAGGTAGAGGAGGTGAATATTCGCCTTGAAGATTCTCGTAAAAAGCTGGAGCGCGCCTATGAAGAGCTGAGAGAGATAGATGAACTCAAAAGCAATATCATAGCCAATGTGAGCCACGAGCTTCGGACACCTATCACCATAGCAAAAGGGTTCATTGAGCTTGCAATAATGGAGGACGATGAAGAAGAACGTAAAAATAATCTCCAATCAGCGGTTAATGCACTTATCAGGCTTAATGATATTGTTGAAGATCTTATTCAGATTGCAAACATTGAGAGGGGGAATTCCAACCTGCGATTAGAAAGTTTCAACATTGCAGAAGTGGTAAGGGAGACGGTTAATGAAAGAAAGGATAGAGCCAAAGAAAAAGGCGTAAAAATTGAGGTGGATTTCGGGTATGATGGTGATATGATTGGAGATCCCATCAAGCTGAAGCGGGTTATTCTGAATCTCCTGGACAATGCAATAAAGTTCAATCGCTCTGGTGGAGAAGTCAGAATAAGGGTGTTAAAGGAAAAAGACCAGATTAAAATAATTATCAGTGACACGGGGATAGGTATTCCTGAAGACAGGCTGGAGGACATCTTTAAGCCACTTACACAGCTTGATCCCAGTACTACTAGGAGATATGGAGGCACAGGCACTGGGTTAGCGGTTGCAAAGCGCATAGTAGAGTTGCATGGAGGTAAAATCTGGGTGGAGTCTAAACCCGGCAAAGGTGCAACATTTTATATAGTTTTGCCAGCTGAAAAATAAATTAAAATACTCTTAAAATATAATTTAAGAGCAATGGCGCTATATTTAAGTAGAGGTGAATAATAATATCAAAAGGGAAAAATATGAAAATCCAAATTTCCATACGGGAGTATGCATTTGAGATTTTTGTTATGAGCCTGGGATTAATTATAAACATCTTATACTGGGGATACAAGCCACATACCCACGGGATGAGTATAACTGAGCATTTCTGGATGAATCCAGAGGCTCATCTGCTTCTTATACTCCTGATACCAATAACAATGTTGCTGGGCTATCAGCTCATACAGGAGCGCAGGCTGAGGACACAGGTTGAGCAATCGCGGAAAAAGCTGCAGGAGTTTTTTAGTGAGCTTGAGAGCATCCTTCACACTGTGCCTGCAGCGGTGCTTACCACGAATGGTGACGGACTTATAAACTTTTTCAATCGCCGCGCTATGGAGTACCTTGGAAAAAGTGAGAGAGAAATCCTGGGCACGAGGATCTGGGATTACTTCAAGGAGCCGGAAGTTAAGGAGACCATACAGAAGATGCTCAAGGGTGAGCTGGAGGAGAAGACTGTAACTCTTGAGGCGACCCTTCCAACCGGGAAGACTGTGCAGCTGTCTATTTCAGCGGTCCCGGGAGCAGGAGGTAAGGTTGAGGGTGTGGGTGTTGTGGCCTCACTGCTGGATATAACCCGGCTGAAAAGGCTTCTTGAAGAGCTGGGGGAGAGCAACCGTATGAAAGACCTCTTCTTGGATATACTGCGTCATGACCTCCTGAACCCTGCAGGTGTTATAAACAACTATATTGACCTTATGCTCGAGGATGCAAAAGAGGGTGAGAAAGAGGACCTTCTTGCAATGAAGCGAGCGGTGGACAAGATTCTGACCATAATTGAAGATGCAGCCCAGCTTGCCAGGCTTGGAAGCATTAAGCCAGAGTTTAGGGAGCTTGATCTTGATGCTATGCTCCGGAATGTCATTGAGGACTTTGAGCCTCTACTTAGAGAGGCCGGGATGGAGGTTGAGTATCATTCACCTGGTAGGTTATCTTTAGTTGCGAGTCCCATTCTTTATGATGTATTCGCCAACCTTCTGAGCAATGCCATAAAGTATGCCCGTGATGGAGGGAAGGTTGTGGTTGAGGCAGAAGATTCTGGTGACAGTTATATTGTTAGGGTTAAGGACTTTGGGGAGGGTGTGCCTGATGAGTTTAAGGAGGTTATATTTGAGCGTTTCAAGCGCAAGGAGAAGC
>WANW01000004.1 GCA_015521615.1 Candidatus Hydrothermarchaeota archaeon
GGACAAATGTCTCTTTTAACGCTTTGACTCACATCCACAAAATACAGAAATCCATAATGCCTATGTTTCAAAAAGTTTCTCTATGGCCATTTCCATAATATATTCTAGATTTACTGATATTTTACCAAATTATAATAATTAATACACCATTACACAAAATTCTCTAAAATCTCAAATATTTTAGCCATCCTCACTCCCAGGATAAACTTCGTCACCCTATCGTGCTTCGCACGAAACGAGTAACTTCGTCACACCGGAAGCTTCGCTTCTGAGCAACCCCAGTAAAAAATTTATTCCCTGCCAGCCTGGTTATACCATGGACATCATTGCAATAGGGCATGCCAGCGTCGATCAAGTTAGGATATCTGGTGAAGAGAAGTGTCAACTTGGTGGAGCTGCAGTTTACTCTGCGCTCGCTGCCAAAATCTTTTCTCGTGCTGGCGTGGTGACCCGTGTTGGTACTGACTTTCCTGGTGAGTTTTACTCCCTGCTTAAAAAGGCTGGAGTTGACACCTCCGGAGTAAAGCAGGTTCATGGAAAAAGCACAAGCTTTGAGATTGAGTACGACGACAATGGACAGGCGCACTACAAAAGATACAATCTTGGTGTAGGTATACACATTCGTCCCAAGGACATACCCAAGAACTACCTCACCGCCAAGGCATTTCACATCGCTCCTATGGCTGCAAGCAAACAGCACTCATTTGTCAGCTACCTCAGGGAGCACACCTACAGCTTAATTTCCCTCAACACCCATGTAGCATACTTCCAGAGGTATAAAAAGGAGCTTCTCGACCTCATAGGCGAAGTGGACATATTCACAATAAACGACGACGAGGCTATGCGCTTAACCGGCACGAGAAGCCTTGAACATGCGATAAACGCCCTTAAAAAGCTCAAGCACAGTATTATCGTTGTAACGATGGGGGTTTATGGCAGCATAATACTCGAGCACGGAGAAGTCAGCTTCTCACCCTCGGTGATTCAGCGGCGCATCGTGGATTTAACAGGCTGCGGTGATGCCTTCGCCGGCGCCTTTCTGGCGAGCTACCTCAAAACAGAGAACGCCGTGAAGGCTGCGAACATCGCAAATAGCGTCGCTGCGATAAACGCCAGCGACTGGAACTTCAGGGCACTTGCAAGGCTCTCCTTTCCAAACTTGGAAGCATTTCAGGAGTTCGTCGTGGCGAGGCAGCGCAGGCTGAGCAAAAATCAGCGCAGCCTTGAACACTTTCTGGGATAGTTATGTTCCCCCTTCTATTCGCTTTGCTGCTATGTAACACTGCCCCAAAGCGATGCCCCCATCTCCTGGCGGGGCTACACGATGCTGTAAAAGTGTAAATCCCTCCCTCTCTACCTCCTCTTTTATCCTTCTCACAATCGCATCATTGTAGGCAACGCCTCCGGTAACTCCTATCTTATCCACACCATGCCGCTCAGCAGCAGCTACAGCAAGCATCGCAATTCCACTTGCGAGTGCTGCCTGAGCGCTTGCTGCTATATCCTCCCGTCGCTTTCCTTCGCGCAGGTATTCCAGGGCCTTTGCAATTATGCAGGAGGTATCGAGGACCTTAAGGTTGTCTTCTCTCCTTATCTCCACGGGCATCTCCAGCTCGGGTTTGCCCTTCACTGCAAAAGCCTCCAGCTTAATTGCCGGCTCGCCCTCATAGGTTCGTGTTCTGCAAACGCCAAGAAGCGCCGCTACTGCATCGAGCACTCTCCCCATGCTCGATGTCTCCACAATGTTAAATCCCCGCTCAAGCTGCCTGGCAACAACGTTTGCCTCGCCCTCACGCATCCCCAGGCTCGAGAGAAGTTCAACAAGCTCCTCCCCGGAGTAGAGTGGATATAGAATGCCTGCGAGCATGCGCAGCGGGTAGCGTGTCGCCATATCTCCGCCGGGAGCGGGGTTGTACTCCAGATGCGCCTCCCTAGAGAATTCATGCCCGGAGCAGTAGAGCACCTCACCCCCCCAGGCTCTGCCATCCTCTCCATAACCAAAGCCGTCTATAGCAATGCCCACCAGCTCCTTCTCCCCAGCCTCTGCAAGAAGCGCTGCAATATGAGCGTGGTGATGCTGCACCTGCATTATCTCACAACAATAGAGCGAGGCGAGCTCCTCTGCGAGCTTAGAGGTGGCAAACTCCGGGTGAAGGTCACGCGCTATGCAGGCGAGATCGTCCACAGTATTCAGCTCCATGAGGGTGGAGCATGCCTGCCTGAGAAACTCAAGCGTCGGAAGCTTCTTCGTATCACCGATGTACTGGGTAAGGAAGGCGCGCTTGCCGGAGAGCACGCAGCCGGCGACGTTCTCCTCGGCACCAAGAGCGAGAACTGCACCCTCAAATTCCAGATTGAGCTCTATCGGCATGGGAACATAACCCCGTGAGCGGCGCAGATATGCGGTACTACCCGCCACCAGCTTGAGCACGCTATCGTCAACGCGGTTGCGAATCCTGCGGTTGTGCACCAGAGAGTAATCCTGATAGCCCAGGCTCAGCACCTCCTCGCGGGTAATCGCCATCGGCTCACCGGGCACATTGGCGGAGGTCATAATAAAGGCCGGCTCCTTCGAATGGTGGAAGAGGAGATGGTGCACTCCCGTGTATGGTAGCATTATCCCCACGTTGCTGAGCCCTGGCGCCACCAGTGGAGAGAGGGGTGAATCCTCGCGCTTCTGCAAAAGCACTATCGGGCGCTGCGGGCTGAGAAGAAGCTTCTCCTCAGCTTCGCTGATGTTGGCAAATAGCCTCGCCGCCTCTATATCCCTCGCCATTATCGCAAAGGGCTTCTCAGGCCTGCGTGAAGCTCTGCGGAGCCTCTCTATCGGCTCGTCCTCGGTAACCTTCGCCGCCAGGTGAGTGCCTCCAAGGCCCATTATCGCCACTATATACCCTTCATCAAGAAGCCTGGCAGCTTCGCGTATGGCATTGTCTACCTCAACCCTGCTCTCACCCTTATAAAGCTCGTAGCCGGGACCGCATTTCGGGCAGGCGATGGGCTCTGCATGAAAGCGCCTGTCTCCTGGATTACTGTACTCCTCAGCGCAGGCGTTGCACATGCTGAAGTCGCGCATTGTTGTATTCTCGCGGTCGTAGGGCAGAGCTTCAATAATCGCAAACCTGGGACCGCAGTCTGTGCACACTGTGAAGGGATACATGTAGCGCCTGTCGCCGGGGTCGAAAATCTCCTTTAAGCAGGCGTTGCAGATTGCAACGTCTGGCGGTATCACAGAGCCCCTGCCGCCCTCCTGTGAGCTTTCAAGCACCAGAAAACCATCATAGTGATCCTTATCGCCTGCCGGAAGCTCCTCTATGGAATGAATCTCAGCCAGGGGCGGAAGCTCATCTTTAAGGCAGGCGATAAAACGTGCCACATCGCCAATTGCAAGAACCTCCACGCTGTTTCCACGGTTGCGAACGTAGCCACGGACACCAAGCCGCGTTGCTATGCGGTAAACGAAGGGTCTAAAGCCCACGCCCTGCACAACGCCACGGATAAGAAGGCGCTTTTTCATTGGTAAGAGTATTGGCGGCGCTGCTTAAAGGTTTTGCCTCTATTTTTTCTGCTTACCGCCTTTCATAAAGGCATAGGTGTAGAAGATGCGCTCCAGCGCTGTGGAGTGGGAAAGCAGCGCCACAAGCACCAGCGCATAGTATAGCGCACGTTCTGCTTCCACAAAGCCGGCAAGGCTGGCGGCGAGGGCGAAGATAATTATTATAAGCCTCTCAGCGCGCTCTCCTAAACCCACGTCGCAGCGTGGAATAAAGAGTTCCGCCCTTGCACGGGTGTAGCTCACCATGAAGCTGCCGACAAGCGCGAGGAAGGCGAGCAGGTAGTGGCTCTCTAGATAGAGCGCAATACCAATTATAACCGCAGCATCTGCATACCTGTCCAGAGTGGCGTCAAAGAAGGCGCCAAAGTTGCTGACGCGCTGTGTTAACCTTGCAACAGCGCCGTCGATAGCGTCGAAGAAGCCTGTGAGCAGAAGAAGCACAAAGGCAATGTCCAGACGCTTAGCTGCAAGAGCAAAGGCGGTGGCAACGCTTGCAAGCAGACCTAATAAGGTCAGAAGATTGGGCGCTATACCAAGCGCTGCGAATAGCCTGGCTATTGGCACGATGAAGATATTTGCGGTTCTTCTGAAACGGGCGCTTAGCATGCATGGGTTTAAAGCCTTTACTCGTTAAAATACTTATCGCGGATATGAAGGTGCTCATAGTTACCGGAAAGCTTGCAGCAGAGCGCGCTCTCGCAATAGCAAGGCGCTTCTCTGCAAAGGTGCATATAACCAGCGAGGAGGTGGCCAGTCTTTTAACTCCGAGAAAGATTGCAGAGAGCCTGGGCAGGGTTCGTGACGTAGATATGGTGCTGGTGCCGGGGTTGATCAAAGGCGACGTCGCCGAAGTAGCTCGCGTAACCGGTGTACCTGTGTATAAGGGCACCCGTGACATCGCAGATCTGGAGGTCCTTCTAAAAAATCTGGATAATATTGAACTCTCCACCACCACTCCAGCGGATGCCCTGATTGAGGATATGGTTATAGCTCAGACACTGCGCGAACTAAAACGCGTTGATTCTGCGAAGGTAAAAGAGAAGCTGCTCAAGCGCAGAGGGAATATGCTCATAGGCGGCCTCGCGGTTGGGAGAGACTTTCCAATGCGGGTGCTGGCCGAGATTGTGGGAGTAGAGCACCTGAGCGATGAGGAGATTCTGAGGCAGGCTGAGTACTTCAAGCGCTGCGGCGCCGACATAATAGACCTGGGGATAATGGAGTCCTCGCCCCAGCGTGTGGCAGAGGTTATAGAGCTTTTAAAGCCACTGGGAGTGCCCCTCTCCATAGATACCATGGACGCACGCAACCTTGCAGAAGCCATAGACGCAGGTGCTGACCTCATTCTGAGCTTCGACCACGAGCTTTTGAAGGAGTTTTCCGGCATAGAAACACCAAGCGTTATAATCCCCCGTCGGGGAGGCGAGATTCCCAGGCGGGCTGAGCAACGGGTGAAGCTCCTGGAGGAGAACATAGCATTAGCAGAGGAGCAGGGATTTAAAAAGATTATAGCTGACCCCCTGCTCTCCCCGCTAAATTTTGGCTTCACAGAGAGCGTGGAAGCATATCACCGCTTCGGGGAGCGCCACCCTGAACGGGTGATGCTTTTCGGACTGGGCAATGTGAGCGAACTCTTGGATGCCGACTCCACAGGAGTAAACGCTGTCCTCGCAGGCATAGCCAGCGAGGTGGGAGCGAGTATCCTCTTCACCCCCGAGGCCAGCGGGAAGACTCGTGGTAGCGTGCGCGAGCTGAGCGTGGCAACGAAAATGATGTTCCTGGCAAAGCGCCGCAAAAGCCTGCCCAAGGACCTCGGGCTCAGCCTGCTGGTGTGCAAGGAGAAGAGAATAAGGCGCGAGCCCCTGCCAGAGGAGGTAAAGCGAGCCAAAACGGTAAAGGCTGAGCAGAATACCTCGCATTCATGGGACAAAAGGGGCTACTTCAAGATATACGTGGACGACGATATGATTTACTGTGCCCATTTCAGGGATGGGAAGCTCAACCTTGTTGTCACCGGCGAAAGCGCAAAGGATATAGGCGACACACTGCTGCGCCTGGGCTTAATAGGCGAGCTCTCACATGCCCTTTATCTCGGGCGGGAGCTTCAGCGCGCCGAGGAGGCGCTGCGCTTCGGGAAGAGCTACGTGCAGAGGTGAGTTAAAAATTGTTACCGTTGAGACTGCTCGGCCTAATTGCGGCTTCACAAGGCGAGAGAGGTTATAGGCGTGCCCAGGGTAAAGATTACCGACACAACTTTTCGTGATGCGCACCAGAGTTTGGCCGCAACGCGAATGCGGATGCGCCACATGCTGCCCATAATCGAGAAGATGGATGAGGTGGGCTTCTTCTCCATGGAGGTATGGGGCGGCGCCACCTTCGATTCATGCATCCGCTACCTGAATGAGGACCCGTGGGAGCGCATCCGCACCTTCAAGAAGCACATGAAGAACACACCCACACAGATGCTCCTTCGCGGGCAGAACCTCGTTGGTTACAAGCACTACAGCGATGATATAGTAGAGAAGTTTATCGAGAAAGCTTACCAGAACGGTGTGGATATATTCCGAATATTCGACGCCCTCAACGATATCCGCAACATGGAGTTTGCGATACGCGTTGCCAAGCGCCTTGGTGCACACGTCCAGGGTACAATATGCTATACAATTTCGCCGGTGCACACCATTGAGAGCTACGTGGAGCTTGCGAAGAAACTGGAGGAGCTTGAGTGCGACTCGCTTTGCATAAAGGATATGGCGGGGCTCATCTCCCCTCAGGCCGCGCGCGACCTCGTTACGGCACTGAAAAAGGAGATTTCCATACCCATAGACCTGCACTCCCACTGCACCTCTGGTATGGCGCCCATCGCCTACTTCGCCGCAATAGAGGCGGGTGTGGACATAATAGACACGGCGATGTCTCCCTTTGCGTGGGGCACCTCACAGCCACCCACGGAGAGCATGGTAGCCGCACTCAAGGGCACGCCCTATGACACCGGCATTGATTTAGAGGCTTTTGCTGAAATAACACCCTTCTTCAAGGAGGTGCGAAGGCGGTACGATGCGATTATCGAGGACATCTCAGAGATGGTAGACGTAAATGTATTGCTCTACCAGATTCCCGGGGGGATGATGTCCAACTTAATAGCCCAGCTTAAGGAGCAGAACGCCCTAGACCGCTTGCACGAGGTTCTTGAAGAGGTGCCACGGGTGCGAAAAGACCTGGGCTACCCGCCTCTGGTCACGCCCACGTCGCAGATCGTCGGTACTCAGGCGGTGATGAATGTCCTTGTGGGAGAGCGCTATAAGGTGGTGCCAAAGGAGGTTAAGGACTATGTCCGCGGGCTCTACGGCAGACCGCCAGCGCCCATAGACGAGGAGGTCAAGGCGAAGATAATAGGCGACGAGGAGGTTATAACCTGCCGCCCTGCGGATTTGCTCCCACCCCAGCTGCACCAGCTTAAAGAAGAGGCGGAGAAGCTGGGGATAATCAAAAAGGAGGAGGATCTGCTCACCTACGCGCTTTACCCTGCGATAGCTGTGAAGTTCCTTAAAGGCGAGTTGCGCGAGGAGCCGCTGCCTGAGAAGCGCGAGGCCGAGGCAAAGGAAGAGAAAGGTATTCCCACTGAGTATGTGGTTGAGGTTGACGGCGAGGAGTTCAACGTACGCGTAAAGCCGGTGGGTGGTTTCATAGAGATTACCCAGGTGGCAGCAGAGAAGCAAAAGGCTGTGCCAAAGGACGTGGAGGGCGGAATTAAGGCACCGATGCAGGGAATGATAGTAAAGATAAACGTAAAGAAGGGCGACAGGGTGAATAAGGGCGACGTCGTGGCTGTGCTTGAAGCTATGAAGATGCAGAACGACGTCATCGCGAGCCACGGCGGCACAGTTGAGGAGATATTTGTGGAAGAGGGAGCGAACGTCGCAGCCGGCGATGTTATAATGGCTGTGAGATAAGCGAATCAGAAGTTTGTTATTTTTTCAGAATTCGAAAGAAAAATAATATATAAACAGCATAATAAAGTGTTAAATATTCTAACGGGGCATAATGGGGGAGGGGGAACCTTCTTATTTTCACTTGTATACATACTTATTCTATGATTTAGAGATTGTCATAGGCTGAGGGGACGGAGTTGGTATTCACTTGAGGCTTAGTCCTCGTGGAAAAGTTTTCCGCCCCCTGCC
>WANW01000005.1 GCA_015521615.1 Candidatus Hydrothermarchaeota archaeon
GAGAATTTTATGCTCAAAATTTTATGCGGATATGAAGCTTCGCCCTGTTATGCTTTGCTCAGATTTGCCCCTGCGAGCAAACGTCATATATCTCCAACACGTTAGCAGAAAATTCTCAATGCACGTTTGAAATAAAAAAACTTAAGTAAAAAGAGATAAAAATATTGATACAAAGGTGGCTGTAAAATGGTTGATAAAAAACCCAAACCAAG
Organism: Candidatus Hydrothermarchaeota archaeon; assembly: GCA_015521615.1. Classification (GTDB taxonomy): domain Archaea; phylum Hydrothermarchaeota; class Hydrothermarchaeia; order Hydrothermarchaeales; family BMS3B; genus Pyrohabitans. Next base: position 213 of record WANW01000005.1, read on the forward strand.
AAAGAGATGGATCACAGATTGGTGGCCAAACAGATTGAATCTGAAGATTCTAAGGCAGAACTGCCCGAGTTCCAACCCGTATGGGGGAGAATATGACTACATGCGAGAGGTTCAGAGTCTTGATGTGGATGATGTGATAAAAGACTTAAAGGAACTTATGAGAACTCCACAGGACTGGTGGCCCGCTGACTTTGGACATTATGGCCCGCTTTTTGTCCGTTTGGCTTGGCACAGTGCTGGAAGTTATCGCATCTTTGACGGGAGGGGAGGTGCAAGAAACGGAAGTATAAGATTTCCACCCAGGATAAACTGGCCCGATAACATAGGTCTCGATAAAGCTATCAGATTGCTCTGGCCGATAAAAAAGAAGTATGGGAAAAAACTCTCCTGGGCGGACCTTATAATCCTTGCGGGCACTGTTGCCCTCGAGGATATGGGGGTTAAAATACTGGGATTTGCCCTGGGCAGGGAAGATATTTTTGAGCCTGATGAAAGCCCTGACTGGGGGCCTGAAGAGGAGATGTTAACCAGCCACAGGGTCAGGGAAGGAAAGCTGAGACCTCCTTATGCAGCAACGGAGATGGGATTGATATATGTTAATCCAGAAGGTCCGGCTGGGAACCCGGATCCGCTGGAGTCTGCAAAAGAGATACGGGACGCTTTTGCCCGCATGGGGATGAACGACGAAGAGACTGTTGCACTAATCGCCGGTGGCCATGCCTTTGGAAAATGCCACGGGGCAGCGCCAGACAAGTATCTTGGCCCAGACCCAAGTTCATCGCCTCTGGAAAAACAGGGGCTTGGCTGGGAGTTCAAATACAGAACAGGAAAAGGTCCGGATACTTTCACTTCGGGATTAGAAGTTACGTGGTCTCTAACCCCGACAAGGTGGGGCATCTACTACCTGAAGTTCCTCTTTGAATATGAATGGGAACTCACAAAAAGCCCGGCTGGAAAGTATCAGTGGGTTGCAAAGGATGCCCCAGAGATGATACCCGATGCCGACGACCCGTATAAAAAGTATAAGCCCACAATGCTGACAACAGACCTCGCTTTAAAGGTAGACCCTGAGTATTCAAAGATAGCAAAGAGATTTCTTGAAAATCCAGATGAGTTTGAAAAAGCGTTTGCAAAGGCATGGTTTAAACTCACCCACAGAGATATGGGTCCAAAGGCATGCTATGCGGGTCCCTATATTCCTAAGGAGACCTTTGTCTGGCAGGATCCTCTACCGGAGAGGGACTGGGAGGTTATAGACAGGGAGGAAATTAATTCGCTAAAAGCGAAGATTCTAAATTCAGGATTGAGCATTTCACAACTTGTTTACTTTGCTTGGGCGTCTGCTTCAACCTACCGGAACTCGGACAGAAGGGGAGGAGCAAACGGTGCTCGTATAAGGCTGTATCCCATGAATCAGTGGGAGGTTAACCATCCCGATGAATTGAAAAGGATAATATCCGTGTATGAGGACATTCAGCGGGAATTCAATGAGGAGCAAAAAAATTACGGGAGCAAAAAGAGGGTTTCCATAGCAGATTTGATTGTGCTCGGAGGGTGTGCCGCCATAGAGGCTGCTGCTAAAAATGCTGGCTTTGATGTAGAGGTTCCCTTTACCCCGGGCAGGGTAGATGCGAGGCAGGAAGATATAGAGGTGGAGTTTTACAAGGCAACAGAGCCCTTTGCAGATGGTTTCAGGAACTACTTTAGAGATCCAACAAGTTTTGATGAGTCGGATGTTTATACCACCCCCGAATACTTCTTAGTTGATAAGGCAGAACTTCTTGCATTGACTGTTCCTGAGATGACCGTTCTGGTGGGTGGTCTGAGGGTGCTCGGTGCAACATATCAGTATTCAAACTATGGGGTCCTCACCGAAACTCCCGGGCGATTAACCAATAACTTCTTTGTGAACCTGCTGGATATGGGAATTGAATGGAAAAGCGCTGATAATAATCGTTATCTTTTCAAAGGATATGACAGGAAAACAGGAGAAGAAAAATGGGTTGCTACAAGGGTGGACCTTATATTTGGGCACCACGACGAATTGAGGGCAGTAGCGGAGATTTACGCTTGCGATGACGCAAAAGAAAAATTCATCCACGATTTCATAGCAGCGTGGAATAAGGTTATGAATTTAGACAGATTTGATCTAAAAACGATACAATAAATAATGCACCGAAATGGTAGGACTCTATTAGGGAGATAAGAGATGTGGTAAGTGGAGAAGGGTTCTCTGGACATGGCAAATTTTATGACTGATACACCGGCGTACCTTAGCCACCGCTTAAGCCTTGGTTTTTAATAGCGGTATCGCAAGATACCGCAATCTGACGATCAAACTTTCTGAAGTTTGGTTCTGAATCCTCCCCCCGGCGTATTATAATAATGCTTGCATCCATGAGGTTGCGCATGCACCACCTTTTTATATCCCCCCGCCTCAATAAGTAGCGGTGGTAGCGTGCAGGTATTAAGCTGGGGAAAGCGGCTGATTCTAAATCCTATATACTGGCCCAGTGCTGCATCGCTTGCTAGTTTTATAGTGCTTGTAATATCTGGAATAGCACTGGGTTTCTGGTATGAGCCACATCCCAGCGTTGCTTATGAAAGTATAATATACATAGATGATTATGTTGCCTTTGGTCAGCTGATGCTTAGTATACACCACTATGCCACCGACATACTGATAGCCTCAACCCTCCTTCATCTCATAAGAGTTTTTTTCATGGGCACCTATAAGGGCAGGATTTATGTCTGGGCCGAAGGTAGCTATCTCATCTCCAGGCTTCAACGTATCAATTCTGTTAAAGATATAAAGGAGTTAAAACTCAGCTACGCCTGGATAAGCGGTGTAGTACTCCTTCTGATAACTGTACTCTTCCTTTTCTCAGGTTACCTTCTGCGCTGGGATGAAATAGGCTACTACAGCATCCAGATTACCACCTCAATCGTTGCCTACACTCCATTAATTGGTGACACACTCCGCAGCCTGATTCTCGGTGGTACCGAGATAACATCGCGCAGCCTGGCTAGATTTTATGTTGCCCATGCGGTACTCCTTCCCCTTCTCTACCTCCTATTCCTGGGGCTCCACTATTACTATATAAAAAAGGCACGCTTTTACTGGCTGGAAGTGGGTGTGGGTTGTATTACCACAGGCTTCCTTTTGCTCATAAGCGTTCTCAACCCCTTTGAACTCGCCGCAAAACCATCCGCAGAGCTTACAGTAAGTCTGAAGCCACCATGGTTATTTTTGTGGCTCTATGTAATAGAGCGCGGGCTTGGCTATATTTCACCCCGCCTCAACTTTATAAACATCCTTCTTCTCCTGAGCATACTTGCCCTGTTATTCCTAGTACCATACATTGACTCAGGTGAAGAAAATCCTCAAACTAAAAGAAAGCGAACAGTTGCCGGCATGGCAAGCCTGGCATTTTTCATACTCCTCTCCATTGCCGGCTATCTCTGGGAGGCGCCATCCTGAAGGTACTCTCTGATTATGGCTATGCCAGCTCCCACCAGTGCAACACCCAGAAAAAAGGCAAAATAATCCTCCCAGGTATAAACCTTAACTCCTGCTTCATTTTCCATGGCAAATACTAAAGGGAACAAAAAAATAAAAGTCAGAAACCACAGCACAGCTTTCATAAAATATAAAAAAGGTGGTAGAGGTTTTAAATTTTACTGCTTCACTGCATTATAGCAGGAAGCTCGTGGCACTTCGTGCAGGTTGTCTGGACATCGTGGCACTCTTTACAGAAATTCTTGTGCCCCTCGAACTTCTCAAACGCCTGCTTGTGCAGCCCGGCGCGCATGTCCTTGAGGGTTGGAGCATCGTGACACTGGTCGCACTTACCTTCGCCGTGGAGTGCTGTCTCCTCATATCCAGGAGCCGCTTCCTCCGCAGACTCCTTTGGTGCCTCCGTTGCAGGAGGCTGTGTAACGGCAGGGGCCTCTGTTGCAGGGGCAGTTGTCTTTGTCTCGCCTCCACCACCGGTGCAGCCCGCAAAGGCAAGCACCAGCAACAGGATGCCGGCAGCAATTACAAACCTTCTCATGTTTTTCTCCTCCATTATTTCGTTCCATCTCTGAGAACACTGTATATAAATAAGTTTCGTGTAATCATGCCTGAACACTAAAAGCTCCTCACCAGCACCACACTGCTCCCCTCAGGTACACCGAGCTCTCTGGCAACGGTAGTGCACTTAGCTTTGAGAAGGAATACAATGGGCCTGGTTGTATAGGCATCCAGTGTTTCAAAATGCCCCTGTCCCTTGGCGATTATAAAATCAGAGCTATTAAATTCTCGCAAAAGCTCTTCCGAAGCTTCTTTAAAATCCACACCAACCGCATCGCTGCCAGAGGCTATGACTCTGCATGTGTGCGTAAGTCCAACCTGTACGGCATCCTCAAGGGTGGCATCATTGATTACTGGCAGGGACTTCACCACCGCGGTAACTTCGAGGTTAAGCCTCGTAAGCTCTTCTATAAGAAGCTTATCAAAGGCAACCTCACCGGCGTTGTCCAGGAGATAGAGTACACGTCTGCTCCTCTTAATAAGCCGTTTTAGTTGGGGGAAGTGATTAATTACCGGGCCCTCCTCCAGCGCCTTTTTGAGTACCCCCTCTCCAGTATTTGCGCCGTAAACACCATAATCAAGCAGATTTCCGGCCAACGCCACCTTAATTGCAGCCTCAAGCCGGTCCTGTGCGTCATCTATAATCTTTTTTGCCAGGGGAATCAGCTCCATAGCAAGGGCATTGGCCTCTGCCTTCGCCTTCCGGAAGGGGTCATCGCAGGAGGTCAGCTTTTTGAGCATACGATGAAGCTCAGTACCAAGCAGTGCAGGGATAGCCTCCGAGGAGTAGTTTGTAGCAACAAACTCCTCCACCATCTGCATGATTTCCTCCTCCTTTTCTCCATATATTCCGCACTGTTTTAGAACACGCCTGCCCTGCTCTATCAGGCAGGGGTAGCACGCCTCCCCTACATGCATCCTAACCCCTCATGTCATAGATAACCAGCCCCGTGAGAAGCTTCGGGTAGAAGTACGTCGCCTTGCCTGGCATCTTTTCTCCCGCAAGAGCCACGTCACGAATTTCCTCAACGCGAGTGGGGTTCAAAAAGAAGACCGCTGTAAACTCTCCCCGTACCACAGCTGCAATTGCCTCCTCTTCGTCGATTATATAGGCTATATTATCCTCTCTACAGGTAAATCCCAGGATCTTTTCAAGAATAAGAGAGTGAAGTACACTCACACTCAATCTTCGTAAGGTCGGGGACTTTTGAGGGAGCAACATGTCCATAACACCGTAATCCTTCAGTACGAGGCCATAAAAATCCCCGTGGTAAAATCCAAAATTCCTGTCATCACGATATAAAAAGTGGAAGAATGACTCTTTATTTATGCCAAAACTGTGAATATCAAAAAACTTTAGCGCCTTATCCAGAAACTCCTCTGTGGAAAACTCATATTTAATCGCACGGTGTGCTGGCAGTATGGTAACACCTTTATCATACATGTTGGTGAGAAACATTGGTACATAATCAAAAGGTTCATCACCCGAGGTTCTGCCTGTAAGCCGGCGCATCTCATTGCGATAGGCGAGAGCTGTCTCATAGCGATGGTGTCCATCAGCTATGAAAATCCTTTTACCATGGAAGGCGTGAGTAACCTCCTCTATAACTTTCTCATCACATATCCGCCAAAGCCGGTGTCTATTACCTGTGGCATCAAAAAAATCCACAAGAGGCTCCTCTAGGGCTTCTTCAACTATCCCCGTTACCCTCGCTTCGCGATCCTCATAGAGACCATAGATCTGACTGAAGCTTGCCTTTGTATGACGGAGCAGGGCAAGGCGGTCTTTTTTCGGTGAGCTCAATGTCTCCTCATGCGGGAGAACTTCACCGGAACTGTACTCGCTCAACTTTACAAGGGCGATAACGCCACGAAGAGCCTTTTTCTCACCCTTCACCTCATAATCTTGGCGACAGTAGTACAGAGCCGGGGTGTCATCCTGAATGAGCACCCCTTCCTCCTTCCATTGCCTGTAGAGTCTTGCTGCCTCAATGTACTTCTTCTCACCCTCGCCCTTACTGTAATCAAGCCGGATAATATTGTAGTCATGCAGAGCATAATAGCGCTCTCGCTCTTCATCACTTATAACGTCGTAGGGCGGAGTAACAACGCGAGAAATGTCCACTTTCTCAGGATTATAACGCACACCTCTGAATGGCTTTATCACTACCATGGCCACACCTTTCTGCGTATTTAACAGCGCAAAATATAAACTTGCCCCTTCCCGTTTAGATCAGTGCCTGAAGGTCTGGCAGAAAGGTAGCTCCACCCAGCAGAAATGCTATCCCTAGCGCAAGGCTGAAGACACCTATTACCAGGGCCACACACCTGTAAATTCTATTCCTGTTCGCAGAGGTTGCTATTCCATATGCCCCAAGTACTCCCATTAAAGTATTGGTAATTATCAGGCCTGAAACAAAGGAGAGTATCAGGAAGATGGCGGTCTCTTTACCAGCGGCTGCACCGGTGCCAAGGGTTAGAGCAAAGAGCATCACCTGTGTTGGTGTTTCCGCGCCTATGCCATGAATCATGCCTATAACGTATGCAGAGGTTCCGCCATAACCTCCTTTCCACACGTTGCGCTGCCTCATGGGCATATTGTTGAGCTTTGCAATACTCCAGTCATAGGCTCTTATAACTGCATTTGCAACAATAGCCCAGCGCGGCATGATTCTGAATTCCTCCTCCCTGTGCGTATGGAGGGAATACAGAACATACAGCCCGAGGAGCACAAGTGTTATACCCACAATCTTTTCCATGACGCTGTCTATGCCAGGTGGTAGAGAAAGACCAATAATCAGAGCCCCAAGAGCGAGCACTGCCACAACACTTGCATGCCCTATAGCATAGAGAAGGCTGAGAAGAACACCTCTCCGTCGGCTCTGCTGTGCCGCAGTTATATCCATAATTGCAGCAATATGGTCCCAGTCCACACCATGTTTTATTCCAACCGAAAGGGCGATAAGGGGAAGTAGCACGTCGTTGCTCATTATTTTACCTCAGTAATACTAACTGCAAAAATAGTATTATTATTGGCATAAATACCTTTTCTTTTTATCATTGTAAATACTCATTGTGGCGATCTTTTCATAATGAAAGCGGTGAAAAAACCAAAAGTGGTCAGGGACAGACGCAGGAGGTTAGCTCCTCTATGGTCTGTGCAAGGAGTTCATCGCCCTCATCGAGTATTTTTATCACCTTATCGCTTTTGAGGCTGTAGTATATCTCTCTGCCCTCCTTTCTTGTGGTCACAACACCACACTCCTTGAGCATTCGCAGATGCTGCGAAACTGTACTCTGTTTCAGCCCCAGTTTTTCCATTATAGCGGAGACGTTGAACTCACCCTCGCGCAGCACTTCTAAAATACGCAGCCTCGTGGGATCAGCGAAAACCTTGAAGGTTTTTGCTTTGAGTTCAAGCCACGTTTCGTTGCTCTGCATAAAGAGAAGATTGATATAGAGCAAATAAATACTTTTCCTGAAATTATGATATCATGATATGTCAGGAAAAATTTATATATCATCATATCATAATATATTGGAGGTGAGAAATATGGCTGAGAAGAAAAAGGTGACTGTGCTGCTTTTCCACGATGAATTATGCCAGGTTTTTAATGGCCTTATGACTGCGTTGAGCCTTCTTCGCTCTGGCGCTGATGTGACTGTCTTCTTTGGTTCCCGTGGAATAAATGTAGTGCACAAGGAGAAGATTCGCGAGTTAAAGTGTCTGCCGGATCAGCCTGAAGAAATCCAGCGCAAAGTGATGGCAAAGATGGAAGAGCTCGCACTTCCAACTCCTGAGGACATGCTAACCATGCTGGAAATGGAAGGTGCGCTGCTTCTTGCCTGCCCGCTCAACAAAGACATCTTCGAGTTCAAAGATGAGGATTTCATCGAAGGGGTGGGCATCGCTGACCCGGACACCTTCTATACAGACGTCGTGATGGTTAGTGACTTTGTATTAAGCTTCTAGTATGGGATAGGTATGAAAATTGCCAAGGTGAGCGGTGAGAATTTCAAAGAAGAGGTGCTCGCTTCAGAGCTCCCCGTACTCGTGGACTTCTATGCTGAGTGGTGCCCTCCCTGCTTTATTATAGCCAGGACACTTAAAGAGCTGGCTGAGGAATACGACGGCAGAGTGAAATTCGTTAAGGTAGATATCGATGAGAACGAAGAGCTTGCCGCCCACTATGAGGTGTTTTCAGTGCCAACCCTTGCCTTCTTTAATAAAGGCGAGCTGATAGATGGCGTGGTGGGAGCCATACCAAAGGAGTTGCTTAAGAAGAAGCTGGATAACCTGCTCGATGGCAATGGCTGAGGCTTTGTAAGGCATGAAAAAGCTTGACCTTCGAGGGGAGCTATGCCCCATACCACTTATTAAAACACTTAGGGCTCTGGATAGGCTTAAAGATGGGGAGAAGCTCCTTGTTCTTGTAGACATGCCCTGCGCTAGAGAGAATGTTCCAAAGCAAATGGCTGCAGAAGGGCATGATGTGGAGGTAAAAGATGGTGAAAGAGAAACAGTGATTATTATTCATAAGCGAAATAGATCCTGTAAAAATAAAAAATTTTGGTAATGTTTACCTGTAAATCTGGCCTTCTGATTCTCCTCTGCCCATCAGTTGTGCCACCCTCCAGATTATGTAGAGCTTGCACTTGAATATCTCCCGCAGGGCACCTATCAGCGTGCTTCTCGTCACTTCCTCCTCATAAATGGACCTCGTAAATTCCAGTCCTTTTAGCTCCTGAGCACTAGGCACCATTCTGAACTCCGCATCGCGAAAGAGAAGGTCAAACCTCCACTGCCAGAGCAGGGCTTCTTTTTCAGCTTTTGGCATCGAATGCAGCGCTTTATAGTGCTCATCCGCCAGCTGTATGCTACTCCCAACTATTATATAGTCCCTATCTCTGGGCTTTATTACTTCACTTATATATCTCGAACCCTTCGGAAACTGTACAAGAAAATGAAACTCAGCCTTCTCATTTTCCACCTCTTCTTTAAAAATACCTTCTTTCTCCAGCCAGTCCTTTACCTTCGCTTTCAGGTCATTTTCTCCCATGATTATCACCTCTGGTAGAATAGGCCGGAAGAGTATTTATACCTTTCATCCACTTTGGTTGCGGAAAGAATACAAAAAAGTTTGAAAAATAGTAAAGGACATGGGCTATAGGGCCACGGCCGAGATTTGAACTCGGGCTAAGGGATCCACAGTCCCTTGTGCTAACCAGGCTACACTACCGTGGCCATGGTGCTCAGGATAGATTGCTCCGGTAACAATGGGAAGCATATTTAAATGGAGAGGGGGAAGTAAAATACAATGCTCCTTATAGCCTTCGAGGGTATAGACGGCGCCGGCAAGGGGACACAGGCGAAGCTTCTAGCGCGCTGGATAAGAGAGAAGGGTTATGATGTCTTCCTGACAAAGGAGCCAACCGAGGGCGCTATAGGGAAGCTTCTTCGCAAAAGTTTGCGCACCTCATGCTTTGATGCCCGCACAGAGGCGCTGCTATTCGCAGCTGACAGAAGTGAGCATCTGCGCGAGATAATGAAAAAGCTCCATGAGGGAAAGGTGGTTATTACAGAGCGATACGTTTACTCCTCGCTTGCTTACCAGTCTGCCTCTGGGCTGGAGATGTCCTGGCTCAGGGAGATCAATTCTTTTGCACCGGAGGCAGATCTGGTAATCTATCTTGATGTGGACCCAGAGGTAGCATTGCGCAGAATATCCTCCCGCAATTCTCTTCGCACAAGTGTGCGTGAGAGAGAGCATTTTGAGAGAGTTGAGTTCCTTGAGAAGGTTAGAGAGGTTTATTTAGCCCTGGCAGAGGAGTCAGAAAATTTTGAGGTGGTGTCTGCAGCGGGTACCATTAATGAAGTTCAGACTTCAATCAGGCGCAGGGTAGGAAGACACCTAGCAGCTTTTGAAGGGGAAAAGAAGCAGGGCAGGCAACGTGCTCTGGAGGACTTTACATAGGAGGGTGTGAAATTAATATGGAAACAAAACTTCTCGCTGCAGTCTGGAAACTGAATCTTCTGGGAGTAAGAGCAAGCCATGATAGGATAGGACAGGAAACTGAATGTATAAGTATTGATCTGGAAGACAGGTTACATAAGCTTGTAGAATCGGGATTGCTGAAGAAGGATAATGATGCATATATGCTCACCCCCCTGGGCAGAAAGAAGCTCCGTATCGTTATGGCTGGTGGCGTATTTGACATCCTGCACCCGGGACATGTGTTTTTTCTGGAAAAGGCAAAGGAGAAGGGTGATGTGCTCGTGGTGATAGTCGCGAGAGACTTAACTGTTACTAAGCGAAAGCGCATTCCTGTTGTACCCGAAGAGCAGCGTGTTGAGATGGTCGCCGCACTTAAGCCTGTGGATGTCGCCCTGCTCGGGGAGGAGGATGACATATACGCCACAGTGGAGAAAATTAAGCCTGATGTCATAGCTCTGGGACCAGACCAGACCCATCGAGAGGAGGATATCAAAGAGGAGCTTAAGAGGCGCGGGCTCCACTGTGAAGTTGTGAGAATCAGCGAGTACCGGGAATGCAAACTTCATTCAACGCGTAGCATACTGCAACGCATAATAGAGCTCAACTACCCTGACAGGAGGCTGGAAAAAAAGTAGAGAGGAGGACTACTCCTCTATTTCCCTCAGCCTGCGGTACATCTTAACCGCCGCTTCAACGGCACGCTTTGCATACTTCACCCGCTGATGTGCCTCAAGGCGGCTCATCCCTGGACCAGAGATGCCAAGGGCAACGGGTTTGTCATATTCGAGGGCCAGGTCTGCTATTTTGCGCGATGCATGCTGCATCACAATTTCATCATGCTCCGTCTGCCCCTCTATAACCGCGCCAAGGGTTACCACACCGTCTATATCCTCACGCTCCAAGAGCTTCTTCACCGCCAGGGGCATATCAAAGACCCCAGGAACGCGGACAACCTTTTTAACCTCTGCTCCCAAAAACTGTGCATGCTCCTTGGCAAGCTCCACCATCGCGTAGGTTATGTCATAATTAAACTCTGCTGCCACTATCGCCAGCCTCATCCTAATCATCTCCTCTCCATTTCCTGATGCCTTCTCATTTATATACTTTTTTGAGTAGCTACTCATTTGTGAGTTATTAGTGGTCGTTCATCTTTAATATTTTCTGTTAGATAATAAGCTGCAACTTTTTTTATAAATCTGGTTTCAGCATATGAAAAATAAATAATAAATAGACCTTTAAGGCTACGTAAGAATCCAGTATTCCTGTTTGGAAAGAGTATATCAATACAGGGGGTGTTGAGGGAATGAAAGATAGATTGAGAGGGATGAAGGACAGACTGGCGGTTAAAATAATACTGGTGGTGCTGTTTTCGGCACTTGTACCACTCACTCTTGTAACATACGTCTCCTCAGATAAGGCGGGGGATACTCTCAAGGCGCAGGGCATGGAAAACCTAAAAACAAATGTTGAAGGCGCAGCCCTGCGCGCAGTTGACCACTCAAAGAGCTTTGAAAGTGAAATAAGGCTGATTAAAAAACACCCTGCAGTGCAGAGATTGATAATGGAGAGATATGAAAACAAAGAACTGGATGAAGAGGCTAAAAAGTATGAAAGAGGTGCTGCCTATCCGCAGCTGCTCAGGGATTCTGAGGCCTATCAGGAAGTTCTGAATTACTTTATGGAAATCGCCAAGGAGAGACCCGACATTGATATGATAAGAATCTTCTGGAAGGACGGAAATGTGCTCGTCGGGGTCAAGCTCGGCAAGGAGGATGTCAAGGATTATAAAGGCGACAAGGGATGGTTTGATGATATTATCCGCAAGAAGGTGGTCGGGGAGAACGATGTGCATATCTCAGCCATAAGCATCGCCAGAGCAACGGGCACGCCAGCGATAAGGTATTCGATGCCCTTTGACATCGGCGGAGAAAGGGTTGGTCTTATTATTATAAACTACAAGGCTGACAAAATCACCGAGCCTATAAAGAACCTCAAGGTGGGAAAGGAAGGCTATGGAATGCTCATCGACCCCAACTACAGAAATGCTGAAGGCAAAATCCTGGGCGCACTCTTTGTTGCAAATGGCAGAAATCCAGAACTGGAGTTCGATGAATCAAGTGCCGGCAATCTGATAATTAATGCTGAAGACCTGACCGGCGATGAGGGCACACTGACCTACGTAGACGATGGCAGGGAGTGGACTGCCTATTACAGGAAGGTAAAGCTGGCAAACGGCAGGGAGTATTATGCCCTTGCAGCCATCCCATCGAGCGAACTTACAGCAATCTCCAGTGATATTAGAAGAAACAGCATAATGATTGCTGCAATTGCAGGCATTCTTGTGGCAGCTCTCGGGCTGGTAATGTCCCGCAGGATCACAAAGCCCATAGACAGGCTGGTTGATGATGCCAGAGCAATAGCTGGCGGTGATCTGGACCGTGAGATCAAGGTTTCAGACTCTAACGATGAGGTAGGTGTTTTAACCAGAGCTATCCAGGAAATGAAGAACAATGTGGTCAATGCTCTCAGGAAGTCGGATTCGGTGATAAAGGGTATCCCGGATCCCCTGGTGACAGTGGACAGGGACATGAGGGTCACATACTTCAACAGCGCTGCAGAGGAGATCACCGGCTACTCAGCCTCAGAGGCACAGGGAGCGCGCTTCAGAGAGATATTCCAGGATGAAGTTGAGGCAATTGTTCGCGAGGCTATGAATGCAAAGGACATTATCAGAAACAGGGAGGCGAATTTTTCCAGCATAAATGGTGAGGAGATACCCGTGCAGGTGAATGCTGCGTCTCTCTTTGATGCCAGTGGCGATGTATATGGCGGCCTGGTAATCCTGAAAGATATGAGGGAGCTTAAGGAGAGGGAGCGCCAGATTATTGAAGCCAAAGAGTATCTCGAAGCGCAGGTGGAGAGGCTTCTGCCTGTGGTTAAGGCTGTCGCGGAGGGAGACCTTACAAAGGGTATAACCGCTGATAGAAAGGACGCCTTTGGCACACTTATAGAGACCTTCAACAGGACTCGAGAGAATCTCGCAAAGCTGGTGACAAAGGTCAAGCTGGCATCCGAGCGAGTAGCAGCTACAGCAGAGGAGCAGGCTGCATCCTCGGAGCAGCTGAATGCGGCGAGCGATGAGATTACCTCGGCGGTGCAGCAGATAGCTACGAAGGCACAGAACCAGGCAAGGCTCATAGATACCAGCTCCAAGGAGATGGC
>WANW01000006.1 GCA_015521615.1 Candidatus Hydrothermarchaeota archaeon
CGTGACTCCAGCGGAAGGATTACGAGCCACCTCTCAGGTCTCCTCTACCGGAATGTAAACCTGATAGAACTTGGTATTCTACCCGTGTATATTTTTGACGGGGAGCCACCGGAGCTCAAGCATAGGGTAATTAAGGAGAGAAATCAGCTTAGAGAACGCGCCCGCGAAGAATGGGAAAGGGCATTAAAAGAGGAGCGGTATGACGAGGCATGGAGCAAAGCAGTGCAGTCTGCAAAGCTCAGCGAAGATATGCTCTCAGATGCCCGGCGACTGCTCTCCCTTCTTGGCATACCCTATGTGGATGCCCCCGCGGAGGGTGAGGCACAGGCGGCACATATGGCACGGAAAGGGGACGTATTCGCCACAGGTAGCCAGGACTACGACTCCCTTCTATTCGGCTCACCGAGACTTGTGCGCAACCTGACAATAACCGGGAAGCGCAAGCTTCCCAGAAAGAAGATGTACGTTGAGGTGAAGCCCGAGCTGATAATCCTCGAGGAAGTGCTCCGCAAACTTGAGATTAGCAGGGAGCAGTTGATAGACATAGCCATACTCATGGGCACAGATTACAACCCCGGCGGAGTTGAGGGAATAGGACCCAAGAAGGCTTACTCACTTGTGAAAGAACACGGCAGCGCTGAAAAAGTTCTTCAGGCGAAGGGTATTGAAGCAGACTTCGACGTGGAAGAAATAAAGAGGCTGTTCCTCCACCACAGTGTAAGCGACGACTACCGGCTTGAGTGGAAGCTGCCCAGAAGGCAGGAGGTCATCGAATTTCTGTGTTACGAGCGTGACTTTTCAAAAGAACGCGTGGAAAAGGCACTGGACAAAATGGAAAAAGCGCTCAGAGTAACGCGGGCCCAGCGCAGTCTGGATAGCTGGTTTTAGTTATATGCCCCTTCTCCCCGTTTCGCCACGCATGCTCCTGAAGTCCCTGAAGGGCAGCACCCTGCCGGCACTCATCCCGAGCTTTCTCCAGTGGACTATGTTATTAATCTCAGATTTCAGCCACACAAGACGCTCCTTCTCCTCCTCTCTGCTGAGACTGCCCTCCTCCCTCTTGGAGTAGAAGTCCCTGAAGGCCTCAAGGTACTCCTTCAGCTCGCGGTCGTCGGGATACTTTTCACTCAGCTTTTCCAGACGCACCTTTACCTCCCCGATAACACTGCCGTACTCCTCATCCCCATCGATAAACATGCCGAATGCCTCATCCAGCCTCTCTGCAACTTCCTCGAGGGTGTATGCACTTGCCTTTACCATTTTCCCACCTGACCAATCTTTGTACTGCAACTTATTAATATTTTCCCTTTCGTTATAAAAAAATTAAAAGACGGTAGAAAGAGGGCAGAAGAATGTAATGAAGTGCAGGGGCTGCGGCGCGGAACTCCAGGATGGCTGGGCATTCTGTCCGTACTGCGGAAGTAAAAATGCGCCATCTCGGCTGCGCCAGCTTGACGATGCCCTGGATGTTTTTGAGCGCAGCGTTAAGAATATTTTCAGCGATGTTGTCAATCTCCCCGGAGGGAAAGGTTTTATCGTGGAGATTTCCCGGGAGAAGGGAGAGCCCAGGGTGTCTATCAAGGACTTTGACGAAGTCTCCCATGCGCTCAGACAGAGAAGGGCAGCTCCCCGTGATCCCGGAGTGGTTGAGCCAGAGGTCAGGGTGGAACGCAACGGGCGGCTGATAAAGGTGAAGCTGCCGGAAGTTGAAAGTGAGGAAGATGTGATGATACGGAAGCTCGGCGACTCTCTTGAGGTCCGGGCACAGGCAGGCAAAAAGAGGTACTTTGCAGTCATCCCGGTAAAGTACAGCAGAATAGCCGGCAAGGATTTCTCCGGAAATGTGCTTGAAATAAGGCTGAGATAGTTTCACACATATTCTTTTACCATGTTATGGCTTATAGCAAAGATGCAGACCCCTGCGGGGGCATGGTGTAGCGGCTATCATAGCGGGCTCCAGACGACACACCTGGGCGGGAGACACCCGCCGACCTGGGTTCGAGTCCCAGTGCCCCCACTCCTTTCTATAGTTTCGTGCCATTTTTTCAAACAATTTTGTAACACTTTCTCTCGACTAACTTATTTTTGGTCTCACAAGGGGGTCAGGTCTTACTTTTGATGAACGGGACGTAGCATCATAATGGAGTTCTTGCAAGAAATTACCAACTACCTCAACCAACTTTTCGTGATTCGCAAGTACCTCGGTAAACCTCTTTCCTATGCTACTGAGGAAGACATCTTCATGCTCATAGAAAAGCTGGAGACGATGGACTACTCTGAGAGTACGAAGAAAATCTGTAGTAGAGGATATCCGCCTTCCTATCGTATCTTACAATCATATTTTCAGCCACCTTCCTTTTGCGGTTCTCTTTTCAATCATTTTCTCAACCAAGGATCGGAAATAAAAAGCTTTCGAAAACAAGAAATTGATAAGAGATTATCTCATCGGGAACGTTGAGTATGTCAGCGACGCCCTCTACTTTTTCATTTCCCCTTGTGCAGGTCTCGGGCTGAGCGACACTGGTGGGATGGGTGGCGGTAGCCTGGCCTTCTCGGCAGCCACGCTTATGGCTGGTAGGATGCCGAAGGATATGGCGTTCTCCAGGGCAACTCTCACGTCCAGCGGCACCTCATTGTATCCCTTGGTAGCCCATATATCGTATACTTTCTGAATCCTCTCAACGCTCTCATCGCTCAACAATGCCACAATATGACAGTCCGCGCTGCCTATCTCCCTCTTCCTTCCGCCTTCCTCCTCGTAATAGGTGATGGAGATTCTGTGCCTGCTCTTTATCGTCGAGCTGTTGTACAGCTCAGGAGGGGGTGAGGAGTGGTTGAGTTCCACCATCACATTGCGCTTTGTCTTCACGTCCGGTACCTCATCTTGGCTGCTGATTTCCATCTTTCTGAGCTGTATCTCTATCCTCATCGCTCACGACCTCTTGCTGGCTTCTTTCCGGACAGACTGGAGGCCACCCCGCGATGGTCTAAGGTGGACCCTACTATAAGTAAACTCTACCGGTGTGGGCGCCCATACCACGGTCCTCTCCCCTTCTGGCGGAACACTCACGTCTGCTCTGAACGATGTAGAGTAGGACTGTGTGCTTCCTGGTGGAATAATTAGCACGTTCTTGGTGGATAGCGATTCGAACAACGACTTCACGAACTTCTGCCCATAGGGAGAGATTCTGTAGAAGGAATATTTCCTCTCTTTGAACTCCTCTCTGAGGAAGTTCTCAATGAGCCCGCCTCTTTCGAGCACCTGCAGGTGTGGCCACATCCTGCTGTTCTTAAGCCCAAGCAGATCTCTGAGTTCGACAAAGCTGAGTTCGCCCTCACAGAGCAAGGCGCCTATGATCGCCTGCCTCACCCTGTTATTGAATGCCTTAACCGCTTCCCTGACCTCCTCAGGGAAAACATCCGCGTAGTGCTCGATAGCATCCTCATATTCCCTTTCAGCTCTTCCAAGCATAAACTTTCACCTCTAAGGTCAGATTTATCTGACCTGTCGTAATGTATGTATAAGTTATATATAAAACTTGACATCCAAAATTCGAAACATGCGAAGGTGGGTGCTGAAGGAACTCTATGGGTCTAATAATTTACTGGATAAAAAACCGAGATTAAAGATTCTTATACTTGGACCTTATGGACCAGAAAGCGCCCTAAGGAGGCTGGTAGATGTCAAAGAGTACCTCATCAGCAGAGGATATGAATCTACCAAGCTGGCGAAGGACTTTAATCCGGAAAAGATGACTGATCAGGAAGTGTTTGAGATGAGCAGGGAGTTGATGAAAAATTGGGCCGATGCTTTGTTCTTCTTCTTTTTCGCAGAGTCTGTGAGGGAGGGAAGGCTTATTGGGGTTTATGATGAGTTTGTCACATTATGCGAAAGTATACCAGAAAAAATAAGTAAATCTGTGGTGTTTATAGATAAAGACATATATAAAAAGCTTTCCATGATGTTTCGTGGTAGAATCACGTGTTTTAAAGGAGAGTTTGATTTGAAAGTAGCCTTCCTCGAATCGCAGGAGGATACAAGGAAAAAAGCCGAGATGCATGCATTTAACCTCCTAGTTAGCTTGGGAGACACATTATAAGGAAACTTTTCCCCACCATTTTTCAGAATGGGCAGAGTCCCAGTGCCCCCACTCCCCATCTATCTGTCAGAATTTTATTCCCGGCGAATCTCCTCAAAACCTGTGTACGGTATCAGCACCTTCGGTACGGCTATGCTTCCGTCCTCACGCTGGTAGTTTTCAAGTATAGCCACCAGTGTACGCTCAGTTGCAATAAGGGTGCTGTTCAGTGTATGCACATATCTGGTGGGCTCACTTGGAGAATCGCGGAAGCGTATTCTTGCACGTCTTGCCTGGTAGTCTGTACAGTTGCTGCAGGATACCACTTCCCTGTACTTACCCTGACCGGGAAGCCACGCCTCAATGTCATACTTCTTCGCCGCTACTGTGCCGATATCCCCTGTGCATATGTTCACCACACGGTACGGGATGCGAAGCTTTCGGTACACCTCCTCGGCGTTGGCAAGAAGCCGCTCATGCTCATTCCAGCTATCCTCCGGGCGTGAAAATACAAACTGCTCCACCTTCTCAAACTGATGCACCCTGAAAATGCCCTTCGTGTCCCTGCCGTGGGCACCCGCTTCCTTCCTGAAACATGGGCTAACTCCGGCGTAGCGCAGGGGCAGGGCCCTGCCCTCGAGAATTTCATCCATGTGCATCGCCAGTATGGCATGTTCTGAAGTTGGAATGAGATACAGGTCCTCATCCTCCACTTTGTAAATAACATCCTCGAAGTCCGCCAGGTCGGTTGCGGCTTCCTCCGCTGCACGTCGCAGCATGTATGGGGGCTGAAGCAGTACAAACCCCTTCTCTGCGAGGAAGTCAAGGGCAAAGTTTACAAGCGCATAGTTCAGCTTAACAAGCTGATTCTTGAGGTAGTAAAATCTGGAGCCTGCCACCTTGGCGGCGCGTTCTATATCAAAGAGGTCGTTTAGAAGCGCCAGGTCTATGTGGTCCCTCGGGGGAAAGTCAAACTCGCGGGGCTTGCCCCAGGTTCTCACCACCACATTGTCCTCCTCGCTCTCCCCCACGGGCACAGACTCATGAAGCAGATTTGGCATGCGCATCAGCAGACTTCTCAGCTTTGTTTCGAGCTCATCCACCCGCGCCTCGAGCCGTCTGATCTCCTCCGGGAGCCGTCTGATTTCAGCTACCTTCACAGAGATGTCCTCCCCTTTGGCCTTGAGGCGTGATATCTCCCTGCTCAGCTCGTTCCTCTGCCTGCGCAGCTCGTTTAGCTTTGTGAGCGCATTGCGCCACTCTCTGTCCAGTGCCACAATTTCATCCACCAGTCTCAGCTTGTCGTGGGCACCCCGCCTCTTCAGGTCCCGTCTCACAATCTCCGGATTTTCTCTGAACAGCCTGATGTCCAGCATGACTACAGCCTCATAACTTCATCTATAATCTTCTCGCAGAACAGGATGTCATCCACTGTGGCAAAAAGTGTTCCTGCACTGGAATGCTCCGCCACCGTCAGCACCTCCTTTCCCAGGCGCCGTGTGGTGACCTTTATTCCCCGGGGTGCGGCGCGGTTGTCCAGCTCCAGCAGCTGTGCGACAAGCTCTGCCTCTTTCTCATCCCTGTAGCTGAACACCAGCTCTGCCCTGGCACGACGCACTTACACACCCCCGGACAGCTGTTCCCTTATTTTTTCCTCTACATGCTTTAAAAACTCTTCCTCCCGGCCTCTTGGAATCTTTGCCCCCGCGGCTACATCGTGCCCCCCACCTTCGCCGGCGACACGTTCGCTGGCATACAGCATGGCTTTGCCCAGGTTTACACCCCTCTCAACCAGCTCTCGATTTCCGCGTGCTGAGACCTTGACTTCGCCATCCTCTGCACTGGCAAAGGCGATGATTGGCTTTACCTCACCCAGAATCCGTGAGTTGAGAACCATGCCCGCGACGGTGCCTATAACATTCTCATCTATCTCCTCTCCGGCGTGGAAGGCGTACACCGCACCTTCGTCCCTGATCTTCTCTATGTTTTTAGTTACCCAGTCGTAGCATGAGTTGAGGTACTCCCGGTGCTTGCGCAGCATGCCCAGCGCACGGCGGTAGAGTTCGCCTCTCTCGCCAAGGCAAACCGCCAGCCCAATGCCGTAATGCTCGTGTTTGCCACACGCATTTAAAAGAGTGGCAAACTCCTTTGCGTCGCGCAGCGGAGTGCGCTTCTCCTCTTTGAGCAGTGTTACCACCTCTCCCACTATGCCTTCTGCGATGTGGGGGGGTATGCGGTGCTCTATCATTTTAAGGATTAAGGCTGTGGTAAGCCTCTGCCTCTCCTCCTGAGTAAGGTCTGCAAGCATCACAAAGCTGTCGTCTCTCTTTACTGGTATCTCAAGCTCGCTCAGGAACTGCAGACTTGCGCTCTCACTGCCACTCAGGCCCGGGATAAAGGGCTCGGTGGTGTATTCGATGGCCTTGTAGAGCGGCCGTGTCTGCCTGCCGAAGAGGCGCAGGTCCTTCTCCAGCCGGAGAACACCCTCGCGCTCACCTTCACGGATTATCTCCCTGTTGATACCCCGAAAGGTGCCACTGTTTTCCTGCAGGTCACCGACGGCGCCCACCGCTGCGAGTGCTGTGAGGTCCGCACTGCTGTGCTCGAGTTTTTTGAGAAAGGTGCGCGCAAATAAGTATGCCATTCCCGAGCCGCTCACCTCGCGGGAACCGTCTATACCATAGCTGTGAGAATTTATGTGGTATTCTGGTTCATCTTCCACCTCCCTGGGCTGGTGGTGGTCGAGAATTATCATCCCGGCGTCTGGTAGATGCTGCTGAAGCAGGTCCACCTGTCCTGAGCCGAAGTCTGTAAGGATAAGAAGCTCTGGTTTTTCAGAGGCGATTTCGGCGATTATCCTGCTTTCAAGCTGCTTTACGCACCTGGTTTCACAGGGAAACCCGGCACGGACAACGGCTGTGTGAACAATCGCTCCAGCACTGAGTCCATCGGCATCGTGGTGGGTTATGACCCTGACTACCACGCCCTCATTTAGGCGGTGCAGAAGAAATTCCGCCGCTTCCTCAAGGTCGTGCTTCAGCTTCTTTGGCAGAGCATCCATCCTTCTTCCCGAAAAGTGAGGTGGGGAGCTACCTCACCAGAAGCTTTGCCATGTCTATGCTGTACTTCCAGTCTGCCGGAAGCCTGCCCTCCCGCTTGTAGTACTTGACCAGCCTGCGTATCTTCGCTTCTACAAGCTGCTGGGCGCGCTTGGCCACCATGTCCTTCTTGTGCTCCCTGCGATGCCTGTCTATGGTTACCGCCTTCCTTATGAGGTTCATCAGATCTTCTGGGATGTCGTACCGGATGCCCTTCTCTTCAAGGGTTTTGGTGAGCTTTTTGCCGGTGACGTATCTGCTTAGCGGTATGCCGTACTGGTCACGCAGAATTATCCCTATTTTACTTGGTGGTTCTCCACGCTTGGCGAGCTTGACTATTATGTCCTCGACCTCTTCCTGATTGAGTTCTATCCAATCAGGGGGAGAGGTACGGTAGGGACGGGTGGAGCCGGATTTTCCTCTTCGCCTGGTGTGCATCCTTGCCATGTTATACCTCCATAAGAATGAGTTCAACCGCCTTTGCCAAGCTTCACATCGTAAAGTTTTACAAAAGCAGGACTACTGAACTCTCTTCCTGTGTCTTAGTACTATCCCCAGGCCGCGTTCGGCGGTTGCAAGTTCTTCGCCGCTCAAAATAGCCCTTCCCACACCGACAACCTCATCTTTGTAAACCGCAATTACCTCATCTCCGGGTCTTATTTCCCTTCCGGCATTTTCTATGCCGGGGACGAAGATGCTGCTGCTCTCGGGAGAGAAGCCGAGCTCTACCACGTAGCCTGAAAAGTGCCTCAGAAGCTCGCCGCCGCGCAGTGTCAGGGCGAGGTAACCGTGGTCGGGGTTAACCGCCGCCACCTGCTCGCCTTTGTGGAATATTCTGCCTCTATTTATCCGTGCATCATCGGGGATCAGGGCCTCGCCAGCGCCTGAGCCAAACTGAAAGTCGGCCACCCTGCGATGCGCCTCCAGCACCGTATAGCCCCTGCCTCGCTTTCCCGCAAGTGCCTGGCTGAGGCGCGCTTCTAAGGTTTTGAGGGAGTCATTGTGGAGGAGGTTTTCTCTGGCAACTACCTCTATGCCCAGAGACTCGCACACTTCTGCATAGGCTTCACCTGCATAGCATAGAAGCTCGCCTTCAAAGCGTTCTGCATATCTGCGTAGCGCTTCTGCAAGGACCTCCTTCTCCTCATCGCTCCAGTGTCCGGTGAGTGTTGTGTCATAGCAGCAGGCTGGATAGAGGTTTTCCAGCTCTCTTGGCACGAGTGCAAGGGGAGAGGTCATTATCACCTCGTGCACAAGTCTGCGCTTTCTCCTGGCTGCGCGCCTGATTGCCTGAATGAAGCGTCTGTGAGAGGGCGAGGCGGAGTAGGGTTTTGTAGCTGAGCAGGGTAGAAGCAGCGCAACAGCTGCACCATCGGGAGGTGTGTAGCGTTCTTTTATGCGTTGCCTCCACCTCACAACCTCCGGGTGGTGAAGGCTTTCTCCAGAGATGTACTCTACCTTTGGTCTCATTTTTCTTCCCCGACTTTAACAGAACTCGTGAGTTTCCTGAATTATTTATAGCCTTATTAATCCTGTCAGGGTCGTCAGCATCGCTTATTACATGTTCGGTTTCTTCTTTATATATGCTCTGTTAATTGCGTCTCATTTTTTAGAAGATTTGCAGTCTGTTTAGAGGGCTGGTTTCATCCGGCAACTGCCATCAACCACAGGTAGCTCTTTTAATCTCTGAATCTGCGGCGTATAAGGTGTCAGAAAGCCATATGGCTGAGCACATGCACACGCATGGGCTATGAGTACATTCGCAATAGAGAGAGGTGGGGGATACCGACGGCTACAGAAAGAGAACGAGCGTGGAAATGGCAGGCGTCCCGATTGTGGGGTGTCACCTGCGCATGTACCTGTCGTAGATGCAGTGCCCCTGCACGTCTTTTCGCTCCGTTCCACACTTGTAGCGGGTCATGCCGTCACAGTGGCTTATTGGTATGGGGCAGTTTTCGCACTTTTCCAGGTCCACCAGACCACCTTTAGAGGTATCGCGTATTAACATGACAAATTCTGGAAAAGCTGAAAAAGAAAGAATTGAGAGAGTTTGAAGATTTTCTAATATACGACGTACATCTATCGAATATGCCATCTGCCCGAGAAAATTTTATTAGTCAACTCTGCATTAATTCTGGACATGCTGGAATGTGACGTGCTTGTGGTGGGAGCCGGACCTGCTGGCGCAAGTGCCGCGTATAAATCTGCATCTAGTGGTATAAAAACAATTGTTATAGACAAGAAAGAAAAAATTGGAGAACCTGTTCAGTGCGCAGAAGCAATAGGGAAATACCTTATTCAACATGTGCCATTTGGAATCCCCAAAGAACAATTAATCTGGGATATAAAAGGAATTTCTTTTTATTATGATGAATTAAAAATAACAAAAATAGGTGACTCATGGGCAGGATATTCAATAGATAGAAGAAATTTTGATAAATGGCTTTATAATAAAGCAATTTCCGCTGGTGCAATAGGTATAAAAAATTGTGAACTTGTAGATTTAGGTTTCAATAATGCTGGATATGCAAATACTGCATCTATAAAAATCGGAAAAGAATATGATGAAATAAAGTTTAAAATATTAATAGCCTGTGATGGTGTATTCTCAACTGTTAGAGAAATATGTAATCTTAAAAAAGAAAAAATTGGCGCTATTGCGCATGTTTATTCTTTAGAGATGAAAAATTTAAATATAAAAGACCCTAAATTCGAACAAGTATATGTAGGGGAATTTACACCATCAGGATATGCATATATTTTTCCAAAATCAAAAAAAATAGCAAATATAGGTATAGGTGGGATATTTCCAAAAAAAAAGCTTGAATATTATTTTTACGAATTTCTTGAGATTCCGATTGTAAAGAAACAAGTGAAAAACGCTGAAATAATTTACGATAAAAGTGGTTATGCACCATTTGCAGGATATAGTGATGAAATATTATATAAAAACATATTATTTGCTGGAGATTCTGCAAATCAAAATATAAAACCATTTATAGAAGGAATTTTACCAGGAATTATATGTGGATATTATGCAGGTGAAATAGCAGCATCTGCTGTAAAAAATAGAAATTTACTAATAC
>WANW01000007.1 GCA_015521615.1 Candidatus Hydrothermarchaeota archaeon
AAATAAACCTTTCGATTTGTTTTTTGCGTAAATTTAATTCAAAAGTAAATGTGAGTGTACTTTTGGTGGGAGATAACGTTTCGAAGAAAACAGGAAAATGTAAGCGAAGTTTGTGCTTAGTTTATATGCGGGTTAGAGAGGACCCTAAAATAATTTAATTTTCAAAGTCTGAAAGAAGCTATATAACAAGAGTAAACCCCAGCGCAAAGGTGTCCCCCAGCCCGACTGTCGCTCTCGGCTCCTCCACGTAAAGCGCCGGAACCACCACCAGACCCTTTTCGAAGCGGTGCTTCATGAGCTCCCTCCTCGCCTCTATTCCAGCACGGCAGGGCTTCGGCGGAGAGAAGCGCTCTAGCTCGGTGATGCTCGGCAGCCTGCCGTGCTTTGCCCTGAAGGCGGCTAGGAGGGAGCCGAACTGCAGCGCCGCCTTGACCTGCTTGGGGTAGTCGTCGCTCAGGCAAAGGGCGTAGGAGGAGCAGTGCAGCACGGCGCGCTCCACCTCAGCTGAAACCTCCTCCAGGGCGGGTATTAGCTGAGCCTCGCCGGTGAGCTGCCTGAGCTCAGTCCTGTCGAAGCCCACGCTGTCCACTATGGGGAAGAGCCTCCGCCTCACCTCGCGGAGCACGCGTGCACTGCGGTACTGCGCCAGCTCCAGGTGGAGGAAGAGCTCCGGATTGAGCTCCCTCCACTCCTCTATCAGCCTCTCCACCTCCCTTATTCTTCCCGCCCTCTCCGGCTTTGCCAGGTGGAAGCCCGAAATCATGCCCTTGGGTATGCTCCCGATTTCTCCCCTTATGAGCTCCACGAAGGTGGTGTCGATGCAGAGCTCCTCTCCCGCCGGGTCCCAGGAGGCTATGAAGCGCGTGTTTTCAGGCACGGCATTGCCGAAGTGCACCTCTCCCCTTTTCAGCTCAATCACAAAGTGCATCGCGGGTGAGCACTCCTCGCCCAGCTCCCTCACGCTGACAAAGCCCCTATCGCCAGCTACGAGGACGCGCTCATCCAGCAGCTCCCCCACAGCGCGGCACCTCTCAGCCAGGTGCAGGTAGCTTTTTACACCCAGGCGAGAGGCTGCCAGCGCAGCCTGGCCACACTGCCCGCCTACTGCCAGGAGGTCGTAGCTCAGGTTCTCAAGGAGGAACTCTAGGGTGCGTCGGCTCACGTACACCTCCCGCTGCTCCCCAGTGGCGGCGCACTCGCGGAGCGGGCTCAGCTCACCAGGAAGCTCGAGGGCGTCGAGCTCCCCCTGCCTTGCGTGCTTCACCGCGTCCACATTCACATTGAAGGCGAGCAGGATTCTGCTCGCCATATAAGCCCTGGCCTGCTTGAGCCCGCAGCGGTAGTACACCCTACCACCTCACAAAGCCCAGCTCCTCGCCGTTCTCGCGGAGGAGCAGGCTGCCCGGCTGCACCACTGCTACCTCCTCCCTCACGGGTGTTAGCACGCTCAGCGTCCTGCCGTCGAAGC
The DNA here is from genome assembly GCA_015521615.1 of Candidatus Hydrothermarchaeota archaeon. Taxonomy (GTDB): domain Archaea; phylum Hydrothermarchaeota; class Hydrothermarchaeia; order Hydrothermarchaeales; family BMS3B; genus Pyrohabitans. The sequence continues at coordinate 1,469 of WANW01000007.1, forward strand.
CCTTAACAATCCCCAGACCGAGGGCTTCGCCCCTTTCGTCCGCAAGTCCCACCAGCAGGTTGCGCCTCAGCCTGGCACTGGCTTCCGCATCACCTTCGCCGGCTACGCTGACCCGCTGAAATCTTACCTCCTCCATGCTCAGCCTCATCTCCCTTGCAGGGGCAAAGTACCTGCGGAAAGCTTCCCTGCGCAGGGTGCGGCGCTCCTCGAAGCTCTTGGGCTTTGCCCTGGCGGAGACCGAAAGCCTGAGGCAGGGCACATGCGAATAGCTCCGCAGCAGGGGCTCAAGCTCCTGCTGACGCTGCAGCGCAATGATTAGCTCGGGCTTAAGAAGCTCTATCTTGAAACCCTTGAGGGCGAAGCCGGCGTTCCTCACAAAACCTGTGGTGTTCACCACCGCCACCTCGCCTCTCGCCCTCTCCAGAAGGAGTTTGGTGCCCACCAGCAGAGGCAGGAGGTGCCTCCGGGGCGATGTGGAGCCCACAAAGTACATCGCCCCCACCTTCCCCAGGCGGAGCTCATAGAGGAACTGAAACTCGCCCAGGGTAACCGTTGCCGGTGGACCTAAATCCTTCTGCCCTATGTCAGCATCGATCAGTGAGCATCTCACCTCAGAGCCAAGCAGTGTTTTCAGCAGGAAGCGGATAAAGGTGCTCTTGCCGGTGTCGGTCTCGCCCAGCACGAGCACCCTGCGCGGCTTCTCCTTAACCACCTGCCTCGCCGCTTCCTCCCACCCTTGAGGGAGATCAATCTCCATGGGGTTATGTTCACCGCGGCAGAATAAAAAATTTACAACCAGAAACAGGCAAGGACAAAAAGTAGAAAAAAGAAGAGCTGAGCCCCTAGAAGACGGGCTTCACCTTGTACATCGTTATGCCTGCTTTGCGCAGGAGCTTCATCGCCTTTACGCCATCCGGCGGGAAGACGTGAATCGTCGCATGGAATGGCGGGACGGTCATCACCGTCTTGTACTTTATGGGTATCTTGTTCTTCTGGAGGATCTCATAGGCGCGATGGTAGTCGCCGTTCATGTAGTCGACGCGTATGGGTATGCTCACGTCAGTGCCACCGGGCACGTCGTCCACAATGAGGCCCTGCCTCTCCTTCTCCTCCCACTCGCGTATATCATCGTCGGTCAGCTCTTCCTCAAACTTTCCGGGGAACTTCCTGGAACTTAGCCAGGGCGCCTCAAGCGGGTTCATTCCCATTCACTTCACCTCACATAACAGTTTTTTATTATATGCATTGCAGCAGGAATGCCGCTGAGCATTATATGAACCTCCTAGTATATAAATATTTGCCCTCGTCTGTATGGGAAAAGAATATATACCAGTCCCTAATATAATAGCTATCTGTTATGGTGATGGCATGGAAGGAGTAGGAATACTCACTGAAAGGCAGGCGCAGGTGCTGCGCTACTACGCAATGGGCTTCACCCAGGAGGAAATTGCGCGAGCTCTTGGAATCTCTCAGCCTAGGGTATCAAGTGCCCTGAAGGCGGCGCAGGAGAAGATAGCTCTGGCGAGAAAAACACTGGAGTTCTACGAGGAGCTGAAGTACATAAGGGAGCTCCGTGAGAGAGGCTTCCGTGGTGATGCTGTGCTGAGGTGAGACGTAACAATTTTATTTATGCCTAAATGCGATGCGGCTGTGGCGATGAGACAGAGCGCCTGTTTAAAAAATAAAAAAGAGGTGAATCACTTCGCCAGCTGCGCCTCCATCACGAAGTCGTTGGCGATCTCCCAGAGCACGCACTTTATCTCGTGCTGCAGCTTCTCCATCTCGCCGCGCCTGCCATAGAGCGCTGGCTGAAGGGGCTCCATGAGTATGTCTGCGGCGCGCAACGCGCGTTCGCGTGCGTCCAGCTTCCTGTCCTCGAGCACCTCCTTGGCGCGCTTTGCAACCTCGCGGATAAACTCCGGCACCTCCTGGATACCTATCTGGCGCAGTTTCTTCTTAACCTCCTTGTCATCCGGGTTGAGGAAGAGGTCGAGGGAGTAGGATATCCGCTTCGCTGCCTCTATGCTCTTTGCCTGTCTCTCCACCCAGTCCAGGTTGTAGCGCACTACACTCAGCCTGCGCATAGCCTCTTCGATTATGAGCTTCTTTATCGCCGCGGGCAGGTCCTCCATCACTTGGAGCTCGGCGAGTATTGCCTCCGCCTGGTTTATCCTCTCCTCGGGCTTCTTGCCAGTGTCCTTGAGTATGCCCTCTATCTGCGCCACCTTCTCCCTAGCTGCATCGGGCACGTCTTCGACGGTGAGCCCCATGGTCTTGAGCATCTCCTTGGTCTCCTTATCCTTCCCAACAAAAACCTTCAGGTTCTCGGCAATCATCTCAAGCTCCCTATCCACAAAACTCTCGGGCAAAGTCTTCACCTCCTGCAGAAAATTAATCTCCCACAGGCGCTATAAATAGTTAACCTCCGCAACTGCAGACAGTTGCATCATCAGATTGCGGTATTTCCGCTTCGCTTCAATACCGCCATGAAGGTGGTATCGCAGATACCACATTGTGGCGATGCAACCGCCTGCGGTTGCGCAGGCTTCAGACAGTTGCATCATCAGATTGCGGTATTTCGGTCAAAACCCTTCGGGTTTTTCCCTCGTCACCCTCACTCGTTCGGGCAACTCGCTTCGCTTCAATACCGCCATGTTTCCTTAGTGTTTTCTCCCGCATATCCCCAGGGGTGGGGTTAACCTAAGGGGAGGGGGACACCCCTCCCCTGGTTTTATAATTCTTTTACTATGGGAAGGTGCATGTAGGGAATGTCTTTTTATCTGGAGGCACAGCGATGGCAAAGCTAAAGCCAGGCAAGATATACCGCATACCCAAGAAGAGGCTGTATACGCGGAAGGAGTACATAGACAGCATCCCCAACCCCAAGATTACCATTTTCGACATGGGAGATGTGAGCAACCCTGACCGCTTCGAGGTGCAGCTATCCTTGGTTGCCAAGGAGGCGGCGCAGATTACCCACAACGCCCTCGAGGCGAGCCGCATCGCTGCGAACAGGTACATAACAAAGCGCGCCGGTAAGAGCGGCTTCTACATGAAATTCAGAATTTACCCCCATGTGGTGCTCAGGGAGAACAAGATGGCCACTGGTGCCGGTGCTGATAGAGTGAGCGATGGCATGCGTCGCGCCTTCGGCAAGCCGGTAGGGTTAGCTGCTGTGGTAAAGGAAGGGCAGCGAATAATAACCCTGCGCACCAACGCGAACTATTTCAACGACGCCAAGGAAGCTCTCCGCAGAGCTGCAATGAAGCTCCCCATGCCCTGTGGCATTGTCGTGGAGAAGGGGCAGGAGCTGGTCAGGTAGCTACATTATATATTCTGTGCTCGACCTGTCGAAGTCGCGTACGTGCTCTATTTCTCCAAGCCTCTCCAGATTTCTAAGGAGAGGGATTAACTCTTCCATTTTCAGCGCAAGCTTCGTCGCCACGTGCTCCTCGCCAAAGGCGGAGCGGGTTATATTGTAGGTGTAGAGCCTGGTCTGAGCCTCATCCAGCACGCCTAAAGCATGCAGATACTCGTGGAGAAGCACATGGAAAACGTACGCCTTGAAAAGCTCAGGAGCCTCTGTTCGAAGCCTGCGCAGCACGCTCCTGTTCATCACAATCGTATTGGAGCCAACCGGGTAGTAGGCGCCCACAAAGCCGTAGTCGCTGCTCCCTAGCTCCGCAAGCACTAGGGTTAAGCCCGCCCTGCTGGTGCCAAGATGCTTCAGAACAGCCTCCTTTACCAGCTCAAATATATCCGCAATGCTCTCACACTTCTCGAGTCTCTCGGCAAACTTCACGTCAACACTTTCCTAACTTTTAGTTAGGAAAGTATTTTGTGCCCTCATAAAGGATATTAAAAACCACTTACTCCTCTTCTTCCTCCCCTTCCTCCTCGCTTTCTTCCTCTTCCCGCCTTGCCCAGGGCACTGAAAAGCCGTCGATAAACAGCGCCGGGAGTATGCCCAATGAGATAAGCGCTATTCCCAGCCACAGGATGTTTACAAGGGGCTCAATCTTCACCGTGAGAGGAATCTCAATCACCCCACCCGAGTGCCCGCCTATGCCCTGGAATATCACATACACGTCCGCATCTAGGTTGCGGTTAATGTACACCTTCGTAACCCTTCCGAACTTCAGGTTGTTTATTGTGCTCGCCGCACCCTCTCCGATGTAGCGCCCGTTCTTGTAAACCTTAACAATAACCTCGCTGGTGAGGTAGCCCTCGTAGTTCTCGTAGACATTGATTCCTGCCACCTCAACTGCATATCCCGCGCCCACATCTTTCTTCTCACTGATTATCCCCTGTCCCGGCACAAACTGGAACACCACATCGCGCTGTGAGCTGAAGCTTGTGTTGAAGACTGCGCCAAAGATTATCATCGCCACGCCCGCGTGAATCAGGTAAAAGCCGACGAGTTTCGCTTTAGGCATTGGCTTTGCCCTGCTTGTGGCGAACTTCGCAGTGCGCCATATTGAGAGCGCAAAGGCATAACCCAGCACAGGAAGAATGAAGTCCACCATTGGTTTGCCGGTCACACCCTTTACCGCAGCCGCACCGCCCATGGCGAGCACGGCGCCTGTGCCCAGCAGGAGGCTGTTCTTGCGCATTAACCCAACGCCCATGCAGAGGGAAATTGTAACTAGGAGGAGGATGGTAAAGGGATAGCTCCAGGTGTTGAAAAAGTCTATCTCCACATTGATCTTTACATCCTTGAGATACTGCATCAGGAACGGGTAGCTCAGTCCCCAGAAGGACACAAAGCTCAGGATGAGCAGTGAGATAATCGCAAGGTAAAAGAGGTTTGTCCGCGTAAATAGCTCCACGCTCTCTGCCGGGGGTGCCTCTTCAACCTCCTCTCCACCTCCGGTGAATCTTCTTCTGATGAGGAGAAAGAGCACGCCCGTCAGGCCAAAAATTACAAGCACCTCCTCAAGACTCGGAAGCTTGCTGCCCTGGGTAAATGCTTTATAAACCACCATCACGGCCTGAGCGAGGAGAAAGGCCACAGCGAGAGACTTCGCCTCAGCGCTTACTTCGGTGCGCTTTCTTATCATGTTGTCGACAATTAGCACAGCCGAGACCAGGGGGATGTTCACCAGAAGCAGCGCGAGATAGGGTCCCGTGGTGGTCTCTCCGAAAGCGTGCACAGACTCCCACAAACCAGAGCGGGTTATGAAGGTGGCGTACACCACCAGCATGAAGGAGAGCACCGCGAGTACTGGGGTGAGAAGCGGAAATTCGCGCTTTCTTAAATTCTGCACAGTGGCGTGGAGCAGGGCGGTGACAGTGAACCAGGGTATGAGCGAGGAGGTTTCCACCGGGTCCCATGCCCAGAAGCCACCCCAGCCGAGGACCTTGTAGCTCCAGAAGCCTCCCACGGCTATGCCTAGTGTCAGGAAGAGCCAGGAGAGCCTGGCCCAGGGTTTGGCGATGCTCAGCCACCGTTTGTCATGCCGCCAAAGGTGTGCGAGCGCGGCGGCGAAGGGTATGGTGACGGCACCGTAGGCTATGAAGATGACCGGCGGGTGGGCGGCCATCCAGGGATCCTGGAGCAGCGGATTTAAGCCATTGCCGTCCGCGGGTATGAAATTTCTGGGCAGCTCTGGATATAGGTCGTATATCCTGCGGAAGGGTGAGACGAGCAGGGTCATCGTCAGGAAGAAGAGGCCTATCAGGTGGGTAACCAGCTGCACCCTTCTTGATAGGTAGTCCTCAAAGCCCAGCCTCTCACTCGCCCAGAGCGCCGAGGCGTATATTATAAGCGCCCACAGCAGGAAGGTGCCCTCCTGCCCCGCCCACACCGCTGAAGCCTTGTAGTACCAGGGCAGCGCTTTGGAGCTGTAGCTCCACACGTACATGTAGGTAAAGTCAGACTTCAAAAAGAGGTAGGTGAGATAGAGCGTGGCCGCAGCAAGGGTGCCCATTGTTATCCAGGGGAAAATTCTAAGCCTGGTGACGAAAGGGACACGGTAGCCGCGCTCCTGCAGAGTTACCGCTATCAGCACGGCCGCACTTGCAGCAAAAGCTATGACAAGCATGAAATTGCCGGCATTCAATGAAAAGCTCATGGCGATGCACTCCTGTTTCTTAATTTCTTAAGTTCCTCTTCTATCTTCTGAAGAGTGTAATTATAGAGCTCGAGGCTTATCTTGTTTTCCAGATATGCACGGGTTATCTCCTCCTTCTTGGCTTCGAGCTGTGCTATCCTTTCCTCCACATTGGAGGAGACATTCACTGTAACAGGGGGTTCCTCACCCGTGGATTCGCCAGCGGGCATGGAGACGTTGACTGCCACCTTCTCAAGATACTCCCTGAGGATCTCCTGACCCTTCTCCACAACCTGGTCTCTGGGGAGGTGCACATCCACCATAACAAAGTAGTTGCCAAGTGCAGCTTCGCCATGGTAGCAGTAAAGGTCCTCGGCGATATTCGCAACTATTGCATTGCCTCCGCTCAGCGACGCCTCATTGAAGGTCGTGTCCCAGAAGATGTGGGAACCCTTTACCGCCCATGCGGGGGGTACTGTCTGCTCCAGGTAGCCCTCCCATATCCACATCTCTTTACCGGAGGCGTTGAACCTGAGCTTGTTCCAGTTCCCTTTGTAAACCTCAAGAGCCTGCCTCGCATAGCTGGGGTCGGTGAAATAGTAAGCCTCCAGGCTCACCACCACACTGGTGTTCTCCCCCTCTATATACACTGCCCCAAATTTGTTCTGTATCTTGTCAAGGATGCGGTTCGCAACTTCAGGGGCAAAGTTTGATACATCGTTGGGCATGGTTATTGCCGCCTGGGGCAGGGCAATTAAACCGGAGAAGTTTTCCACAAACACGGGCACAAACTCCGGTGGAGGCGAAGCCCTGGGGACCTGACTCAGGGGTATATAGCTGACCTGCTGCTGGGGTGCAATCTCTGGCTGGAATGGGTTTGGCGCTGTACTCTGCACCTGCCTCTCGCCCGTACAGCCTGCACTCAACGCTAGTGCAAGAACCAAAAATACAGGAAGCCACCTCATGAGCTTCACTCTGCGCTTACCTTTGCCTCGTACTTGGACGGGCACTTTACGAGCAATTTGTTAGCTATTATTGTATTTCCCCTGAGGGTTCCTATTGCGACGACGTCTATCTGCGAGCTGGGGTCGAGTTCCTTATCCAG
>WANW01000008.1 GCA_015521615.1 Candidatus Hydrothermarchaeota archaeon
AAGGGGCACGCCATCAAGCAGTAGCCGCAGCCTATGCAGGTGTCCTTGTTCACCAGCACTATCCCATCTTCCTTGCGCTTGTATATCGCCTTGGTGGGGCACACGTACATGCAGGGCGGCTCATTGCAGTGCAGACAGGGCATGGGCATGTTGGTCTCCGTGGGCTCGCCCTCGTCGAAGGTTATCACCCTGATTCTGTTCACGCCCTCGGGTGTTTTATTCTGGGTCTTGCATACCGCCACGCAGCCCCCGCAGCGGAGGCAGCGGTTTACATACATGTCGAGCAGAAACTTCTTGGGCATTTTTTCCTACCTCCTACGCCCTCGCGAGCTTCTCAATTGCCTCCGGGATAATCCCCGCCTTGGTGACCTCGCAAAGCCCCGACTTGGTGGTCTGCATCTGCGTCTCCGGAGCCCAGCCGGGCGGAGCTATGGTATTGGCGCACTCTCCTATTACAATCGGTGCAGTACCCTCGGGGAAACGCTTCGTGTATTCGACCGTTTCGAACATGCCAGCCCAGTGGAAGGGCAGGAACACCACACCCGGAGGCACGCGCCGCGTAACCTTCGCCTTTACTTGGATGCGCGAGCGGTAGTGTCCGAGCTCATAGCCGCGGTAGGTGTGCACCCACACCACGTCTCCGTCCTTAATTCCGCGGTCGTTGGCATCCCTGGGGTTGATCTCCACGTACATCTCTGGCTGGAGCTCCACGAGTATTGGATTGGAGCGCGTTATCGCACCTCCACCCTGGTGCTCCACCTGCCTGCCCGAAGTGAACACCAGCGGGTAAGCCTCGTATATCTTTTTCTCCAGGATATCCCTCTCCTGTATGCTCCTCCCCTTGGTCTCTATCCTGAAGTGGGTCTCGCCGTAGACCTTGTCCTCAAAGGTGGGGTACTTCTTAGCAAGCTCGGGCCTGGGAGTCCAAACTGGCTCGCGGTGCACCGGCACAGGGTCAGGAAGATTCCACGCCCAGAAGCGCGCCCTGCCCCTGCCGTAGGGCACCTTGTTCTCGGCTATCAGCTTCTTGTAGTCTGTGGTGAGGTCCAGCTTCCATCCCGGTCCTGGGGTACCGTCCGGATTCAGCTCCGGGTGGCCGTCTATACCCGAGAGCAGCGTCTTTCCGTCAGGCGCCTTAGTGCCCCACTTAGCGCGGAAGTCGTGCCCACCCTCGGCGACGGGTATATCATTGCGGTAGAGTATGGGCGTACCCGGGTGCTCGTCGTTCCAGCAGGGCCAGGGCAGGCCCCAGTATTCGCCGTCGCAGGCTCCGCCTTCTGCGCGCAGGGTCTCGATGTTGAACACGTAGTCGTACTCCTGCTGGCGCTTGAGCCGCCAGGTGGACTGCCTCATGGCTATAGCTCTGGCGCCGACGCGAATCTCCTTATCGTAGATGTCCTCCGGAAGCTTCTTGAAGTTCTTGGTAAACTCCTCTCCGAAGCCCAGCTTCTCTGCCAGGGCGATGAGTATCTCCACGTCCGGCTTTGAGTCGTAGAGCGGGTCGATAACCTTGTTCCGCCACTGCACCTGCCGCGAGGAGTTGGTAACCGTGCCGGGATACTCCCAGTTGGTGCACGCTGGCAGGAGAATTATGCCGTCGTCGCGCTCAGGTAAGGCGGCTGCGCTCTCCACGTAGGGGTCCACGATTACCAGCATCTCCAGCTTCTCAAGCGCCCTCTTCACAAAGTAGGTGCCCGCCTGCGAGGGCATGCTGTGCCCCCAGAAGATTGCCATCTTTATGGGCGTGGGCTGCCCGAGCTTTTCGCCGGTCTCCTCCGCGAGCACCAGGTCGCGCCAGCGCGACATCGTCGCGCCCTTCGCGTGCATCAGCTCCTTGCTCGCAAACCTGCCCTGAAGCCACTCGAAGCTCACGCCCCACACCTTCGCCCAGTGCTTCCATGCACCCTCGCTCAGCCCGTAGTAGCTTGGCAGGGTGTTGGAGAGCACCGCTAGGTCTGTGGCGCCCTGCACATTGTCGTGCCCCCTGAAGGCGTTCACCCCGCCCCCGCTCTTTGCGGCGTTACCCAGCATGAGCTGAAGTATGGCAAAGGCGCGGATGTTGTGGGTTCCCACCTCGTGCTGCGTCGCGCCCATCGCATACTGCAGCGTCCCGGGGCGGTTCTCGGCGAGAAGCTTCGCCGCAAGCCTTATCTTCTCCGCGGGCACGCCGGTGATTTCCTCCGCCACCTCGGGCGGATACTGCAGTATTACCTCCTTCGCGTACTCGTAGCCGTGGGTGCGCAGCCTTATAAACTCCTCGTCAACCCAGCCATTGGTTATTATCTCGTGGCAGATTCCCCACACCAGCGGTATGTCCGTACCCGGCCTGAACTGCAGGTGCAGGTCGCTCTGCGCCGCGGTGCGCGAGAAGCGCGGGTCGCAGCAGATGAGCACGGCTCCGCGCTGCTTTGCCTTGTATATGTGGTAAAAAGAGACAGGATGCGCCTCCGCGGGGTTTGAGAAGAAGATTATGCTCTTCGCGTGCCTCATGTCGTTGAAGTTGTTGGTCTGCGCCCCGTAGCCCCAGGTGTTCCCCAGGCCCGCGACGGTTGTGGAGTGGCATATCCTCGCCTGGTGGTCTATGTTGTTTGAGCCCCAGAAGGCCATGAACTTGCGCTGCAGGTAGGCTGCCTCGTTGGACACGTGGGCGGAGCCTGCGAAGAAGATGGCGTCCGGGCCGTACTTTTCACGAATCTCCTTCATCTTGTTCGCAATCTCCGTAAGGGCCTCCTCCCAGGAAATCTTCCTCCACTTTCCGCCTTCCTTCTTCATCGGATACTTCAGGCGGCGATCGTTGTTTATGCTCGCCGGGATGCTGGCACCTTTTGAACACAGCCTCCCGCGGTTAATCGGGTGGTTCTCCCAGGGTTCGATGCCCACAAGCTGACCGTTCGCAACCTTTGCTAAGATACCGCAGCCAACGGAGCAGTGTATGCATATCGTTTTTATCAGCTCTACCTTCTCTCCACCCTCCTGCGCAGCAACGGGTTCAAAAAGCTCTGCATCGCCGAACTTGACGTACCTGCTCAGCGAAGCCGCCCCTCCCGCTGCGGCAGCCAGCTTCAAAAAAGAACGCCTCTTCATTTTTATGGCAGATAATGCCATAGCCCTACCTCCTCTCTCCTCGGTTGTGTAATAATAATCACTATCACATTTTATAAAAATTTTTCTATTTATTTAAATTGTTATTCATTAATAATTTAAAAGTTTAGAAAAAATCCAAATCAATTTCTGAATTATCAAAATTTTTATAGGCCGCACACCAAAGTTTTATATTGCAAATATAAAATAAATTTTAGTATGCAGGGGATTTTTCTGTGCACCTGTGCAAAACAGAACCCGATAAATTTCAAAAAACTGAGAAAAAGGCTGGAAGATTTGGGAAAGGTGGAGGTATACGAGTTCTTCTGCTCGCCCAAGGGCATGGAGTACATCGCCCACCTGGCGGAGCGCTTTAAGCTCAGCAGCCTCTGCATAGCTGCGTGCAGCCACAAAGCTGAGGACTTCTATAGGCTGGGCGAGGAAATCGGCTTGCCTGTTTGTACGGTGGATATACGCGAAGCCTGCGGCTGGGTTCACAGCAGGGAGGAGGCAACGGAAAAGGCGGCGCTCCTCATTAAGAGCGCAATCGCAGGCATGGCTGTGACGCGCGACTCAGGCGTGGTCGTAGTGGGAGGGCGGAAGGATGTGATTCTCGTGGGTGATTATGAAAGAGCAAGAGAGTTCGCCGGCTTTCTTCCCGAGGAGGTGGAGGTCAAGATAATCGCATGCGGCGCCTCTGGAGCGGGGCACAGCTTCATAGCGGGAGATGTGAGGGAAATCTCCGGCGAATTTGGCGATTTCAAGGTGCGCTACGAGGCTGCGCCCATAGACTTAAGCTCTTGCTTGAGGTGCGGAAAGTGCGCCGAGGCATGCCCCGAAGGTGCAATCTCCCCGCTCACCTGCTCCATCTCAGACTCCTGCACCCGCTGCGGCAGGTGCCTTGACGCCTGCCCCGTGGGTGCAATAAGCTTCGAGAAGAGGGAGGCAATCGCTGAGGCGGGGCAGGTTGTCGTCTTCGGCAGCTGGCGTGGGCTGAGGAGGCACGGAGTTTTTGTGGTGGAAGGCGAGGATGATTATGCTGGCGTGCTTTCGGAGCTCATCCCCGGGTTTTACAAGCGGGCCAAGCCCAGGTACATTGAAGCTCACCTCGAGCGCTGCGCCAGCGGGAAGAGCAGCATAGCGGGGTGCCAGCTCTGCGTCGAAGCATGCCCCGAGGGTGCAGTGATAAGGGAGGGGGAGAGGATAAGGTTCTCGGCCTCCTCCTGCGTTGGCTGCGGTGCCTGCGCGGCGGTGTGCCCCCTCTCCGTGCCGGAGCTCGCAACCCTGCCTCAGGAGGCTGTCGACTCCCGGCTAAAGCAGCTTCTCAGCGGCGAGGGAATTAGAAAGAAAGTGGTCGCCTTCGTCTGCGAAAACCAGCTTGAGGGGCTCCTTGCGATGGGCAGGCGGAGGCTGAGCTACCCGCCCGTGCTCCCGCTGTTCCTGCCCTGCACTGGCGCTCTTTCCATACCCAACCTGCTCCTGCCCTTTGCGCTCGGCGCCGATGGCATAGTCGTGCTGAGCTGCGAGCGCTGCCGCTACTCCTCAGACACAGCGGCCCTCGATTTCGCCACGGAACTGCTGGAGAGCTATGGCATGAGAGGCGCTCTGCTCGGGATAAGCGGAAAGACGCCCGAGGAGACGGCAGAAGCAATTAAAAGCTTCTACGAGAAGCTATCGCCCTCGCCCTTCGCGGCTCTGGAGGAAATTCACGGCAATCAGATGCAGCGCGTGCTTCAGATACTGAAGGTCTTCGCCTCCTTTAAGCTGCCGGAGGTGAGAATCCAGGACGAAAGATTAGCCTTCGGCATTGCTGAGGTCGCGCGAGAGAGGTGCACCTTCTGCAACGCCTGCATAGCGATGTGCCCCACCTCGGCTTTAACCAAAACAGACTCGAGGCTGGAGTTCTCCCACGCGCTCTGCATAGCCTGCAGGCTGTGCGAGAGGGCATGCCCCGAGGGCGCGATTAGGGTTAGGAGTGTGTTCGACCTCAGGGAGTACGTCAGCGAGGAGAAGAGGACGCTGGTTGAGGAGGAGATGCTACCCTGCGAGGGTTGCGGCAGGCGCGTGATTTCCAGGGGCATGCTCAGGAGGTCTGCGCAGATGCTTGCCAAAGCGGGCATACCAGAAGATTCCCTTCAGATGAGGCTTCTGGAGTACTGCGAGCGCTGCCGGGCGAAGAAGCTGCTGGAGCTCTTGATGGAGGGAAGAATTTGAGACAGGTGATGGAGCGGAGGAGGGACTTCTACTACTTCCTCTCGTGGCTCTACCTCGAGGGGCCGCCGGAGGAGCTTGTAAGGGACCTTATTGATGGAAAGTTTCAGCTTGAGCGCGGGAACCGCGAGATGGAGGAGGGCGTGAGGCTCCTGCAGAGGTGGGCCACGAGCGTTAGGGATGTAAGGGAGGGCTTCCTAAGCGCCCAGGACGAGTTTGCAAGGCTCTTCATAGGCCCGGGGAAGCCGCTGGTCTCGCCCTACCAGTCGGTCTACGAGGAGGGCGCGCCCTACGGCAGGGCTACGCTCAGAATGAAGGATATATACGCGGAAGCAGGTGTTGTCAGGGGCGCAGATGCCAAGGAGCCGGAGGACCACGTGGGCATGGAGCTTGCCTTTATGGCTCTGCTCTGCAACAGAACCTCTTCGCTTGAGAATAGGGACGAGGTTCTCAGGAACCTGCGCCTCCAGAGGGAGTTTCTGAATAAGCAGATGCTCAGCTGGGTGCCCAGGTTCTGTGAGGACATCCTGAAGAGCGAGGGGGCGGATTTCTATCGCGGTGTGGCGCTGCTCACCCTCGGCTTCCTGGAGGAGGAGAGGCGGGTCATCGAGGGGCTGATCGCGGGCTATGAGCTGGAGTAGCTACTCCTCAAGCCTCCTGCCGGTGCGGTACACGAGAGCGCTGCAGCTCGCCACCAGCTTAGCTTCCTGGTTTCTCACCTTTATCTCATACAAGCCCGTTCTGCGCGTGGTGTTCACTTCCCTCGCCTCCGCCTGCAGCACGTCTCCGCGCTTCGCCGGCGAGGTGTAGGTTATGTTCATGCTCAGCGCCACGCTTGCTATGCCCCGAGAGTTGCTAGCCAGCTCGAAGGCGGCGTCGATCAACGCAAAGATTGCCCCGCCGTGGGCGTAGCCGAAGATGTTCTCGTGCTCCTCCTTCACCTCCATCTCCACTCTGGCAAAGCCCTCCTCCAGCTCCTTCAGCCTTATTCCGAGTTCCCTAGCGAAGGGCTCCGCCTTGAACTTTTTCCTCAGCACTTCAATGGCGCTGCTCAAGGTTGGCACCTCTTTTAAGACTATATCCTTTCTATTTTTATGTCTAAGCCAGAAAAATCTGAATCTTCTCCTGCGAGCAGAGTTGCATTCAAACTTATAGCTGCTGCTGCGGCAAAGGCATCCCCAAGAGGTATGCCCTTCTCGGCTTTAATTCTGGCAGCAATTTTCCAGCTCTCCTTGATGTCCACCTGCTTAATACCAAAAGCCATAAGATTGTTCAGCTTTTCTTCAGCTATTTCTGGAGACTTCCTGTGCAGAATGTAATAGAATTCAGTCAGGTTGACCAGACTCATGTAGCCCTCAGCTTTGCCCTCCTCAATCCTCTCCAGGAGCTCTCTGACCCTCTCTGCTCCCCTCTCTCCGAGGTAGAACCTCAGTACAACTTCTGTATCAAAGACGTACCTCAAAGAGAAGCCTCCAGTCTTCGCTCCCGCTTTGCATCCTCGCTCCTCGCCTCGCTGAGCAGCTCTCTGGCGGTTTTATTTTTGAACAACTCCCTGAGGGAACCCATTTCCTCCTCGACTGAAGGCAGGGGCTTTATCAGTATACCCTCCGAAGTTTCCACTGCAATGGCCCTTCTCCCTATGCGGTGCTTCTCCCTCATTCTCTTTGGCAGAGTAACCTGTCCCTTCTTGGTAATACTGACAATTTTTTGCCTGATTTTTTTCATAGTATTACTATTCAGAAAAGTAATACTTAAAGATAACGAGCTGGCCAGCCGCTCTAAGGCAACCCTGAGGACTTCTGAGAGCTCAAGAAGTAAAGCAATAGCAGCCTTCTGGAATACAGACTTAAAAATTTATTTAAAGAATCACTGAAGAGTACCTTATGATTTCCAATAATTGGAGAGGTGGGATAAAGATGAAGATTAAAGCGTACATGCAGAAAGAAGGAGACGAAAAGATAATAGAAATTGGACATATCAAGCTACCCGATGCTGTCTTGGCAGTGAGGCAGCTGAAAATCTCTCCTGTAGACGTGGAAATCCCAGAGATGGTTGGATTACAGAGAGATAAAAGCTTTATTGAGTTCACAAAGCTTGCGGATGGGGAGTATCAGGTAAGGTACGAAAATCCAGATGAAAAAGCATACCTGATGGGCAGGTTGGAGGAGCAAAAAGCCATTGACTGCCTCATAGATTTCTTCAAAGGCGAGCAACCAAGGTGGTGTGATGAGCTCGAGGAATATTAAAAGAGTGCTGCTTTCCCTGATTTTGCTTTCGATGATTTCAGGTACGCTGCTCTATCTCAAGCTTCTGAGCCAGAGGTTAGATGTTTCATCATCCGGGAGTACGGGGTCAAATCTCCATGGGTCGTCCTATCTTCCCGAGCTGTACCTTAAGCCTGAACAGGTTAAAATTAGACCAAAAGAGAGCGCAGTTGTCAATGTAGTCCTTGTAAACGGCTCAAATGTAGCGGTTCTTGATATTGCCATTGAATATGACGGAAGAGTGATCGAGGTGCTAAACGTAACTTCAAACTACAGCATTAACTACACCACCGGCTATATGCACGACCACTTTCTTAAAGATTTTCTGAAGCTGTACATATCTCCTGAGAGACACCTTGAAAATGACAGCATAGTGGCGAGCATCACAATACGTGGGGTGCATAAGGGTGAGAGTATCCTGAGCTTCTCCACCATTTCCATGCTGTATGATGAAAGAGGAGAATTAATAAATGGCGGCTTTTTTGGCATCGCAAAAGTTGTGGTGTCGGGTGAGTGATGCTGTCTTATCCGGAACCATCAGAGATAATGTCCCGGAGCCGTTGACTCTGCGCAAACATATCTTTCCATCTCCCTCACCTCCCCATTTTTAAGCACCATGTACTTCGCGTATATCAGCCTGTCCTTCTCCAGACTCTTTCTGAACAGCCTCTCGACGATGAAGCCTCCATCCTCTTTTCTGGCTACGGTGTGAGACACAGGCGGCTCCTTTAGAATTATAAGTTCTCCTCCCATCTCCCGAGCCTTCTCCCTCATATCCCTCATGACTTCCTGGAGCTCCCCTTCCTTTACCTCGCGGTGCTCCCTACCATACCAGGAATTTGAAGTTTCATGAACCACAAAGCGCACATAATCTGCCGCTTCTTCCGGTGTATCTATGGGCGCAAACAGGAAGAACGCCTGCCGCCAGCCCTCCACGGCAAAGCCCACGTTGTTGTATTCGGCGACAAGACAACTGAGCTCATCCCCTCCGATGCGCCGGTATATAGGTCTGATAAGTCTGAAACCGTCTCTAAGTTTTAGACTCGGGTAGCGCTTTTTAATACTTTCCTCTGTTGAAATTGTTTTGAAATCCTCCTCCGATATTTCAAATTCCTCCTGAAGAACCGGGACTTCCTCGCCATTTATGATAAGGCGCTTTCTGAGACCATCATATGTGACATTGTGTGGCGGGAAGAAGGCAGGAATCCTCGGGTAGAAGCGGGACCAGACTTCGATGTTCACCAGATATCCGTCTCTAATTTGTACTATATCAAGAAGTGCCTCGCATTTGCTTTTAACAAGAGGCTCCAATCCTTTGCTTATCCTAAATAAATCTTCAATTGTGTAGAAGTGAGAGTAGTAGAGGGAATTGTACGACTTGCCGTAGTATGACTCCACACCTCCGAGAGACATATTACCCCTTTCCATCCACTCAAGCTCATACAGGGGGCTGAACAGGGCGGAGGAGTATTTCTTCGGCAGGTATTCTTTCAGTAGCCTGTTCCCGTCTTCTCCTGGTCTGAGCTTTCTGATATAGACTCTAACCGCCTCCGCAACCTCTCCGCTTTCTTTTCTCCAGTAGGTCACAAACCTCTCCCCCCTCTTACCGCCGTAAAAGCTCTCGGGCTCTTCTGTTGAATTTGGTGGCGCTTCTACAACCCCCTCTTCACCCTTTACCCAGCCTTCAGGCAGGTAGAAGAAGCGCATACCTCCACCCTCAATAATCACCCTCCTGGCTACATCCATAGCTTCGCTTTTCAGTATATCACCCTTTTTATCCTGCGAAATGTATGGATCGAGATTTGCAGTAAAGTTTCCTAATATCCCTCTATCTAAAGAGATGAATGATGGCGGGTAGATTCTAAGCAAATTCTCTGGATATGTGAGTGAAATTATCCTTCTATCACCCACCTTCATGGGGATTATATTTCCATTTTCATCTTTTTGGTCCACGAAGATGATGGTTCGATAGCCGGTATTTACCACAAAATCGCTCCAATATACGTTCCTTACTTTTGGCTCTATCTTCTTCACTTCAATCGCCACGTCGTAGTATCCGGTGGTAGAATTCTCCCGCACCTCTGCAAGTTTAAAATATACAAAGACAGGAGGAGAAGGCGGCGATGGTGGAGAAAAAATAATATACAGGAAGAGGGCAAAAACAGCAATTATAAAAACACCAACAACGCCAATAACTATTTTCAGGAATTTTCTCATCGCTTTGTCCCCTCATAAATCCTGAATTATGTGTTGAATTTGAAAAATTACTGCTATATTCAACTTTATCGCTTCATTCGCCATCATAATATTGCCCCCTGAATGCAGGACAATACATAAACATCCTCTGTAACTATGTTGATATTTATATTTTTCGTCAAGTTAAATAACTAAGGCTAATAACATAAATTTGCTGTAAAATCGGAATACCACAAAATTTTATTTACAAATTACGTCGGTTTGTATTATTACCTGTGCGCATAAACCACAAACTTTTTATATGAGGATTGTTCTATAAATGAAATCTGTGTATGTTCTGCTCTAATTGTGGAGTAGAAGTGGAAGAAACAGATAATTTTTGTTATAATTGTGGACATAAGTTGAAGTTTAGAGCTTCTTCTAAAAGTACGGAGAAGAAAGCGCAAAAGTCTGTTAGCAAGGTTAAACCTGCTAAATCCCCATCCCGGAGCAAAGCTAAAAGTAAGATAAAGCTGAAATGCTTAATTCAGGGGATGAATAAAAAATTCAAGCCTAACGGCTCCTACAGGCGTTACAGTCTCGGGAAGGTCACCCTCGAAGAGGCTCTTGAGTATCTCAGAAAGATGCCTAAAAGGGAGGATTTTCCGCCAAAACTTTTGAAGAGGATTAAAAATATGGAGGATGTGTGTGTACCACATTTAATCTTCTCAAATACCTACACTCTTACCTTTTTCACGTCAGATGGTAAGTCAATAGAGGTGATAACCGAGGACTTCAAGGAACTTGCAGGATTTGAATTTAAGGGGAAAAGCTCTACCGAGTTAATTGCGGTTGACGTCAGCAGAGAGGAAGCAGAGGAAATTCTGAGGGATTTCTTCCAGAAGGTGGAGAAGATAAAGGCGCTGAAGCTGAGGCTTACCCCGCTTCAGCTGTCGATAATGACAGCAATAGAAAACGGGATGAGCAACTCCCGCGCCATAGCTGCGATTGCTGGAGTAGAGCAGAGCGAAGTGAAAGATGAGATAAGGCGGCTTCTGGACAGGGATTATATCAGGCTAAGGAAGAAGGGCTTTATAAGAAAGAAGTACTGGTATGAGCTTACTCCAACGGGAGAGAACATCCTTACGAGAGATAGAAGAAAGGTTGAAAAAGCGGCGGTTGATGATGAAGATATTTTGAAGAATTTTGCGATGCTCTACTGGGTAATGTATTCCATGAATGTTGCTTCAGATACCATCTCTGCGGATCAGATCGTCGATACCATCGGTGAACCTCCAGACCAAGTAGAGGAAGTGGTTGCGGTACCTGAAGACATGGCATACGATGTTGATGTAGATGTGGGCGGATATGGTGGATATGGTGGCGATGATGGCGGCGATGGAGACGGTGGAGATGGAGGGGACGGAGGCGGTGACGGGGGGTGGTAGAAGGGATGTAAAGGTAGTATTTATTTTGCTTTTGATTTCTGCTATTTTGCCAGTTATTCTTCTGAGTGGCTGTGCAGGCAGTGGGGATGAGTTTGAGGAGGAGATAATACTCGAAAAAACAATAACTCCGGATAAGACACAGATTGTAGAATTTGATGGGGGAAGTGTTACAATACCTTTTGGAACAATCAACAAGAATGATACCCTGAGAGTAGCGGTTGTAAAAAAGGCACCAGAACCGGAAGGAGCTAAAATATTAAGAGCATACAACATAGATTTGAGTAAGACAGAGAATCTCAACGGGTATATTGAGATAAAGCTCAAATATGCCGCTCCAGCCAAAAATGTTGTGGCTCTGACCTACGACGAATCTTCTAAGAGATGGGTGGGGGCGTTATACAGGATAGTGGATGACGACATAATCATATACACTCCACACCTCTCCTATTTTGCCACAGCGGTGGTGACTCATGAGTCAGGACCTATGGCGAAGATAGACTTAGACCTCGTATCAGCGGGCAGCATCTCAATGGATAAGGATAAAGTGCTGGCTGTAATGCAGGAGTACGTGAACAACCACTACACACCGGGTCCAAACGCCTACAGGGCAGGATGGGACGCGGCGATGGAGTATTTTGGAGTTGCGGGTGCGGCATCAACCTACACCCAGCATGGGCTTGGTGTACAGAAACTCGATAAAATCAACACGTTGGCTACCCACCTGGGGGTTGCTTTTGCATTTATACAGTACGGCTGGGATTTGTATGAGGGAAATGTGGAGAGTGGAACAATTGACTTTATGAAGAACATGATGTACTCTGCGGTAGGTGAATTCGGCTCTGCAGCATTGCAGCTTAGCTTTGTTGGTGTATTTGCTATAGATTACTCTCTAACAAAGTTCATTGTAACTACCATAACAGATAGGGAGAAGATATATGAAGAAGCCTATAAGCTGTACTACCAGAGGGAAAAGAAGAAGAGTGCAAGAGAGTGGTATAACGACTTTTACAAAGCATACCGGGAGAGCAGAACTCCCGCAGAACTAAAGGCAAAAATTAATGCCTTAATAAACGATTATGTTTACGATTTCTGGAAGGATGAAAGTAGAGTTGCTCTCTATCAGAGCGAGGTTATGGCACACGGCTGGAGCGGTGGCGGCGGGCTGAATGAGGCTCTCAAAAAGAGAATATCAGAAAACCACAGAGCAGAGTTGATAAATTCTCTGCAGCCAGTATTTTTAAGACTTGAAAAGCAGATTTTACTCGAAATGCAGGTAAAAGCCACCAGACAATTAAAGAAATTGGCAAAAGAATTGAATCAGGTGTATACAATAAATGTAAAAGTAAATGGTCCAAAGGATTTTGTTTCGGGGCTCAAAGTTTATATTCCGGTGAAGGCGGGTGATCAGGAGCAGTGGAGCTGGGAAACTGATGAGAGCGGAGAGTGCATCATCAGGTTTACCCTTTACGGGCTAATGAGATCACAGGCTGACAACAAGGTCGTGCTTGTAACAAAGGACGGAGATAAGATTGAACAGAAGTTCAGGCTTTCTTCTCAAAACATAGATGTAGTTTTTGACATGGGCAGCAGTATTCAGGTGAGCTTGACGCCAGAGAGAGTTGCGCCCGGGGGCAGGGTCAGGATAAGCGTTCAGGTTGAACCACCTGCCGAAACTCCACTGGAAATCAAGATAAAGAACATAGAAACCGGCTACGGAGAGAATTCCAAGCCGATAAGGGTAAGTACGGACAAAAACGGCAGATACGAGCAAAACTTCATTATAACTCCGAATGATGTGGAAAAGAAGGCCGGGAAGAATGTGGTTGTGGTCACTGCACCTGAGCTTGAGGTGCAGGGGTCCGCAACCTTTGAGATCATAAAGCCGGAGATAACCGTTACCGTAACGCCGGCAACTGTTAAGCCGGGTGAGACCGTAGTTATAAAGGCGAGGATTGAGCCGCCCGGGAGGTATAAGGCAAGACTTTACATCGTGAACACGCATAGCGGTGCAAGCTACAGCGATACAAAATACACGGACAGCAACGGAAATTTCAGATACCGGCTGGAGATATATGCAACAAACATCGAGAAGAAGCTCGGGACAAACATCGTCAGTGTTGAGATACCGGAGCTGGGGGTTAAGGGTACCGCACGCTTTGTTATTAAGGCAGAGGTAGCGCCAACACCCCAGCCCACGCCAAAGCCCACTCCAAAACCCACTCCAAAGCCAACGCAGACACCTGCTCCGACGCCCAAGCCGACTCCTCAGCCTACACAAGCGCCAGGAACTGGGTGCTCACCTGAAAAGAGGGCTGAAATCCTATGCTTTTAAACGCATAGAAATGTAACTATGGCGGAAAAAGCCTCAACTACTTATATGCAGAAGCAATGGGAATACGAGCTACTTTACTGGATAAACTCGCTGCACCTTACCAGAGGCGCCCGTGTGGCTGTCAGCACGGCTGATGGCGGAATCTACATGTTCAACGCAGACGGCGAGCTTCTGTGGGATTATGAAGCAGAGGACAGCATCCGTGCGATGGCTGTGGTGGAAGATGCATCCTGCATCGCCGCAGGCACAGACGGCGGGGAGGTGCTCCTACTCAGCAACCGCGGAAAGCTTATCTGGTGCCATGAGCTTGAAAGCAGGGTCGGCTTCGTCTCCGTCCCGTCGGATGGGTCTTTTGTAGCCGCAGATGCAGGTGGCTGGCTCTACGTCTTCAGCAGACGCGGAAAACTCCTGTGGAGTAGCAAGGTTGCCCGGAGCGTTGATTCGGTATCTGCATCGGCAAACGGCTCATGCATAGCTGTGGGAGCCAGAAACCTGAGCAGCGGTAAGGTTTGCCTTTTCGACAGGCATGGAGATGTGCTCTGGGAGCGGAAGACCGGCTGGAGCTTAGCCGGAAGCGTGAAGGTTGCAGCCTCTCAGAGGGGGATGCTGATTGCCGCGGGCTCATTGCACGGGGTAAGAATGTTCGACGCGGGTGGTGAGTGTCTGTGGTACTACGAAACTGGAGGCAGCGTTGAGGATTTAGTCTTCTCTCCGGACGGCAACTACGGGGTTGCCGGTACCCTCGATGGGGCGGTTTATTTATTTAGCAAAGATGGAATGGTGTGGAGCAGAAAACTTAAAAGCTCAATCCGGGCGGTTGGGATTTCAGAAGCAGGCTGCAGCGTGGCGGCTCTGGACAACAGTTTCATTTACCTGTTTGATAGGGAGGGTGAGATTCTCTGGGAGAAGAAGACATACGGGAGCATTTGCAGTATAGACATTTCACGCGACGGCTCGTGCATTGCTGTGGGTTCTGAGGATGGTATTGTGTACATGTTTTCAAGGAGAAGAACCTGAGAAATCACTGAGTGATGTTCTCCACGTGGGCACGTTTTAATTTCAGCGCAGCAGCCACTTCTCGCCCCACCTTCGCAGCGCATTCTCAAGCTCGCGCAGCTCCTCGCCCTTCTCGGTGAGGGAATACTCCACCCTTATTGGGGAGTTGTAAACCTTTCTTTTCACAATCCCCTGCAGCTCAAGCTCTTTTAAGCACTTGGAGAGGGTTTTTGAGGAAATCGCCCCCAGGCTGCGCTTGAGTTCATTAAAGCCCTTCGGTCCGTCAAAGAGGAAGTGGACTATTGCCAGGTGCCACTTTTTGCCAAGAATGTTTATAGCCTCCACCACAGGGCAAACTTCCCTCTGCCTCATCTAAATCACCATCCGGAAATCTGGTTACATCTGGGTTACGTTAAGTATAAATACTTTTCTATGGAAACCAGGTATAAAAAGGAAATTGGAGGTGAAAGCGTGCCAAGGCTGGTAAAGCTGGAAGGAAGGGAACCGAAGGTAATAACCGAGGAGGAGGCGAAGTTTCCCATAGGGATATGCACCTGCGGCTTGAGCTCAAACTTCCCCTTCTGCGACGGCTCCCACAAGCGCTGCGCAGACGAGGAGGAGGGCTCGCTCTATGTATACGACGCAAACTCCAGGGTGAGGGTAAAGTAACCTCCCCTTCTCTCAGCGGGGTAAAATGCCGGAAATTGAAATCCTGTACTTCACAGACCCCTACTGCACCTGGTGCTGGGGGAGCGAGCCCATCCTCAGGAAGATAAAGGAGGTGTACGGCGAGCAGGTGAAAATCACCTACATCATGGGTGGCCTGGTTGAGGACATGGAGAGCTTCTACGACCCTCTCAATGAAATTTCGCGGGCGGAGCAGGTTGCTCCGCACTGGCTGAGTGCCTCAGAAAGGCACGGCATGCCGGTGAGCGGCAAGCTCTGGCTCAGCGACCCTCCCCGCTCGACCTTTCCCGCGAACATCGCCTACCATGCGGCGAAGCTCCAGAGCGAGGAAAAGGCAGAGAAGTTCCTTCGGAGGATGCGTGAAGCCGCCGCAGCCGAGGACAAAAACATCTCAAGGTTAGAGGTTCTTGTTGAGCTTGCGAGAGAGGTGGGGCTGGACGCTGAAAGGTTCGTGCGTGACTTCACGGGAAGAGAAGCCAAGGATGCCTTTCTTAAAGATTTGGCGGTTATGGGCGACGCTCTGGGCGTAAAGGCGCCTGAAAAATTCACCTCTGAGGCTGAGAAGGCCTTCTACAGGGACCTGAAGTATGCAAGAAATCTCGGCGTAACCGGCTTCCCCACCTTCCTGGTGAGGAACGAGAAGGGCGAGGTTGTGTGGATCACAGGTTACCAGCCCTTCAGCGCCTTCGAAATGGTTCTCGAGAAGCTGTCTCCGGGGTTAAAGAAGAGAAAGCCGCAGAGCATTCTTGCATTTGTTGAAAAGTACGGCAGGGTCGCGACGCGAGAGGTGGCAGAGGTTTTCGATCTGAGCGACGAGGAGGCTCTTGCAAAGCTTGAAGCGCTGGAAAAAGAGGGGAATATAAGAAGGCTGCGTGCGGGAAACGGCTACTTCTGGGAAAGAGTCTAATCTTTGGTCTTCCTCTTGTGGTGCCTGTCCTCCCATGCACCGTACTTCGGGTTGGTTATAGTGTAGTGCTGCGGCGAGTATGGCTTAATGTCAAGCACCGGCGAGCCGTC
The DNA here is from genome assembly GCA_015521615.1 of Candidatus Hydrothermarchaeota archaeon. GTDB lineage: Archaea > Hydrothermarchaeota > Hydrothermarchaeia > Hydrothermarchaeales > BMS3B > Pyrohabitans. The sequence goes on from WANW01000008.1 coordinate 16,212, forward strand.
CATCGCATCCAAGCCCCTAAGATAGAGCTTATTTCCCTCGATTTTTATAATCCTGCAGGGGGTTATGCCTATAGGGTTAGGACGCCAGGGTCCGCCGCTGGCAAAGACGCCTATCTCCTCATCACCATGGGGAGGCCTAACCCGGAGTCCGCGGAACTCTGCACGGTGCATGTGGTAGATGATAAACACGTGGGAGAAGTGCTCAGCTAGATTGTAAAGCCCCTCGCTGTACTCCTCGAAGACCTCAACAACACCCTCACCGGAGTCCTCGAACTCCTCATGCTGCTCAGATGATTTAAACTCCGACCTCACTATGCCAATGGGCCTGTAACAGATTTCCATAGCTTCTTCACCTCGCGCAGGCTACACAAACCACACCAGGATAACCACGCCCAAGAGTATCATAACTATGCCCGAGGCGAGGCGCATTCCACGAGCCTTGGACTCCTCCCACTCCTTAAGCCGCTTTGTAACCTTCTCATTCGAGGCAAAGGCGAGGATGACTATCAGGGGCACCACGAACATCAAGTTGTACAGCAGCAGGTAGGCTAAGCCTTGGAAGTAGGTGGTCTTAGCCGAGAGCAGCGCGAGTATCGCCACGTAGATTCCGCCGGAGCACGGGAAGGTGCACAGCCCCACCAAGAAGCCAAGCACAGCCGCAGAGGGAAAGGTGCCCTTGTATGCCCACCTGCGCAGCGTGGCGTGGCTGAAGCTGGGGATTCGAAGATGTACCGGAAATGCGAAGGGGTTGATGTAGTCCTTGATGTTTATCAGCCCCAGGATTATTATCAGGTAGGCTCCCAGCTTCGCCATGAAGTGGGGTCTGCCGGTGAATATCAGCGCCTTCATTATTCCGATGCCTATTAAGAAATAGGCGAGGTAAATCGCCGAGATGTACACCGCGCCCATCTTAAGCACACCGGCGCGGGTCTTCTTTATGGTATAGAGGAAAGCTATGAAGAAGAGGAGCACCGCAAAGGCACAGGGGTTGATGCCATCCAGCAGGCCGGAGACGATAACCAGCGGCAGCAAACCCGTGGTGGCATACGCGCTTTCCAGCCTGCCCGGCTTCATCTCCTTCAGCTCGCTGAAATACGTTGCAAGGGGCTCGTCTATCGGATACTCGCGTATCTCTCCTACCGGAGCCCAAACGCGGTAGCTCTTCGCATTTGCCTTCATGGAGTCCTGATAAACCACCAGCTTGCCCTCCCAGCGGAGCGCCTCCCTCACTGCATGCTCTGGCACGTGCCCCTCGAGGAATATCCTGCCGTCTATGACCGCAGTAAGGTGCCCCTGCAGCCTTGGCGGAATTCCCTCCCTCTCGTTGAGGGATATCAGCTCCTTTCTGTACTCCGGGTTGTTGATATAGTCCTTGAGCACAATCTTGGTGATGCCTTCCTCCTTGAGAAGAGGGATAAGTCTCTCCTTAATGTAGATGGTGCAGTCGGTGCATGCCTCGTTGTAATATATCACTGCCTCCCGCTGCTCCTTGGCATAGCTGAAGGGGAGCGAAGCGAGGATGAGCAGGAGCAGGAACGCTTGCCTGAGCCTCACTTTTCTTCCTCCTTTACCACAAAGGCGGTTATGGGAATTACCACCTCAGGTTTTGCTGGATCGTTGGTCAGCACATAGACCTCGCGGTACACCTTGCCGAGCACTTCAACCTCCATTAAGCGGGGATCGAAGGTTACCAGAAGCTCCGCCTCACCGCCCGGAGGGATAACCGTCTCGTTGATGTATGCGCGCGTACACCCGCAGGAGGTGCTCACAGCCTTTATCTCAAGCGGTGCATCGCCGGCGTTCCTAACAGTGAACACCTTCCTCACCTCAGTGTAGCCCACGGTGCCAAAGTCGTGGCTTGCCGGCGTAACCTCTACTTTCGGCTCTCCCTCGGCAGAGAAGTACTTCGCTGCGCTACCGGCGAGGATGACCCCCGCTACAAACAGGAAGTAGAGCCCCAGCCTCATCTAATCCACCTGCACAACCCTTATGTACACCCTTGCCACGGGCTTCTGCGGGTCGTTGGTGTAGAGGTTCACATACCTTATCACTTCACCCCTTATATCGGGGTGAACTCTGGGGTTGTAGTAGACCTTCAGGTATGCCTTCTCGCCCGGGTGAATCCTCTGACTCCAGCCCTTTGGGTTGGTGCCATGCTCCCGCATGTTGAACCTGGGCCCCTCTTTTCCATTGTACACAATTGTGGCGGAGGTGCATGCACAGGATGTGTCCATGTCGTCTATCACTAAATCACCATCGCCGCGATTTTCTATGAGAAATAGGGTACTCACCTCTCCACCTCTGACGCTCACCGTGCCGAAGTCATACGCCTCGGGGGTAATCACCATTTTAGGCGTCCCCTCAATCACAACCTCTTCTTTTGATTTCATGAAATAGAGGCCTGCCCCTATGAGCACAATGGCTGCGATTAGTATGTACTTTCCTCGATTGCTTTTTTTCTTTGTTTTCTTCAATTTTTCTTTATTTTTTCGATATTTTTTCTTCTTTTTTGCCATATATTCTTCACCTCCTAAAGCAGGGCGGGGAAGTAGGGTAGAAGCTTTGCCTGCAGGTACCTGTCCACGCCGAGGAGGATGCCAATGCCTGTGAGTATTATCACCCAGCCTGCGAACCTTCTCATCCTGAGTGAGTTCCTTCTCACCCACTCAAGTCTCGCTCCGTAGCGCTTGCTGCCATACGCAACCGCGAGCATGGGTATGCCGAGGCCTATGGAGTACACAAAGAGCATGAAGGAGCCCTTGAGTATGTCTCCGCCCATGGCAACATAGGAGAGCACTGCTCCCAGCACGGGGCCGACACAGGGTATCCACACTATACCAAGACTCAGGCCCAGGAGGAATGCTCCACCCAGAGAATCTTCGCCGGTATTTAAAGGTAGGAATCCTGAAAGCCTACCGACGAGGGAAGAAGAATACTTCACATAGGCCTGGTTCAGCTCGTCATCTACCATTATGGCGCCAAAGCCTATCATAAAGGCAATCGCAAGGTAGCGCATTGCCTCGCCCGCAAAGCTTGCGGCAATGCCAAGGGCAGAGAACAGCCCTCCCATGAGTGTGAAGGTTATGGACATGCCCAGCACTATTGCGATAGGTCTGAGCCTGCTACCCACGCTGCCTGCGAGGAGCGGAGGCAGGATGGGTATTATGCAGGGCGTGGCTACGGTAAGCACGCCAGCGAGAAACACCAGAATTATTGAAGGTTCTGCCACCATTTCAATATCCCCTTTTCAGCGATCTCATGTCGGAGAAGTTTGAAGTCTGCAAGGACATTCCACATCCTTTAATGTAATGGATAATGACCCCCGTGTTCCCTCTGCTTTGAGAATACAGCCCCCTCTGCGGGGATGTCTATCAAATTTTTGTATATCATTTGCGGCCACCCTTCAAATTTTTTTAAATAGATTGGTGGTTTTTATTACTAATAACCTTTATTATTTACAAAATAGAAATAGATGAGGCATGTTATTTTCCACTTAGTTATAACTCTTGATATTTCCACTCTACAGGGACCTCAGGTAGGCCTCCAGTGCTGCAAGGCGCTCATCGTTCTCCGGTAAGGGCTGGCCCTTCATGGGTACTTCTATGCAGAAGTTTATTACTTCCTTCAGCGTCATCTCCTTCTTTGCCATATTAAAGTAAGCCTTTGGACTGTACTTATTACCCACCCCTGATAGTGTTGATGGCGGGTCGTGACACGTAAGGCAGCTCTTACCATTCGTGCCGAGGCTGGCGTCTGCGAAAAGCACCTTGCCATACTCCACCGGGTTAGCAGGCTTCTCGGTCTTTGTTCCTTCAGTCTGGGACTTCTGTGCACACCCGGCAAAAATTGCTACAAGCAGCAGCACCACAACAAATTTCCTCATACCCATTCCCAACACCAGTTATAATATAGCAATCAAACTATAAAAAGGATGTGCATTAAATGTACCCTCTGTCGCGCAGGCTGACATAGCGTCCGTCTCCCACTATGAGGTGGTCCAGTAACTCTATGCCGAGAAGTTCTCCCGCCCGCTTGAGCGCCTTTGTTATGGCGATGTCCTCACCGCTCGGCTCGGGGTCGCCGCTGGGATGGTTATGCGCCACTATCACCCGCGTGGCAGTCTCCTCGAGGGCAATTCTGAACACCTCGCGAGGCTGAACCACGCTCGCCTCGAGGCCACCTTTTGATATGTCCACAAGGCGGAGCACCCTGTTCTTCGAGTTCATATAGATGCCTGTGAAAATCTCCACTCTACGCTGTGCAAGTCTTGGATAGAGCACGCGGAACGCATCCCCGGAACTCTTGATCACCGGTCTCTCCTCTCCATTGTCTAGCGAAAGCCTGCGGGCGAGTTCAAAGCAGGCGGCGATCTGACATGCTTTGGCATCGCTTATACCGTGGATTTTCTTGAGCTCGGCCACACTTGCACTGGCAAGGTCTTTAAGCGAGTACTCGCTCAGAACCCTTGCAGCGAGGCTCAGGACGTTCTCCTGCCTGGTACCTGTTCTCAGGATTATGGCGAGGAGCTCAGCATTTGAAAGCGCCTCACCCCCGTGGCGGATGAGCCTCTCCCTGGGCCTCTCTGAGAGAGGCATATCCTTGATCTTAACTCTGTATTCGGCCATTTCAATATCTCAGGAAACCTAGTTCTTTTGCTGCTCCTCCAGAAAGCGTTTTGCCTTCTCCCCGAGCACACGAAGCACATCTGTAGAGGTTACTATTCCCAGTGGCTTCTTCCGTGTGGGTGAAGCAGTAACCACAAGGCGGTGAATTCCATTTTCAAGCATTACCCTCCCCGCCTCTTCTACTGTAGTCTCAGGGGTCACCGAAATTGTGTACGGCGTCATTATGTCCTCGGCGGTGTACTTGAAATTAATCCCCGGGTTGCCATTGGCGAGTTTGAATATGTCCAGCGCTGACACGACGCCCACCACATCGCCGCCGCTGTCAACCACGACGACGCCCGAAATGTTATTTGTGACCATCTTGTCCAGAATCTCAGCCACAGTGGAGTCGAGCTTGACTGATATAATATCCCGCGTCATTATCTCCCCCACTTTTTTTGTCTCCTGCATTCTCACCCACCTGTTTAATGCCTAACCCACAACATAATATAAAAAGGTTATTATTCAGGAATCCTCTTCCGTAGCTCATGCAGGTCTTCAAGCACCCTATCAGGGGTGTAGCTTTTAAGCTCTCCTATGAGGTCACGCTCGGCCAGCATGTCCTCGGTGAGAGGTAAAGCGATGCCATCTATGCTTTTTGCGTCTCTCATGTGCAGCGAAAAGGGCGCCCTTGCGAGCTTGCCGCTGGGGGTTTGTGAGGGGTCGAGGGTTAGCTGGCTTGCAAGCTTCTCGTGTCCACCAGCAATAGGGATGCCCTGCTTTCTGCGCATTCTCTCAGCCCACCTCCCTGTGAAGCTCGCTTCCGGGTTAGACTTTGAGAATCTCAGGTACATGTTGTAAAACTCTGGTGGAAGCTCCTTCTCCAGCAGGAGGTACACATGAAAGGAGGAGCCGGTGTACATGCAGAAAACCTGATAATCTGGTAAAATCGCGTTGAACTCTTCATCACCGCGTATTAGTTCCACCAGTACCTTTGCTGCGCGCTGCGCTTCTTGTGGTTCTACTTCGCTAGGCCTATCGATGTCAAAGAAGATGCGTTCTATAGCTTTGCCCTCTCCCTCCCCATTGGTGGCGTAGAAGAAGTCGCACAGCTTTCTCGGCAGGAAGTAGTTCCACACCCTGGCCTGAGTCTCGGTAAGCTTCTCCCGAACCTCTTTGAGTGAGTGTAGTCTCAGCCTGAGAAACTCCTCATCTACACTCTCAACAAGCTGCTCAATATAAAGCTCGCCATGCTTTGAGGCGCGCTTTATTATCTTCGGCCCTCCCGGAATCCACACCTTTGAGGCGAGCTCCTTTCCGCGCAGAAAGTCTAAGAGCGCCTTCCCCACCTCGCGGTAGTAGTAGAGCACGTCCAGTTTTCCAAAGGGTCTGAGCACATCACGGGGCATGGCCTTCCCCCTAACAAAGGGCAAGGGGGTGGCATTGGGAAGGATTGTTGGAAGCATCTTATTCGTTGGAAAAGCTTATGGAATGGGTATCCATGATATGTGGTTGAATTTCAAGGCTTAGTTAAGACCAGGGTTTATTTTACTGATACTCAGCGATTAGAAGTAAGACTATTTCATTTTTATCAACTCCCAAGTCGTTTCCGCGGGAGCGAAAGGATTGAGCCAAAGTTAGAAAGGCTGGAAGGAGAGCTTGTTTTCAAACATGTCTGGGTGGAGGTGTACATCTTTTTATTTTAAGGATGTCAAGGGTGATCTACAAAGAAAAAGGTATGGGCCCGCTGGGCTTCGAACCCAGGACCTTTCGCTTATCAGGCGAACGCGCTGACCAGGCTGCGCCACGGGCCCTCGTGATTCGCCTGTGAGTTCACCTCTTAAAATTTTAATGAAAGTCCCCAAGGTTTATATTCCTCCTCCACCAATATTACTTTCGTTAAGCTTTCCCCTCTTTTCAGGAAGGTGAATACAAGTTGGACCTGATGCAGTTCCGCACCACCGAGGAGATTGAGGTTCCCAAGAACCTCATTGACCAGGTGATTGGCCAGGAGAGGGCGGTTGAGATTATAAAGAAGGCCGCCCTCCAGAAGAGGCATGTTCTGCTGATAGGTGACCCTGGCACAGGCAAGAGTATGCTGGGCCAGGCGATGGCAGAGCTTCTTCCCACCGAGGAGCTTGAAGACATTCTGGTCTACCCCAACCCGGAGGACAAGAACAACCCGCGCATCGAGGCTGTAAAGGCTGGTGAAGGTGAGGCGATAATCCAGCGCTTCAAGGAGCAGAAACGTCGCGTGGAGGCCCCGATAAACACCATGTTCAAGGTGCTTTTCATAAGCGTAATGTTTCTGGTGCTCTACTACATGCTGGTGCTTCAGCAGCCCTATGTGCTCTTTCTCGGAATAATTGCCTTCGTCTTTCTGCTGATGGGCAGGCAGTACATCAAGGTTAAGGATGATGTACTTGTGCCCAAGCTGCTGGTTAACAATAAGGGAAGGACAAAGGCACCCTTTGTGGATGCCACGGGTTCGCATGCGGGAGCACTGCTTGGTGATGTGCGCCACGATCCCTTCCAGAGCGGTGGTCTTGAGACGCCTCCCCACGAGCTGGTTGAGGCAGGAGCAATTCACAAGGCGCACAAGGGCGTGCTCTTTATAGATGAGATTTCCACTCTCGGCATAGAGAGTCAGCAGGCTCTGCTCACCGCCATGCAGGAGAAGAAGTTCCCGATTACCGGGCAGAGTGAGCGTAGCTCAGGTGCGATGGTGCGCACAGAGCCGGTGCCCTGTGATTTTATTCTTATTGCGGCGGGCAACCTTGACGTGGTAAATAAGATGCACCCTGCCCTGCGTTCCCGCATTAGGGGTTATGGCTATGAGATTTACATGAAGGACGTGATGGACGACACTCGCGAAAACCGTGACAAGCTTGTGCAGTTTGTAGCGCAGGAGGTTGTGAAGGACGGTAAGATACCCCACTTCACCCGCGAAGCTGTGATTGAGATAATCGAAGAAGCGAGGCGCAGAGCGGGCAGGAGGGGCAAGCTCACCCTCAAGCTCCGTGCCCTCGGTGGACTTGTGCGCGCCGCTGGAGATGTAGCAATAAGCGAGGGTGCGCCCTATGTAGAGGCGAGGCATGTGAAGAAGGCAAAGAAGATCGCCCGTACCCTGGAGCAGCAGATTGCAGATCGCTACATAAGCCAGAAGAAGGATTATGAGGTTTACAAGGTTGAGGGCGCAGAGGTGGGTAAGGTTAACGGTTTGGCCGTAATTGGCAGCGACAGCGGTGTAATTCTGCCTATTGTAGCTGAGGTGACACCTGCGCAGAGCCGCGAGGAGGGTAAGATAATTGCAACAGGCAAGCTGCGCACAATAGCGAGGGAGGCGATTCAGAATGTTAGCGCGATTATCAAGAAGCACACGGGCAGAGATATCTCGAATTACGACGTCCACATCCAGTTCCTGCAGACATACGAGGGCGTCGAAGGAGATAGTGCCAGCATAAGCGTCGCCACAGCAGTGTTCTCCGCCCTGGAGAATATACCGGTTGATCAAAGCGTTGCCATGACGGGTTCGCTCAGTGTGCGCGGTGATGTGTTGCCTGTGGGTGGTGTAAACGCAAAGATAGAGGCTGCGCTCAACGCTGGCATAAAGAGGGTGATAATACCTCACGGAAACCTTAAGGATGTGATGCTTGACCCTGAGAAGCGCAGGAAGATAGAGATCGTGCCTGTGAAGACGCTCTCAGAGGTGCTGGAGGAGGCGCTGTGCTGGAGCGAGGACCGTGAAGGCTTGCTGGACCGCGTTAAGAGCATGATTTCTCTGCCGCGGGTGGACAGGGCTCTGCCGAGTGTTGACAAGCAGGGAAGCTAGGCTGAGAGCATGTTGCGAGAGGTTCGAGAGCTGTTAGAGCTGCCTGCGCGTTTTGTGGATATCACCCTGCATGACGTTGAGAGCACGAGTATTCTGATGAAGGATGGCTCCGCAAAGGAGATTGCAACAGGCAGGAGCTTTGGAATTTCTGTGCGCGTGCTCGACCGTGGCTGGGGCTTCGCCTACGCGAGCAGTGCTGGTGAACTAAAAGATGCAGCGGAGCGCGCCCTGCGCGGTGCCAGGCTTGCGAAGGAAAGGGTTGAGCTCGCAGATGTTAAAGCCACGCGGGATAAAGTCGAGGCTATTGCAAAGCTGCACCCCTCGCGTGCTACGTTTGAGGAGAAACTGGACTACCTCTTCCGCGCCCATGATGTGGCGAAGAGTTATAAAAGTGTGGTGAGTACAAGCTTTGCGTACAACGATGCAAGCGTCAAGATAATCTACCTGAACTCTGAGGGGGCAGAGGTGGAGATGCGCTACCCGCGCGTTGCCTTCTATGCGCAGATTTTCGCCAAGGAAGGAGCAAAAATTCAGTTCGCCAGTGAGCGTGTGGGTGCCACCTCCGGCTTAGAGGCTCTTGTCAATGTAGAGGAGGTAGCAAAGGAAGCGTGTGAGAAGGCGCAGCGCCTGCTTTACGCAAGGGCGCCACCTTCCGGCGAGTTTACTGTGGTAATAGACCCTAAGCTCACTGGTGTATTTATCCACGAAGCCCTGGGGCATGCGGTGGAGGCGGACCACGTGGTCCAGGGTGAGTCAATACTCGCCGGAAAGCTTGGCCAGAGCATAGCCTCCGAACTGGTTACAATCTATGACGACCCAACTCTGAAGCAGGGGTTTGGCTCCTACTTCTACGACTCTGAGGGGGTTAAAGCGCAGAAGAAGGCGGTGGTGGAGCACGGTGTGCTGCGCAGCTATCTTCACAGCCGTGAGACTGCGGCGAAGCTTGGCCAGGAGCCAACTGGTAATGCCCGCGCCCAGGGCTACAACTTCCCGCCCATGCCCAGAATGAGCAATACCTACCTTGCCAGAGGCGATGCCAGCTTTGAAGAACTTATTGAGGATGTTAAGCAGGGGGTTTATCTGCTGGGCTCTCGGGGAGGTGAGGTGGACACGGCGCGTGGGGTCTTTCAGTTCTCGGCTGAGGAGGGCTATCTGATAGAAAAGGGCGAGGTCACCACGCCGGTGAGGGATGTGGCTCTGTCGGGGGAGACGCTTGAGATACTCCGCCGCGTGGATGCGGTGAGCAAAAACTGGGGGGTGCATATCGGCTACTGCGGCAAGAATGGCCAGCTCGTCGCCGTTGGAGACGGCGGCCCGGCGATCAGAACAGTGGCGACGGTGGGGGGTACGCAGTGACACCGGAGCAGGCGCTTCGCTGGCTGGAGACAAAGGGCTGCGAGGGTGAGGTATACGAGTTAAAGCAGCGCAGCTACGGGATTGAAATAAAGCGGGGTGAGGTTGAGCTGGTGGAAGCGGGGGAACAGCACGGCTTTGCTATACGTGTGCTCCTCGCACATCGCATGGGCTTCGCCTACGGGAATGAGCTCACTCAGGAGCTTCTGGACAAGGCACTGAGTGTGGCGAGGGTCTCTCCCCGGGATGAGCATCTCGCCTTTGCCGGAGAGCAGAGCTACCCCAGCGTCAGGGGAATTTACGACTCTCGCCTGGCCTCGCTCAGCTTTGATGAGCTTGAGGATAAGCTGGAGGCGATGCTTGCGCCCGCGCAGAGCCTTGGCGTTGAGGTGACTCAGGTGAGCATTGCCTGGGAGGTGAGCGAGGAGCGGATGTTCAACAGCCATGGCGTGGAGGTTAGCGAGGAGGGCACGGAGATATATGCCCATCTCAGCGCAGTCGCAAAGAGGGGTGATGATGTAGCCACGGGCTTGTATTTTGACGCCTCGCGAAGCTTTAATTTAGACTTTGAAGCGGTCGGCGAGACCGCAAGCAGGCTTGCAAAGGAGTCACTGGGCGCGCAGAGGCTTGAGACCGGCGACTATGCTGTTGTGCTCCGCCCTATGGCAATGGCAGAGCTGGTGGAGAATGTTTTAATCCCGGCATTCTCCGCGGATAATGTGCAGCGCGGGCGGAGCCGTCTTGCTGGCATGCTCGATGAGCAGGTCTTTGGCGAAGAACTGAGCGTAGTGGACGATGCAACCCTTGAGGCCGGGCTTGAAAGCTCGCGCTTCGACGGCGAAGGCACTGCCTGCAGGAGCAAGGCGCTGGTGGAAAAGGGCGTGCTGAGAGGCTACCTCTACGATATATATACGGCTCGAAAGGATGGTGTGGAAAGCACCGGCAATGCGTTTCGCAGTGGTTTTTCGACGCTCCCGCGAATTGATGCCTCGAACTTCATAATCCAGGGCAACGGCGGCCTGGATGAGGATGAAGCGCTGGTGGTTCATGGCTTAATAGGCGCGCACACCGCCAACCCCGTTACAGGCGACTTTTCCGTTGAGACGAGAAATGCCTTTTATGGCGGCTCACCCGTGAGAAAGGCGATACTGGCGGGCAATGTCTACGACCTGCTGAGCAGCGTCTCGGGCTTTGGCAGAGATGTAACCCAGATTTCAGGCGTTGTAACACCCAGTGTGGGCTTCTCAAATGTTAGAGTCGTAGGTTAGATGGCTGGTGGTCACTGTGAAGCTGTTTATACGCACACAACCCCTGCGGAAGAAAATGCACGGGAAGGAGGAAGAGCGAATAAAGAGGAGCTATGAGGAGATTCTGGAGTATCTGGATATACCCAGCGATGGCATAGCCACGCACTGCTTTGGTGTTGAGGAAATCATAGAGGTGGAGAGATACCCCTTTCTTAAGGGATACCAGCTGTGCATCAAGCACGGCAAATCTCTTCGCAAATTTATCACCCTATACCTGAAGCAGCAGGACAAAATTCATGACAGGCTTACGCTGTTCTTCGACGAAAGCGGGAGGCACGTTGATACAGAGTACATCCACACTCTTGGCACAATCCACAGACTGGAGAAGAAGGAGAAGATTCGCGAGTATGAGTGTGGAATAGAGGTGCTCTTTACCCAGGTGCTGGGCGAGAAGGTGGAGCTCATAATAGAGTAGCCATGAAGAGCTGCTGTCTGGCTTCAGGGGAGATACTTGGCAGGAGGGTAGCGCGGGAGCTGGAGAAGCCTGCCTCACTGGAGGAGTTTCTGCAGGAGTTTGCGGAGAAGGGGAAGAGCTACATTAGCTTTACCTATGAGATGCTCAGCTCTCGAGAAGCACTGCTCTGCATTGAGAGGAGTGCCTTCTGGGAGGTTATAAAAGGCACATCAATAGATAAGATTAAGAAGGCAGGTTGCAACTCTGAGTTCAGGTTCATCGAAGCGGCGCTCAGCAGTTTTTTCGATGTGGATGTGGAGCGCCGACTCTGCTACTGGAAAGGTTCTGAACGCTGTGAATTCATGGTCAGGATAAGGAGGTGAGCGCATTGAAGGAGCACATTGTGAGAATGCTTGGCAAGCAGAGCAGGAGCTTCTGGGAGCTTCTGAGCAGGTGGGAGTATCGCCTCAAGGATTTTGTTGATGTGGTAAATGAGATGCACTCTTCTGGCGAACTGGTGGTGAGGAACGGCAAACTCGCGCTCTCAAAGCAGACACTCGCTTCGCTGCCGGGTGTGCTCGGAGAAAGAACATGCAAAACATGCAAGGGTCGCGGGGTTGAGGTTCGCAATACCTCGCTGCTGAGGAAGTTCAGGGCTCTGCTGAAGGAGCGCCCGCTTACCACGGCAAAGTACTTCCAGGGAAACATGGACGCCGAGAGCGTTGTTGCAAGGGTATACCTCATGGATGCGCGCGATGGCATAGCCGGGAAGCGCATAACCCTTGTTGGCGATGACGATTACCTCAGCCTCGCTCTGGCTCTGACCGGCTTACCCTCGCGCGTTGTGGTGCTTGAGATAGACGAGCGCATAGGCGGATTCATAGAGCAGTGCTCGCGGAAGTATGGCCTTGAGATAGAGTATGTGCCCTACAACGTGGAGCAGCCTCTGCCCAAAGAGCTTATAAAGAGCGGCGATATGTTCTCCACCGAGCCCCTGGAGACCCTCTCTGGTTTTCTGACCTTCTTTGCGCGTGGTGCTGCGACGCTTCGAAATGGTGGCGTGGGCTATGTAGGCTTGACCAACCTTGAGTGCTCCCTGGAGAAGTGGAAGCGCATTCAGGAAAGCATTCTGGGGATGGGCTTTGTTATCACTGACATAAAGCGCAGGTTTTCTTTCTACCCAATGGAGTACCCGGAGGACAAGGAGTACGTGGATCAGGTGCTAAAGGCGCTGCGCTTCAGGGTCAACGGTAAAACGCGCAGAATATGGTACTTCTCCCACCTCTTCCGCGTTGAGGCGGTGGAGGAGGTTAAGCCAGAGCCCGCGCCGGAAGAGGCAACGAAGATAGACCTATTCGATGAGGGCGACGACTTCACGTATCCCAATTAAGCCATCCTCGTTAGTCTGGAGCAATATGGTATGTACTGGCTGCTGCGCCCGGATGCCGCACGTGCTTTCGAGGACCGCGGTGTAAGGCACGCTTTGGGCAGGTACGTCAGCGTTGCCACCAACGAGAAGCAGGCGAACTTCAGAATAGCGCAGCTCGTGCCGGCAAGCTTTTCAGGCGATGAGAGCGATGGGGAACTCTGGAAGCTTCACGCTGAGAAGCTTAAGGATTACGAGAGGCTGAAAGAGGAGCTGGATTCAGGCAGGGGTAGATTTGATGAGCTGGAGAGGCCGGAGAAGAGCCTCCTGGACCTGAAGCGCACCTTGGCGTGGCGCATGCTCGAATCCTGCGAGTTCTGCGAGCGCAGGTGTAAAAGAAACCGCAGGAAGGGCGAAATCGGCTTCTGTGGCTTAGCCGCAGAGGCAAGGCTGAGCAGCGAATTCCTGCACATGGGCGAGGAAGCCTGCCTTGTACCCAGCCACACCTTCTTCTTCATAGGATGCAACTTCTACTGCGTCTACTGCCAGAACTGGACAATATCGCGGCAGGTGGAGAAGGGCCTTCCTGTAACAGGTGAGTACCTGGCTGAGCTGGCGAAGAAGCGCAGGCTGGGCGAGGGAAGCCGCAATGTCAACCTGGTGGGCGGCTCTCCCACACCCAGCCTGCACGTGATTCTTGACATGCTCTTAAACCTCGACGTGAATGTGCCCATCGTGTGGAACAGTAACATGTACATGAGCACTGAGGCCATGACCCTGCTCCATGGCGTGGTGGACGTTTACCTGGGAGACTTCAAGTATGGCAACGATGCCTGTGCAAAGCGTTTGTCCAGGGTACCCCGCTACTTTGAGGTTGTGACACGAAACTTTTTGCTTGCCAGAGAGCAGGGTGCAGAGCTTCTCATCCGTCACCTCGTTCTGCCGAACCACGTTGAGTGCTGTACCCGCAGGGTGCTCGAGTGGATAGCCGAGCATCTGGGCAACAGGGCGAGGGTGAACATAATGGGGCAGTACCGTCCTGAATTTGAGGCCCATCGCCACGCCGAAATCTCACGGCGCATCACCGCCGAGGAGATGAGCAGGGCCTTCGCTATTGCAAAGGAGCTGGGGCTGTGGAATCTTGACTGAGGTGAGGAGATGGAGATTGTACCTATAATATCCAGAGGTTACGATTCGAATGTCTTTGTTGTCATCGCTGAGAAGGTGGCGGTCATAGACACCGGTCTGAGCATCTCGAGGCTTGAGCAAAAGCTTCGCGGTGTAATAGCGCCCGAGCGCGTCGACTATGTGATAAATACCCATGCGCACATAGACCACTGCGGAGGCAACCCGCTTTTTCCCAATGCCAGAACGCTTATCCATGAGCTTGACGCCAAAGCAATGAGTGACGGCAGGTTCTACGGTACGGCGTCGCTTTTCTCAGGCGGTAGGAGTATGAACTACCACCGTGTGCTTAAGGAGGGCGATGTCATAGACTTGGGTGGAGCAGAGCTCGAGGTGCTCCACACGCCTGGCCACACCCCCGGAAGCATCTGCCTGTACATCGCAAGCGAGAAGGCGCTCTTCTCTGGCGACACCCTCTTCGCGGGTGGAAGCTTCGGTCGCTCTGACCTGGGGGGAAATATGGAACAGTTAAAGCGCAGCCTGCGCCGCCTCGCCGCGCTGGAGATAGAGGTGCTCTACCCCGGGCACATGGAGGTGGTTAAGGGCAGGGAAGCAAGGGAAAGTGCCCGCTTGGCATGGGAGATTGCAGAGGAGTACTACTAACTTTTCCGGCGCTCTCCCGCAAATCCCATACCCGTGGAGGACCATATTTCCTCTATGTCTGCACACTACTGCCTCTCCTGCGGTTCTCTTATTACCAATGGAAGGTACCTCTGCGACAGCTGCGAAGCCTTGCTTCTGGAGAAACTCTGCAATGCACAGCGCCACCATATAGAGTGGTGATGCGAAAAACCTTCCACTCCCGCTTAATAACATTTATAAACCCTGCGCCTGTAAGAATAAAAGGGCTCTACAGGTGATACCTATGGACAAAAAAGAGGAGATTCTCAAGCTTCTAGAAGGCGACGCCAGGCTCGGTGTGGCAGAGGTTGCCAAGGCGGTTGGGTTAAGTGAGGAAGAGGTGGCCAAGGTTATAGCTGAACTGGAGAAGAGTGGCGTAATACGCAAGTACAAGACTGTGATAAACTGGGAGAAGCTGGGCAAAGAGAAGGTGGCGGCGCTCATAGATGTTAAGATAACCCCCGAGAGGGAGCATGGTTACGATGCGATAGCCGAGAGGATAATGCGCTTCCCCGAGGTAAAGAACCTCTACCTGGTCTCGGGGATGTACGACCTCTCAGTACTGGTCGAGGGCAACACGATGAAGGAAGTTGCTGCCTTTGTCGCAGAGAAACTCGCACCTCTCCCGCAGGTTACCAGCACCACGACGCACTTTATACTGAAGAAGTACAAGGAAGACGGTGATATGCTCTACGACGGCGAAGAGTTGCGCCGCCTGGCGGTGAGTCCGTAGCCATGATGCGCGACAAGATAGCAAGGCGGGTGGCGGAGGTGCCACCCTCTGGGATAAGGAAGTTCTTCGACCTAGTGGCAAACGTAGAGGGGGTTATCTCCCTCGGTGTGGGTGAACCGGACTTTATTACGCCGTGGCACATACGTGAGGCGTGTATTTACAGTCTGGAGAGGGGCTACACCATGTACACCTCTAACTACGGCTTGCCAGAGCTGCGCCAGGAGATAGCCATTGCCACAAAGCGCGACTACGGCATAGACTACAGCCCTGAAAATGAAGTTCTTATTACTGTTGGTGTAAGCGAGGCCTTCGACCTGGCGATACGCGCTCTTGTGAATCCGGGTGATGAAGTGCTAATACCCGAGCCCACTTACGTGGCCTACAAGCCATGCACCATCTTCGCAGGCGGCGTACCTGTGAGTGTACCCACCCGCGCTGAGGATGAGTTCAAGCTTCTGCCAGAGCAGCTTGAAGCGAGAATTACACCGAAGAGCAAGGTGCTCGTCCTGAACTACCCCAACAATCCCACAGGGGCAACAATGAGCAAGCGCGACTTGGAGGTTATAGCCGATATTGTCGTGGAGCACGACCTCGTGGTAATAAGCGATGAGATTTACGACAAGCTTACCTATGATGGCAAACACGTGCCCTTCGCCGCACTCAACGGCATGCGGGAGCGCTGCATTTATCTGAACGGGTTCTCAAAGAGCTATGCAATGACAGGCTGGCGCATCGGCTATGCGCTTGGCGAAGCGGAGGTAATCGAAGCCATGATGAAGATTCATCAGTATGCGATGCTGTGTGCACCGATAATGAGCCAGAAGGCTGCTCTTGAGGCACTGCGCAGAGGTAACAACGCCGTAAAGGAGATGAGGGAGGAGTACAATCGCAGGCGAAAGCTTATAGTGAAGCGCCTCCGCGAGATTGGCCTGGAGTGCTTCGAGCCAAAGGGTGCCTTCTACGTCTTCCCGTCAATAGTCTCCACCGGAATGAGCAGTGAGGAGTTTGCGGAGAGACTGCTCAGAGAGGAGCGCGTCGCGGTGGTACCTGGCAATGCCTTTGGTGAGGGTGGTGAGGGACATGTGCGCATGGCCTATGCAGCGTCGCTCAGGGATATTAGTGAGGCGATGTCTAGACTTGAGAAGTTCCTTTCGAGGTGATTGAAATGGAGATAGACCCGGTTAATTTCTATAAGCTGAATGCGAGATGCTGTGTGGTTGTGAGCACAGCCTCGCCCAGAGGTATAAGCAATGCCGCGCCCTTCAGTTTCAACACACCTATAAGCTTCTCCCCGCCGATATTTGCAATAGCGTCTCAGCCGGGCCACGACACCTGGCGCAACATCCGCGAGACGAAAGAGTTTGTGATAAACTTCATTGGCGAGGATATGGGTGATAAAATCCACATCCTGGAGAGAGACTTTCCCTATGAGGTGAGCGAGATTAAGGAGGCAGGCCTGACAGAGATGCCCTCGAAGAAGGTCAAGCCTCCGCGCATCGCCGAAGCTTATGCCTGGCTGGAATGCAAACTCTACGACGCCCGCGAGCTTGGCGATCATGTGCTAATCGCCGGTGAGGTGCTCCTGGCAGAGGTGAAGGATGAGTACTACGACCGCGTGATAGACGTGGCCAAAGCGAAGCCTCTGCTCCATATCTCAGGCCCGTATTTTGGAATACCCCTGCCCAGGAAATTTAAGCGTGCCTAGGTGAAGGCAATGGTTGTGGAGTTTTTCAAGCGCTACTTCGTTGAACCAATTTACACTGGCGAAGGATACAACGTTTACAATACGCTGGTGTATGGTCTCCTTCTGGGCTTCGGCCTGATTGCACTGGAGAAGATTGTTATACGGTTGAGGATCAGGATTGACTGGCGCTTCTTCAGGGCGACGATTCCCTTCCTAGCCTTCGCATCCTTTTCGCGCAGTCTTGTGGATGCCTCGCTGCTTCCGCGCACAGCCTGGCTGATTACCCCGGGAATATTTTTCACAACAGCTCTTCTCGCACTCTCGAGCCTGGTGGTGGCTCTGCGTCTGCAGCGTTCTCGAGGTGTGGACTACGACAGAACGATGCTCTTCCTGGGCATGCTTGTTCTCGCCTACCCCGCATATTCGGCTCTGACCAATGTTGCTTACCTCCATGCGGGGGCGCAGATAGCCATTCTAACAGTTTTAAGCACCGTGGCGAGCTATGCACTGCTGAAGCTTTTGAAGCTGGAGAACCCCTGGATATTTGCGGTTTTTGCGGGGCACATGCTGGATGCAAGTGCCACAATCGTCGGCGTGGAGTATTACGGATACTTTGAGGAGCACGTGTTTGAGAACTGGCTCATAAATCTGGTGGGCACCGCCTATGTGCTCTACCCGCTTAAGCTAATAGCCATAGGGATAATAATCTGGGTTATAAATTCACTAATTGAAGAGGAGAACAGAAACTTCTGGTACTTCGCATTCTTTGTCCTGGGCTTCGCCCCCGGGTTGAGGGATGCCTTTACAATTATGCTGCGCGGCTGAGCTCCTCCAGCAAGAGGCACGCCCTGCAGCGCTCCCCGGAGCTCGGCTCTCCACAGGTTTTGCAGTTTCTAAGGGCTTTAGCCTGGTAGGTCTTCAGATATGGGAGCAGCTTCTGGTAGCCTCGCAAAATTGAAAACTTTATTCCTGGATTGTTTTCCTCCAGGCGGTTTATCATCTCGCGAACCTCTGTCCTGAAGCTTTGCTCGGCGTAGGGGCACTCATCGAAGCTGGCGGGTATTCCGCTTAGCAAGGCGTACAGTGCCACCTCCTTCTCGGGCATCTCCATCAGCGGCTTTATCCGCGGCACAAGCTGCTCGCTGCCCGCATCTATGCCGAGACGAACGAGGCGCTCAAGGTCGCCGCGCAGGTAGTTCATGACTATCGCCTGAACCTCGTCGTCCAGGTTGTGCCCCGTGGCGAGCTTCTCGCAGCCCAGCTCCCGCGCGGCGTCGTTCAGAAGCTTCCGCCTGAAGACGCCGCAGAAGGTGCAGGCGTTGCGCCGGCTCAGCTTCACCATCTCGTCAAGGGTATAGGCGAAGTGCTCCTTAAAGGAGAACACCTCCAGAGGTATGCCGAGCTCACGGCAGAAGCGCCTCGCGCGCTCTACCGTCTCCTTCCTGTAGTTGGCGATACCCTCGTCGAT
The DNA here is from genome assembly GCA_015521615.1 of Candidatus Hydrothermarchaeota archaeon. Lineage (GTDB taxonomy): Archaea > Hydrothermarchaeota > Hydrothermarchaeia > Hydrothermarchaeales > BMS3B > Pyrohabitans. Next base: position 34,759 of record WANW01000008.1, read on the forward strand.
GAGAATTGCCCGGAGCTCTAGGTTAAGTTTCTCTGCAAGCTTGCTCAGAATCCTCAGCAGTGTGAGGCTGTCCTTGCCCCCGGAAACAGCCACGCCTATCCGCTCCCCCCTCGCGAGCATGCGGTAGCGGAGCATTGTCTTCTTAACCTTGCCTTCAAAGTACTCTACGAAGTGCTCTGCGCAGAAGCGCTGACCGCTGTACCTGCGATGGTAGCACGCGCGCTTGCCGCAGATGGAGCAGCTAACCACCGGAAATCACCCTTATGAGCTCTATCCTGATTCCCTCCTCCAGCGGCTCCTCTTCTGTAACTATGGCGTCGCCCAGCTTTACTATTACCTCCTCCCGGTTAATGCCGAGTGCTTTAAGCACATCCGCCACAGAGGCGCCTTCTTCCACCTCAACCTCCTTCTCCTCTCTGCCCATGATAACCTTAACCTTCATAGCCTCTCGCAGCAGGCTACCCTTGGCAAACTTCAAAATCCTGTCCTTTGTTAATCCAGCATGTGAGTTAGACCTTGGGCCCGTAGCTCAGCAGGAAGAGCGCTGCATTCGCAATGCAGAGGCCCCGGGTTCAAATCCCGGCGGGTCCATTCTCCACCTCAAAAGCGTCAGGGTCACAATTCCCTTGTTGTTAGGTAGGTATCTTTCCGTAGGGCTCGATAGAGATACGAGCAATTATTTTCTGCATTGAATTACCACACAACCTCCACTAACCCGGACTTTATGATTTCTTTATCCTTTGTTATGAGCCTGGCGTTTTGAACCATATCGAAAATTTGCTTAAATTTGAGCTTTGCATTTTGTTTCTCGCAGATGTGCAAAATTTCCAACAGAACAATAGAAGGAATTACAACAGTAGCATCGCCTCTATCGGCAGATAAGAATATCTCCTCCGCCTTTTTACCCAACCTCCTGTCCTCTGTCAAAAACCATATCAACCCGTGGTATCGGTTACGTACATCTAAGCACCAAATTTAAAAATCATTCCCCGCCCTTTAATGCAGAGTCCGCTCTGCGCCCTTCAGGCTCATAATACCTCGAAAAAATAAACTGGAAAGAAGGCAATCTTTTTATTTCTTCTATACTAAGAAAAATAACCATGGAGTTGGATAGAATCGCCAGGGTTCTGGAAAAGCACAGCGAGATACTCTTTGCCTACCTCTTCGGCTCTGTGGCAAGAGGTGAGGCTGGAACAGAGAGCGATATAGATATAGGGATTTTTCTGCGGGA
>WANW01000009.1 GCA_015521615.1 Candidatus Hydrothermarchaeota archaeon
TAATTTTGCCTCGTTTTATCCAACAAACTTATATACATCACTAACAATTTCCTAAGGTAGTCAAAATAAAAATTAACCATAAATATTCAGGTTTTAATAATTGTTCCTCTGATTCAGGTTTTTTAGTCGTTTCTGTGTTTTTTATTTGATTTATACCTTCAACTGATTGAGATGGTTCTTTGGAAGTACTTATACAGCCTAAAAGAGATATAATTAAAAACACTGAAATATAAACAGGCAAAATTTTTAATTTTTCCATCGTTTGAGACATTAGGTTCTCGCCCCCTAATAAACCTTTCTGCACAAAGTGCTCAGCAACTTATTTATAGTTAAATTTTTGAAAACTCATATAGGTGATTCAAAATGTCAATAAAGGTTCGTTTTGAGGGGAATGTCTTTAGACCATTAGGAGAGGTTAAATTAGAACAAGGTATGGAAGGCAGGGTTAAAATAACCAACAAAAAAGATATACTGCGGATGGCAAGTTTATTCTCAGGAATCGGTGGATATAAGGGAAAAATAACTGCATCCAAACTTGAAGAGTTAGAGGAAGAGATGCATGCCTAAATGTCTCATAGATTCAAGCATTATTGTTAAACACTGCATGGAGGGGGATAGAACTCTTGAAGATCTTTTGAAAAGTAATAATACACTATATATTACGCCAAATGTGATTGAAGAATCTTTTTATAAATGTCTTCTTTTGAGAACAGAAGTAAAATTTGGAAAAGCAAGCATATTCGTTTTGAAGAAAAATTATTCAAAAAATAAAGAAGCTTATACACCAATTTTATTGTACTTCGATCAGTTTATTAAAGCCTTGATTGAATCTGGATTTCTAAAGCTTTTAAGTTTGAACCAAGAAATTATTATGGATTCTATAAGGCTTTCATGGGATTTCGGTCTTTTACCAAATGATTCACTCATAGTCGCCTGTTGTAGATATTATGGGGTGAATAAAATAGCCACCTTCGATGAAGATTTTAAAAAAGTCCCAGACTTGGAGATTATCCCATAGCTACTTTAAATCGCCTCACTCCACCTCCCTAATCGAAATCCTGAACTCCTTGCCGGCGATTTTCCAGACCTTCTCGTAGCCCTCATGGGCAAGCTGCGTGGCTATCTCCAGCTGCTTTGAGCGGGTTTCTCGCGCGATATAATCGCGCTGCGCTTCCAGGTAGTCCACAATTTCCTCATCTGCAACGCTCACCCTCGTGGAGATATAAGCCTCCACCGCCAGGTCAAGCTCCTTTCGCATCTCCTGTATCCTGCGCACAACCTCTCTTGCAAAGCCGAGTTCCATAATCTCCCTCGTCTTCGTGGCGTCAATATACACAACGCCGTGCTCAAAGCTCGCCTTCGCCATGTGCTCAGGCAGGCGCTTCTTGAACTCCACGTGTTTCTCAGTGATGAGCACTTCCTCTCCTCCAACAGTGAGCGGATATCCACCCTTCTGTATACCCTCGTGCAGCTTCCTGGCGTCTGCGCTGCGTATCGCCTCCGCCACCTCCTTGGCGAGCGCTTTAAACTCCGGCCCGAGTGCAGCGAAGTTTGGCTCAGCAACAAGCTCAACCTCAGCTGGCTCCTCCCCGGGCGGGAGAATCTCAAGCTTTAGGGCATTGCCCTGTCTCTTTATAAGTTCCTCCAGGTTCCCCGCAGCCTTAGCAGCTTTCTCATCGCCGGGGGAAAATATCAGTCTGAGCACCGGCCAGCGCCGCTTCACGCCGAGCTTCTCCCTGGCGCTGGCAGTAGCTTCGACTATTCCACGAGCTACGAGCATGTCCTCCTCCAGCTCCCTATCAATATACTCCTCCTGGGGCGATGGGAACCTCTCGAGGTGGACGCTGTCCTCGCCTATGCCTAGGCCCATTACCAGGTTCTGATAAATCTCCTCGCTCACATGCGGCGCAATAGGGGCAAGGAGCTTCGCGAGGTTGCACAGCACGCGGTAGAGCACCGAGTAGGCCGCAATCTTATCGATGCTCTCCTTCTCCTCCCAGGTGCGCGGTCTGACAAGCGTTATGTACCACCTGCTCAGATCCTCCACTATAAACTCGTTCAGAGCGCGGGTCGCACGGTAGAGGTGCAGAGTCTCAAAGGCTTCGTTGACTTCGCGAATCACCGAATTCAGCCTGGAGAGAATCCACTTGTCCTCGCTGCGACAGTGCTTTCGCAGGTTGGGCGGTACCTTCTCTGGTGTAAACCCGTCGAGGCTCATGTAGGTGGTGGCAAAAACATAGACATTCCAGAGGATGTTGAACATCTTGGCTACTACCTTAACCTCCTCCCAGTTGAAGCGCAGGTCCTCCCAGGGCTTGTTCGCCCACAGCACGTAGAAGCGGAGCACATCCGCGGAGAAGCGCTCTATCACCTCCTCCGGCGTAACAACATTGCCCAAACTCTTGCTCATCTTCTCCCCTTTCTCATCTAGGGTGAAGCCGTGCATCAGCACCCTGCGATAGGGCACCTCGTCAAAGGCAAGCAGACCACAGCCCAGCTGGGAGTAGAACCACCCGCGAGTCTGGTCGTGCCCCTCGGTAATGAAGTCCACCGGATAGAGGGAGCGGAAGGGCTCCTCCTTTGCCGGGTAGCCCAGCGAAGCCCATGCGGCTACGCCCGAATCGAACCAGACGTCGAGCACATCACTAACGCGGCGCTTCTCGCCACCGCAGGAGCAGGGGAAGCTCACATCCACGTAGGGACGGTGGAGCTCCTTCACCCTGCCTGCCTTCTCCTCGAGCTCCGCCTTTGAGGCGATAACCTCCATACCTCCGCACTTCTCACAGAGCCAGATGGGCAGAGGGATACCCCAGTATCGCTGCCTTGAGATGGTCCAGTCCTTTGCATTTGAAATCCAGTCCCTGAAGCGGGCACTTCCCGCCCACTCTGGTATCCACTCCACGCGCTCTATCTCGGAGAGCATCTTCTCCTTTAGCTTTGTAATCGCGATAAACCACTGCTCTGTGGCGCGGTATATTATTGGCGACTTGCAGCGCCAGCAGTGGCCGTAGCGGTGCGTTATATGCTCCGCCTTGAGCAGCGCCCCCTTCTTACTCAAATCCTGAATAATTACCTTATCGTCCTTCTTTGTTTTATATCCCGCGTACTTGCCTGCGATTTCAGTAAACCTGCCTTCCTCGTCCACTGGGCAGATCGCGGGGATGCCGTAGCGCTTCGCTGCCTCAAAGTCCTCTGGGCCATGCCCTGGAGCGCAGTGTACCAGACCGGTGCCCTCTCCGAGAGTTACGAAATCAGCGAGGATTACTCTGTATGCATTCTCCGGGGCCTCAACCTTTATGTAGTCCTTCAGTGGGTTCTCATAGCGCAGCCCCTCCAGTTCGCTGCCCTTGAACTCCTCAAGGATGCGATACTCGAGCCCGAATTTATCCTCCAAGAGGTGTACCAGCTCCTTGGCTATTATCAGCTTCCCCTGCTTCGTCTCCACCTTTACGTAGTCGAAGTCGGGGTGCACCGCCACGGCGAGATTGCCTACCAGCGTCCAGGGCGTGGTGGTCCATATGAGCAGGTATTCGTTCTCAGCACCAACGAGTGGAAACTTTACATAGATACTGGGGTCGGTGCGCTCTGCATACTCTATCTCAGCATCCGCCAGAGCGGTCTCACAGCGCGGACACCAGGTTACCACGCGCAAATCTCTCGTCAATAATCCCTTCTCATGCGCCCGCTTTATTGTCCACCACGCTGCCTCGATATACTCGTCTTTCAGTGTCATATAGGGCTCATCCCAGTCCATCCACACGCCCAGACGCTTGAACTGGGAGGTCATAATCTCAACGTGGCGCAGAGCCCAGTTCCTGCACGCTTCTATAAAGGCCTCCACGTTTTCCTCAATTTCCCGCTTGTTCTTTATGCCCATCTCCTTCTCTACCTTAACCTCAATGGGCAGACCGTGACAGTCCCAGCCCGGCTGGCGGCGCACATTGTAACCTTTCATGGCGAGATAGCGCAGTATCGCATCCTTCATTATCTTATTCCAGGCGGTGCCGAGGTGTATGGCACCGCTCGCATAAGGCGGGCCGTCCAGGAAATAGTATGCAGGCTTATCCTTTAGCGCCTCCTTGCTCTTCTCATAAACCCCATGCTCCTTCCAGAACTTCTGAACTTTCTCCTCCAGTTTTCTCAGGTCGATGTTTCGTGGTGCCGGCGCTATCATGAGAATCCCTCGCTATCTTAAAGAGGTTATTTTATTAAGGCTGGGAGGATATAAAGGTTAGCGTGGGAGAGTCAAAAGATGCGAGGGAAAAGGTGGAGCAGGCACTCATGCTCCTCGCCAGTGTAAGTGCAGAGAGCATAAGTGTTAAGGAGGCGGTTGAGCTAATAGAAGTTGTAACCACTGTGCCCGAGCTCGTGAGGAAAACAATTAACATGGCTGAAGAAAAGGGCATTGTCAGAAGGGAGGGCGACAGGCTGGTAATAAGGGAGAAGACTACTGGGGCAGAGGGTTGGGTCGTCCAAGTTAGGCACCGGAAATGCCATGCGCAGTGCATGCGCTGCGGGCGCAGGATTTCCGCCTGTTTCTTTATCAACATTGGCAGCGATGAGTTTGGCCCCTTCGGCAGCGAATGCATAAAGAGGCTCAGGCTTGGAACGCAAATATTATAAGTGCATTCATGCTATGAATATCAGGTGCCACTATGCGTTTAAATGAAGAAGAGCTTGAGAAAAGGGGGCAGCTTGTAAAGAAAGATGACCGCTACGAGGTCTACGACATAGAGATGGAAGACCTGGTGCTCTCCCTTACCAAGCTCTTCCCCGGCAAGGCCACGTCAGGGCACTATCACGAGGACAGCGAGGAAGTGTACTACTTCATCAGCGGCAGTGGTGAAATAAAGCTTGGTGAGGAAGTGCACAGGGCTCAGGCCGGGGACATTTTCACAGTTCCCAAGGACACCTTCCATCAGGTCATCAACACCGGCGATGAGGTGTTAAAATTTATAGCCGTTTTTGAAAAATATGAAGGGCGGGGGACGAAGCTCAAGGCGATAATTCCTGCAGCAGGACATGGTACCCGCTTTCTACCAATAACAAAAGCCCAGCCCAAGGAGATGCTCCCTGTTTTTGATAAACCTGTAATCCAGTATGTGGTGGAAGAGGCCCTTGATGCAGGGATAGATAATATCTTAATAATCACAGGCAGGGGTAAGCGTGCCATCGAGGACCATTTTGACCGTTCTCCAGAGCTGGAGCAGTTCCTTGAAAAAGCAGGTAAACATGCGATGCTTGAGGAGATACGCAGAATAAGTGAGCTTGCAAACATAACCTATGTCCGCCAGAAGGAAGCGCTTGGGCTGGGGCATGCGGTACTTCAGGCTAAGGAGTTTGTGGGCAACGCATACTTTGCAGTGCTTCTGGGAGATGTCATTACAAGACCTGCCTGCATAAGGGATATGCTCGAGGTGCACAGGCGCTTCCGTGCAAGTGTAATCGCTCTGCAGGAGGTGCCCACACATGAGGTCAGCAAGTATGGCATAGCAGAGCTTGGCGATAGCCTGGGAAACAGGGTATATGAGCTCACAGATGTGGTGGAGAAGCCCTCACCAGAGGAGGCACCGTCAAATCTTGCCATAACAGGCAGGTATATTCTGAGTAGCAAGATATTCACCTTCCTGGAGAAGGGAGAGCGAGGCTACGGTGGTGAGATTCAGCTCACAGATGCAATTCGCCGGCTAATAGAAGAGGGGGAGCGTGTAGTGGGCTACATCTACCCGGGCAGGGTCTTTGATATTGGTAACAAGCTGGACTGGATCAAGAGCACCATAATGCTCAGCCTGGAAAGTGAATTCAGGGAGGAGATAGAGAGGTTCCTAAAGGAGCTGGGCTACGTCCACTGATTCTCCCGACCTCACCTAATTTATGTAAATATATGTTCCTTAATTAGGGGTATTGTAAACAAGAATACACAAGATTTATATATTATGATTGCAAAGAACTAATTCCATATGATGCACAGGAAGCACTGGCAGGAAAGGGTAGAGGTGGTGTGAAAGTGGTGCGGCCACACAGGGGGGAATGTGGTGCGGTTTCTGCGGGGAGACTTCTGGTATGAGTTTCGAAAGCTGAAAGGCAAAGTTTATGTAAGCACCCACAGTAGAGATAACCTAAAAAATAAAAGGGGGAGTGGGTCATGAAGTCATCTCTACGCTGTCCAAAGTGTGGGAGTTTTAATGTGGAGAAAGGGCATCAGGAAGTATTTCCCAGTACCTTTATGAAAGACACCAAGTATTCAATGATAAAAGCTCTTACAAGTTCTAAAGAATTTGAAATTTATGCCTGCATGGATTGCGGATATGCCGAATGGTATATCCAGGAGAAATACCTTGAGAAAGATGGCCAGGTAAAAGCCGTAGCGAGTTATAAAGCCTGAATTTCAGCTCCTTCAGAAGAAGGAGGTTATAGGTGTGAGAAGAGCCAGAAATACAAAGAAGAATGGACCAATTTACATCTTCAACGACTTCTATGACAGGGGGAATGACCTTTATCTCTACGATTCAAAAGAGGAGCGGCGTTATTATGTCACCAAGTCCTTCTTTCAGGCGGGTCTGGATAAAAACAAGCTCTGCATTTATGCGTTTCCAAGGGAGCGTGAGAGGTTTCAGTTCAAAAACTTCTCTGGCAATGCTTTTCATGAAATAGAGCTCATACGCGGAAACATAAAAATGCTGAAGGAGGAGGACCTGGAGGCATTTTACTCTGATTTTGAGGAGCTCAAGGATTATGCGAGAGACAACGGCTACGACGGGATCCACCTTAAAATCGACTTTGGGAGGGTGAGAAGCGACATAATGGATGAGGTTATTGAGCTTGAGAAGAAGCTTCACAACTCCACCAATGACATCCCTGTAGCCTCAATAAGCTCATACAACATGAATTTTCTCAATCAGGATGCCGTTAACAGCCTCACAAAGCTTCATGACAGGGTGATGATAACCACCGAAAGCGGAGAAACCTCAATAGCATTTTTCCAGAGGCCAAATACAAAGCCTGTACACATACCCAGAATTGAGGTTATTTCCTCAAAGATGATGGAACAGAATGTCAAGAAGTCCCTCCAGATCATAATACTCTCACTGTTGAAGCAGCAACCCATGTGCGGGTTTGACATAATCAAGAGCCTGGTGCACAACTTCAATGTGCTTCTCAGCCAGGGGACGGTGTATCCAATACTGTACTCCCTAGAAAAGGAGGGGTATCTCAAGACAGTTATAAAGTCGGACAACAAGACAAAGCTGTATGTGCCCACAGAGATGGCCCATGAGTACATAGAGCGCCAGATAAGGGAATATATTCAGGCTCAGGAGAAGATTCTCGCCCTTATCGCGAGGGGGTTGAAATGAAGATAATGGTCGTGGATGACGACGATATAATAATCGAAGCCATGAAGAACATCCTAACGCCTGAAGGGTTCACTGTGATCGGCGCAAGAAGTGGTGAGGAGTGTCTGCAGATACTCGAGAAGGAAGTACCTGACTACATATTCATAGACATACAGATGCCCGGCATGGACGGCTGGGAGACGCTGCGGGAGATCAGGAGGAGGGAGGAACTCCGCCACATTCCAATTGCAATGCTCACCGCTCAGCCCCTTACAAAGGAGACTCTGAAGAAGGACGATATCTACGCGCTTGTGGATTACGTGGTCAAGCCCTTCACAAAGAGGGATATAACAGAGACCCTGAAGCAGGCACTCGTGCTTGTGTGAAGACTCTGCCGTATCTTCTTTTTGTTTTTATTTTTGCTGGTAAATTATATCAGGCCCCCTTTAAAACAGCTACACTGATTATGAAAGAAGTCCGGGCCACTGTGGAGGTACCAGAAAAACTTTTTCACTGACTGCACACTCATCTGTATCTGTCATACAGGGAAGAGAAGGTAATAAATTATTTATAAAATATGGAAGAAGTCTACACCCAGTTTCTAACGAAGATAGAGCGAATCCCGCTGGGTGAGACACGGGTAATCTCACTCATTGTCCCCCCCACTGGCAGGATAGTTATGGTAAACTCCTTGTTCCCCTCAAGTGGATATGCCTTGCCATCATCCTCTATCCAGAAGTGCAGCTCCACATATTCGCCCTTTTCCAGAACGTTGTTGTGGTTCTGCTCAAATACCGGCACAACATAGAAGTCGGCTATGCCATTGGCTGTGCCATCACTATTATTTGTACTGTTCTCCGCCAGACTGAGGTCGTTGGTTATTGTTGAGTTGTGAGTTATTCCACTTATATACACATCTCCCGAGTAGTAGTTTAAAATTATGTCATCATAGCGTATCTCAGAGCTTCCCGGTGCAAGAGTTACCAGGATTATAAGCTTGGTTATGTTTGGTCCGCCGTTGTTCCAGGTTTCGTTTGCATATGCATAGCCTGTCAGGTCTACTATCTTAATATTCGTCGAGACTTCCTTGGTTGCCTCCTCGCCAGTGGACCTTGCCTTTGACTGAAGTGTGCCCGTGGTCTTAAGGAGCACACCTGCAGTAATTGCAGCCACCATTACCATTGCTATGAATACTATCAGCGTTCCAATGCCAATCTGTGCCCGGTTGTTCATTGAAATCGCCGGCACTTTAATTTTTATTCCCCCGTTTTAATCTGGTAGCGTATATATATAAACATTTTTTTTCTTATTCTGAAAATTGGCTAGGCGTTGAAGTAATATTCATCCCATACATTCATTTTCACCAGCGCTTTGATGATGTAGCGTCCAGAGGATAAGGCCGTTATGTTCGCCTCAAGCACCTCACCGGGATCCCACAGGGAGTTGTCTATGTTTGTGCTCCTGTTTACTATCCTGGTACCGAGAATGTTCACCCTCTCTCCGTTCAGGAATATTATCAAACTATCCTGTGTCAGTACTGTGCTGCCCTCATTCAGTATATAGATGGAGGTGTTATCACTTCCAGGATAAACGTGGATCACTTCTATTTCTGTATTCAGCTTTTCTGAGACAAGACTTGACTTCTGGGATATTCCAGTCTTAACTGCCTGAGATGCGTCGCTTACAACGCCTGCCACGCCAGCTGCAATAATTACAGCTGCAATAAAGAAGATTGCATGTGCCGCTGTGGTGCTGAATCCCATTCGCTAACCTCCTTTAAACCTGTAGTCAGGTGTCCACAGGTGAGAGTTGAGCACCGCCACGTGGTTCCAGCCCTGCTCTACGCTCGCGGTAAGGTTTATCTCTATTATCTCATTAAGACCCCATAGCTCATTTCCCCGCTGATTTATCACCTCTATGGAGGAGGGCGTAACCCATTCGCCGTTTAGCCTCACCTTACTCTGGTTTGGGTCAAGAGCCACGCCTCCGATATTTTCCACATATATGGAGAGGTTATTTCCATTGGTACGCACATGAACCACTTTTATTCCCCCGACAAGCTTATTCTCAAGTTCTGACTTCTTTGCCAGCGCATTGCTCTCCATGAGCTCGACCTGCTGATTCAGCACACCTACAAGGCTTGCAGCCACCACCACCGTCGCAAGGAACAGTATCACCGAGGGCACCGACTCAGACACGGCTAATCCCACCTGTAATTGTAGTTATCAGCTGGCAGCACATGGGAATGGGGCAGGGCCTCGCCTACACGGTACACGTCGCTGACACCATTTTTCACAATCACCTTAACAGTGCTCTGTATACTGCGCTGAGTGGTTATCTCCACCACATCACCGGGTCTCCAGTAGAAGCTTGGCGATGTATTCGTGGCGACAAAGCTGCGGGTTGCGATGGTTATATTGAACCACCCGACTATGCCATAGAGCTGGTCCGGTGCCGGCGTAGAGGGATTGTATACCTGAGTATCATCCTGGGTTGTCAGGGTTAATGGAGGGTTTGCGCTGCTGTCATGATACGCCCCTTTAACAAGGTAGGTTCTGTTGACATAGCTTACCTTAAAGTATCCCAGGGCACTCACAGCATATTCATTGCTCTCAAGCCACACATCATCCACAACAAGAAATAAGTAATCCGGATCCAGAGTGGTGCTCCCTGTGTTCTCTACATATATTAAAGTATTCCCTCCACTTTCAGTTACATTAACAATCTCTATGCTGGTGCTCAGCACTTCAAGGTCCCGCTTTGACTGCTCCTTTATATTTTCGGCAAGCGTGGTGAGGTAGCTCTCGCCAGCGCTTAAAAGCTCAACCGCTGCTGTAATACCTGCCATAAAAATTATGAGAAAAGCAGCGGCAGTGGAGAATCCCAGGGCAGCCACCCCCCCTCAAACTATGCCAGACTCATCCAGCTGATTTACCACCTCTGAGTAGAGGGTGGGGCTCACCTCCAGCCCCTGAAGCTTGATGATAAAGAAGAGAGAGATGATATGCTCCAGGATGGTGAGTTTCCGATTACCTCTTGAGGCACGTGTACCACCGAGATCGCGGGAATACTTTATTATCTGGTCCCTCACCTCCCTGGTTATCCATCCCACCTCCTCGTAGAACAGCAGTGTCTTTATCATCCCCTGGTATCCCACCTTCTTTATGAGAAAGTCGAGCCACTTAAAGAGAAGGAGGAGTGAGTTGGGATCATTGTTTATCTGCGTAAGCCTCACCCGTTCACCATTTGGCTTGAGGTCCACCATCCCCTTATCTACCGCTCGCTCCTCAAGCACCTGTCCTTCTGATGTGGTGGAAATCACGGCCTTCTCCTTCTTTTCACCTTCGCTGCCATTACCATTCTCTGTGCCATTGGAATACCCGATAAATGGGTTTATCTCATTGGTCACAAGCTCATAGACCGAAAGAAGACTTTCCATACTTCTCTCAATCTTTGAAATTCTCTCATCAAAACCATTCACTAGATTCTCTATCTTTGCCACAGTATCGCCAATCTCTGAAACCCTTTCCTCCAGCTGGGAGATGGCCTCATCTGAAACTGTAGACACAGGTGCAATCTGACCAAAGCTGTCCTCTGATGGGGGGCTCTCACCAAAAGGCGGTGCATCATCCGCCTTATCCTCCTCAGAAAAGAAAGGCGGGAGGTCCTCATCGTCTGCGTCTGTCTTTACCACCTCCCCAAAGGGGGGTACATCTGAATTTTCCTCCTCAAGAGCTTTCTCATTCAGCTCCCCAAGGTCGATCTTCTTGTCCTTCAATCCGAGGACCAGCCCTATACTTAGCAGTTCAAGCATCAACTTTTATCCCCTCTCTTCTGGTGTTATTTAACTGACTCACAGCTACATCGCTGACAGGAATCTCCTGCCCCATCTTCATCCTGAGGAGTTCCACCTCTTTCCTCGTGGACCTCAGCTCTCTCTCCAGCTCCTTTACTCTTCTCCTCAGATTTCTTATGTTTATCTCCTTGATTATTCCCAGCCTGTACCACTTCTCGATTTCTTTTGTTGCTACTTCAGGGTTCCTGAGATTGGTAGCGCTGGAGCTCTTAAACCACTCCTCAAGCTCTTTCAGGCTGTAGAGGAGTTCCTGATCCTCGCTGGGCAGTTTTATGCTTTGTATCTCGCCCAGCACCGGCTGCGGCATTTTCTTTTTCACAGGTATGGGGTCACCCACATTCACCTTTCCCTTCAGGAGAGCACCGTAGGTTATCAAAGCAATGGCAGCGAAGGCTACATAAAGGATAAACCAGGTTGCCAGGTTGCCATCCTCTGTTACCACAAGGTTCACCGGCAGCAGCATTATGAGCATTCCTATCGTCGCTGTCAGTGACCAGTACAGGCTCCACACAACCTTATTCTTCCTCTTTATATAGCTCTCAAGTTCATCCATTAGCACCGCATCTGGTGAGGTCTGGACTATACGCATCCCCCCATGATATAATAACCCCATTTTCCAGCCTATTTAAAAGTTATTTTTCGGAAAATGAAGCTCAGGAGAGAAACACTGCAGAGTATTTCGAATATTCTTTCGTTTTTCGAAACTAAACATATATATCTACACAATATTGATAGACTTAATAGGGTGTCAAAAATGTGGAGCTGCCCTGTTTGCGGATCAATGGAGTTTGTTATGACGCCAAACGGCGGCAAGGTCCAGAAGGTACGTTGCGTCGCATGCGAGCGCACCTTTGTACTCGATGAGCCACTGCCTATCGACGGTTACAGCAAAAACTGGTAGGATTATCCATAAGCTTCCGGCATGACGTATCGTATGTACAAGTTGCAATAGGATGACGGGGTTGCAAGTTTTTGCCAGGTTCACAGTTCCCTGACACCCTGTCTTGCGGTCTTTACAAGGAGCTTACCCGAAGACGTATCAAACTCTATTGTTCTTCCCACACTACCACCGGTGTCTTCAGCCACTATTCTTATATCCTCTTTTTTAAGGACGTCCTTTACGGCGAGGACATTTTTTCTCCCTATGTAATCATCCTTCGATGTGAAAGAGAACATCTTAGCACCGCCTGCGATTTTTGCAACAATCCTGGATTTCTCAGCGCCGAGCTTCAGCATCTTCTCAATTGCCAGCGGAATTGCGGTATCCACATACTTGGCTCTGTTGTCAATGGGATCGAATCCCCTGCTGCTGGGAAGCATTATATGTGCTAAAGACCCGACTTTGGACCCCGAGTCAAAGAGGGCGACACCCACACAGGAGCCCAGACCAATGCTTACCAGCTTCGCTGGCCTGGTTGCAGCTTTAACGTCGGCGATGTCAACAACAATAACAGGCGGAGACATGCTCAGGCACCTATCCCCACCTTCTTCCTTAAAAGAGCGATTATCCTGTCAAGAGATTCAGGATCCGGCATGAGGAATATCTTACCCGTTATCTGCTTCGGCTGGAACATGAACTTGGTCTTAAAAAGTATCGCCTCATTCGCCTTCTGAGCCTGCTCCAGCATGATAAAATCGAGCAGTGCTGCAGCCATGTCAACCGCAAGAGCAGGAGGTAAAGGCATTATCTTCAGCCCCAGGAAATCTGCCAGGGCATTTGAAAAGTGGGACGCCATAATGTTACCCACCTCCTGCAGTACAGAAACCTCCATATCTGAAAGCTCTTCAGAGGCGGCAGGCATGCCTGTGATCTGGGTCACCAGCTCAACCGCTGAAGCAACATCAAGGAGGAGCACTATAACACCGCATATATCCCCATGAAGCTCCACATAAACGCCTGCCACAAGGTCCTCTCCCCCCTCGCTGGCGAGCAGTTCTTCCACAGGCTTTATTTCAAGCGCCGGCACCTCTATACTAACCTTTGTATTTGTCAGCTCAGCGAGGGAATTTGTGGCATGGCTCGCGCCAATGCTCCCTACTTCGCGCAACATATCCAGCTCAAGCTCATTCAACATTATCTGCCTTGCCATTCTCCAACCCCCAGAGAAGCTATATCAAGAATTAGAGATACCCTGCCATCACCCATTATGGTCGAGCCCGCAAAACCGCGCACATCCCTGAGCTTTCCATCAAGGCTCTTAATCACTATCTCCTGCTGCCCTATGAGCTCGTCCACCGCCAGGCCGATGAGGTTTCCTCCTTTTTCCACTATTACCACAGGGCGAGCGCGTTTACCGTTTGTGGAGGTGGTTTTGCCAAGGAGTGAAAGGAGGTCATATACCGGCAGAATTCTCCCGCGGAGCTGAATAACCTCCTGCCCCATTACAGTACTTATGTCCTCCTCCTTTACATTCAAAATTTCACTTACATTGTTAAGCGGGATCGCATATATCCTCCCGCCAGCAGAGATTAGCAGCGCCTTTGTTATCGCAAGGGTGAGCGGAAGCTTGAGAACAAACCTTGTGCCCTTCCCCACTTCTGACTCCAGCTCAACAGTACCTCCTAGGGAGAGTATCTTATTCCTCACCACGTCGAGACCAACACCCCTGCCAGAGATGTCAGTCACCTTCTCCGCGGAGCTGAATCCGGGAGTAAATATGAGCATTTTAGCCTCTTCTGGAGACATCTTCTCCGCTTCCTTTTCACTTAACAATCCCCTCTCCACAGCGATTCTCTTGATCTTCTCCGGGTCTATGCCCCTGCCATCATCTTCGACAATTATCTCAACGTGGTCTTTAACCCGCCTTGCCTTTAGCAGAACCCTGCCGGTCTCGCTCTTACCGTTCTTCACCCTCTCTTCCGGTGTCTCTATGCCATGGTCTATACAGTTTCTAAGGAGATGCACCAGGGGATCGCCTATCTCATCAAGCACTGTTCTGTCCAGCTCTATGTCCTTGCCCTCAATTACAAAATCAACCTTCTTGCCCTCCTTCTTGGCCAGATCTCTGACCATGCGCGGGAATCTGTCAAAGACATACCTCACCTCAACCATCCGCATTTCCTGTACTTCTTCCTGTAAGCTGGTTGTAAGCTTATCAATGTAGGCAAGGGTTTCATTGAGCTCGTCAATAGCATACTTGTTCTTAATCTGGAACAGCCTGCTCTTACTTATGACAAGCTCACCCACCAGGTTCATGAGAGAGTCAAGACGTTCTATTGACACGCGTACAGTCTGCACACTTTTTATATCCCCGCTCTTCACCTTGCCATCGTTTGCAGAAGAGGATGCCTCACCAGAATGAATCTCCACCTTGCTAAGCTCACTAACTTTTTTAAGCCTCTCCTTTATCTCCTCGTCGCTTGCACCGGTCTTCAGAAATATTGAGAAGCTGCGATCAAAGTTGCCGTCCTCCAGCTTCTCCTCGTCGGGTATACACTTTACAATCTCACCAAGCTCTCTCAGCTCCCTGAAGGCCATATAGGCCCTTACCGACTTAAGAGTGCAGTCCCTGTCCAGCTCAATATCAATTCGCTTGACACCTCTTTCCAGTTTCTTGACATTATCCTTTACTTCTGCAGTTTCAGCCGATTTTTCAACCTTTTTTTGAGTAAATTTGCTCAATTTTCTGCTAACTTCATCCGCAGATATATTCTCATCATCACCCTCAGACAAAGATCCAAGCGCTGCCTCGAGCAGGTCAACAGCCTCAAACAGGACGTCTATAACCTCAGAGGTTATCTTAACTTCACCATTTCTAACCGCGTCCAGCAAATTTTCCATTTCATGAGTTATCTTTGCCATGCCCTCGTAGCCCATGGTAGCAGACATGCCCTTAAGGGTGTGAGCTGCTCTGAATATCTCGGTTATAACTTCCTCATTGCCCTTTTCCAGCTCCAGAAGTCCCTGAGTCAGAGAGTTGAGGTGCTCCATTGATTCGCTTATAAAGACATCCTTATAGCTTTCCATGGGCCTTCCCCTGAACTAACAGAGCTTTTCAATTACCTCAAGCACCTTGCTCTCTTTGAATGGCTTAACAATGAAGTCTCTCGCCCCGGCCTCTAGCGCCTCCTTAACCATAGCCTCCTGACCAAGAGCGCTGACCATTACAATCTTGGCCTCAGGGTCCATTGCCATAATCTGCCGTACTGCTTCGATCCCGTTCACTTCCGGCATTATTATGTCCATTGTTACAACATCCGGTTTGAGCTCCTGATACTTCTTCACACCCTCTGCGCCATTCTGCGCCTCCCCGACTATCTGATGCCCATTTTTCCCCAGAATATTCTTCAGCATCATTCTCATAAAGGCGGCGTCGTCCACTACCAGAACTTTCGCCATGCTTTCACCCCCTCCTGTTTATTGGAATTATAATTCTGCACTTTGTACCCTTATCTCGTCCCATGCTCTCAAGCTTAATACTCCCCCCATGGAACTCTATTATCTTCTTGGCAAGGGTTAGGCCCAGACCTATCCCCGGATACTTCCGTGATGAAGAAGAATCTTCCTGGTAGAAGGGTTCAAAAACCCTCTCCAGGTTCTCCTCGGCAATGCCCACGCCTGTATCTTCAACCGATATCTCCACCACCCCATCCATCGCAGATGCGCTCACCTTCACCAGACCTCCGCGCCTGTTAAACTTTATGGAATTGTCAATTATCTGCTCAACTGCATAGACCAAATAGGCGGGATCGACCTCGACCTTTGGCAGGGCTTTGATGTCCATCTCCACCCTTACCCCCTTTTGAGCTGCAAAAGGCAGCTTTTCCTTCACAGCCTTACGTATAAGGGGGATAATATCCTCCTTCCTGAAAACAAGTGTCATCACGCCCCGCCGAATCTTCGAAAGCTCCAGCATGCCGTCAATTATCCTGTTCTCGCGCATTAAGTTCCTCCTCGCCATGAGCAGGATATCCTTCCTCTTCTCTGCATCCTCCTCTTCCATGGCAAGCTCTATGCATCCCATGGATATAGTAAGGGGGGTCTTCAGCTCATGGGAAACTATGGAGAGAATATCTGTGGTTACACCCTCCAGGTCTCTCAGGCGTCTGTTTACATGAAGCAGCCTTAAATATGACTTCTCAAGTTCTGATTTAAGCCTCCGTATCACACCCGAAAAGTCGGCTATTGCAACCAGAACTCTGCTTACATGATGTGCAGAATCCCTGATAGGATAGAAGGTGAACTGATACGGTCCCGGAATACCGGTGCATGGATGTATATCCACAACGTTAAGGGGCTTGCCTGACATAAATGTCTGGAGGACAGGGCAGGAGTATGCCGAGAATACGCAGTTGAACACAACCCTACAGGAGGAGGACCTTATCTCATTTCTTGGCATGCCAATCAGCTTTACAAACTCATCGTTGTATGAGCGCACCCTAAACCTGCGGTCTATCTCAACAATCCCAATCCCTACCTCCCCTCCCCTGTTATCGACCAGATCACTACAGCTATCTGAGGATACATGTGCAGACATCCTCAGGTATTGAGCAACTGAAGTATTATTCCCATCCCCCATGTTTATCCATCTCTCCAATTTTAAAGAGAGGAGAAGTGTTAATAAAGGTTATTTTTCAAAACTCAAAACAGAAAAAAGAAGAAAATGGAGATAGCCCTCAACGTGTGGCCGAGTTGCGCACATGCTCTTCCAGATCATATGCTATGCTCTGGCCCCTGCTGCTGTAGTAGACGATTTTGTCCCCCACTATTTCAAAGGCATCATATCCCATCCTCTTACCCCCAACATTACCCTCTCGTGCTTTAATATTAAGTTTGTTTTTCGAAGACCGAGAGTTCCCATCCAGTTTCGGCGACCGAAAAGTTAAGTTAATATATGTGGTTTAAATATCTCATGTGGCATAAGCTCTTGAAAGGGCATGAGATGGAGGAGTAAATTTGAAAAAAATTCTGATTGTAGATGACGAAAAAGAGATTACCCACCTGGTAAAAAAGTTTCTTGAGCCTGAGGGCTTTGAGGTATTTACTGCAAACTCAGGCCCCGAGGCTCTGGCCCTTCTTGAAGCTGTCACCCCTGATTTTATATTCCTAGACCTCTTCATGCCTGGCATGAGCGGATGGGATGTGCTAAAAGAAATAAGAAAAAAACTGAAGCATGTGCCTGTGGCCATGCTGACTGTTCAGCCACTTTATGAGTCAATTGACAGAGAGGAAGTCGAAGATATAGTGGATTACATTACAAAACCCTTTGACAGGGCAGACCTTATAGAGACCCTCAAGCAGGTACCGGGGTTATTTATGGAGGATAAAGATGCCGGAGGGGGGCATTTCGAACAGAAAGCTGGTAAAGAGGATAGTTGACCTTGCTATAGATGCAATACTGCTCCTAGATTCAGAAGGTAAGGTTACTTACTGTATATGCCGTCCTTCTTTCATTCTCTGCGGTAAAGTGGTAGGAAAGCCTCTGTTTGACCTGTGGCTGCCTGAACTGAAGCGTGAGGGAGAGAAGATTATCCATGCAGCCCTGAATGGGAGGATACTGAGGGGGATAATCTCAGGGTGGGAATCTCCAGAGCGAGAGCGCATGGTGGTTAACCTTGCTTTTGCACCACTGGATGAGAAAAATCCGGAAAGCAGAGTGGTTGTAATTGTGAGGGACATAACCAGAGAAGTTGAGGCAGAAAGGAGGGTGAGTCGATACATCCATGAGCTTATGGAGTACGTCAAGCATGTGGAAAAATCAAATCAGCTTAAAGACACCTTTGCAGATATAATGCGGCATGACATACTAAATCCGCTCTCTGCAATTAAAAGCGTGGTTTCCACAGGAAATGTTAACAAGAGTGGTATAGAGCTTATAAAGAAGAGTGTAGAGAGGATAGAAAAGATAGTTTCCACCTTCTCCAGATATGCCTTTCTGCACAGCATAGAGGAGCTTGATTTCCGGGAAGACAACCTCGCAAAGATGCTGGATGAGGTTGTGGACACTCTCACACCTGTGGCAGAAAGCAGAGGTGTAAAAATTGTAAAAAAATACCCACCAGAAATAAAAGCACAATTCAGTCCATTTCTTGAAGAGGCGGTTGCCAATCTGCTCTCAAATGCGATAAAGTTCAGTCCTCCTCGCGGAGAGGTGACCATTGAGGTTCAGGCAGATGAAGATTGTCTTAAAATTATGGTTAAGGATATGGGCATAGGTGTGCCCGACAGGTATAAAAAGAGTATATTTGAGCGCTTTGTAAGGGGCAAAAAGGAGGGTATTCAGGGGTCAGGGCTTGGGCTTGCGATTGTAAAGCGCATCGCAGAATTGCATAAAGGTGAAGTGTGGGTGGAAGATAACCTTGTGGAGTACCAGGATAGCTCCGGTAGAGTGCATCAAAAAAAGCAGGGAAGCGTATTTGTGCTAAGGATACCCGCAGTATAGTTATATTTTACATCTCCCACGGTGGCTTTTCCCCGGACTCTGTTGCCTGCTCCTTTTTATCTTTAATTTTGGCTTCTATCTTGTCCATGTCGTCCCAGTCTTCCTGGACCTCCTCCCTTGCAGGGTATACATTCCTCGCGAAGGTGAGGAACACCTCCCCCAGAGGGGTCATATTGACCTCATCACCCTTGCGCTCTACAATCCCATAGTATTCCAGCACTTTCAGCGCTTCGTTTACCTCCTCCTTCGGCAGATCACTCTTTTGCAAAATTTCCTGTAGCTGCATGGGACCCTTCTCCAGGAGATTTAGAAGTACAATATCGCTCGCTGTTGGCAGCACCGAGAAGGCATCTATCTGCTCAAGACTGAGCTCATGAACACATGCCTCGCCTCCGGAATTTCTGCATTCCACCTCACGCACAGTAACGCCTATCTTCAGGTTCTCCATAAAAAACCTTCCAATCGCCGTGGAGGTGGTGTGGCATGCTCCCCCTGGAACCATTGCACAGATGTTACACCCCTCAACCCGGAGAAGATAGGTCAGCGGCGCCTTTATTTCCAGGGAAATCCTCTCACCTATGCCGGAGCGCACCAGCATGTTTTCAATCAACCGACGAAGCCTGTCCTCCGCGAAACCTCCTGCTGCGGAAGAACGCAGAAATGCCCGTCTTGCATACACCGGCACCGCAATAGCCTCAAGGAAATCATTAACCCTCTCTTCAACCTCAAATACCTTCTCAAAGCTTCCCAGAAGCTCTGAGAAATTCAGAGGCTCGCCTTCGATGCCCTGAAGCTCAACATTCATTATCCTTCTAATGTCCTCCTCGTTCAGGTAGAAGAAGAGGTGGCAGTAGGTTACATCAGAGTCCTGAAGGGATGTGTTGAAGAATAGTACACCATTTTCACCCACGCCTAAAGCGGAAAGAAGGTCGGGAATTGAATTGATTCTGCTTTCGTCCAGTTTTGGAGAGGACACCTTTACGTCCACTGCAAAAAAGTCTGAAATCGCTTTTACGAAGGAGCCTGCCATCTTTTTGCTCACTTCCTGCAACAGGCTGTCGAGCTCAGAAATAGAGGAAACTCTGCCTACCCGCTGACCTACCCGTTGAGCTCCTGTCAGCGGATAAAAGAAGAGGATGGTGCCTGTTATCGCGTCGCCGAAGGTGTAGGCACTTACAATCATGCCATCCTCGCCCACCTTCTTCACAATATCCTTCCCGGCGATTATATCTATAACAGGCGGTGTTATCTCCACCTTTGAGCTGAGTATCTCCGAGAGTGAACCCGCAGAATGACTGGAGCCTATGTTTCCAACCTCACGCAACGCATCCTTGGCAAAACTGCTGAGGTTCACTTATACCCCTCCTCCATCATTATGAGCTTACCTTTCTCTGTAAGTATCCCCGCCTCTGTACATATCCCCTCCCGCTTGAACTCCTCCAGAATGCTCACTATCTCATCATAGTCCCTCTTCACCAGAGGCATTATGTTCTCAGGTCTCCGCACTCCATGGTAAAGTGCCTTGAGCACAAGCCTCTTGGCGTCTGTGAACTTAATAGCACCTACAGTATCACTGGCCGTGGGAAGTACACTCATCAATGCGTTGTACAGCGAATAGACCTTTGGCTTCTTCCCCCCTATAAAGGTCTTTGTGTTGTCAATGACCATCACCATCACAGAGTTGCCGCCACTGGCATCCTTGATCTCGGAGATGCTCACATGTTCATTGGGTATCTTTTTCCATCCCTTGTCCGTTTTTATCCATACATTTAAATCTGTCGAAGCAAGCACTATCTTCTTCCAGTCCTTAAAATTGGTTGAGAAGTACACGTCATCTACCTTAAACAGGAGCTTCTCCTGACCCATGCGTCAGCCCCACTCTGAGATGTATTTCTTGCCAAAAGAGCTCGGTGCAGTCTTCTTCACGCTGGTACTCTGCCCCGCCTTTGGCTGAAGTATAAGTGTGAACTCCTGACCAGGCTGAATCGGAAGGTCATTGCCCTGGTTGTCCTCAATCCAGTAAATTATCTCAATAATCTCACTCTGCTCCAGTACAGCATTGGGGCTTGACGGATTTTTGTCCTTTATTCTCCTGATATAGAACTGTGCCACATCCTTATCTGTGCCGTTCACAACATTTTCCGCCTTAGAAATATCATCGGTGAGATTGAGGATACCCTGCGTGGCGTCATTACTACCTGTGCCATTGAATTTTATACCAACAACGTAGTTATCACCTGACTGATATGCCAGTATAATATCACTATATCTCACATCGCCACTGCCCGCGGCAAGCTGCACACGCATTATTATAGCATTTATCCTCTCCTGGGAAGTGTCATTAACATAACCCAGGACATCCATCACCTTCACATTTGTGGAAACCTCCTTTGTAGCCTGCTCTCCGGTCACTGTCGCCTTCTGCTGCAAACTACCAGAGGTGCGAAGGAGCACACCCGCTGCAACCGCTGCAACCAGAACCATCGCTATGAAGATTATCAGTGTGCCAATGCCTACCTGTGCCCTGCGGCAGTTAATAATATTCCCCCTCATTTTATCCCCCGTCTTTATGTGAGTTGATGAGAATTATAAATGTTATTTTTTGAATTTCGAAAAATAGAAAAAAATAAATAATAGAGGGGGTTTTTCTTATCTATCCCCACTCTGTAGTGTACTTCTGATTGATAACGCTGGGCGCTGTCTTCTTTACTGTCGTCGTCTGCCCGGCCTTGGGCTGCACTGTAAGCACAAACTGATCATCTGGATCGAGCGGTACATCTGTACCATCGTTCCTCTCAATCCAGTAGAGTATCTCTATTATCTCACCCGGCTCAAGCACTTCGTTCTCATTGCCGGCGGAAGCCCTGTCCTTCAGCCTGCGTATATAGAACTGTGCCTTGTCGTAGTCTGTACCCGAGGTTGTGTTCATGTTCTCTATTCCAGAGATAGTATCACCGCTGACGGAGTACAGGCTGTCACTGAGCGCAATGGTGCTGTTGTAGGATATACCGCTCACGTAGGTGTTGCCCTCCTGGTATGTTAAGACGATGTCACTGTACTTCACGTCACCGCTGCCAGAGGCAAGCTGAGCCGTGAGGATGAGCGCCCTTATCTGCTTGTTGCTGCTCGAGTCGTTGCTGTACCCCACAACATTTGTCACCTTTATGTTCGTGGAAACCTCCTTTGTAGCCTGCTCGCCGGTCACTGTGGCCTTCTGCTGCAAGCCACCAGAGGTCTTCAGAAGAACGCCTGCCGCAACCGCTGCAACCAGAATCATCGCTATGAAGATTATCAGTGTGCCAATGCCCACCTGCGCTTTCCGGTTCCTCAGAAACTTTCTAACCTTCATCCCAACCACCTCACGAAAATATAAAGGGAGAGGCGGGGAAAATCTTCCACCTGTCTATCCCCACTCTGTTATGTACTGCTGGCTGATAACGCTGGGCACCGTCTTCTTTACTGTCGTCGTCTGCCCGGCCTTGGGCTGCACTGTTATGACGAACTGATCATCCGGCTCAAGGGCATTGCTCAACGCAAGCTCATTGCCGCTGTTGTCCACCAGCCAGTAGACTATTTCTATAATCTCTCCCGGCTCGAGCACTGTGTTTTCGCTTCCGCTGGCATCCTTGTCCTTGAGTCTGCGTATCTCAAAGATTGCCTTGTTCTGTGTGGCTGCTGTAGAATTGACGTTCTCCAGCGGATCAGTGAGGCTCAGAACACCACCATAGGCAATGCCGCTCACGTAGGTGTCGCCCTCCTGGTAGGTGAGCACTATGTCGTCGTACTTTACGTCACCGCTTCCGGAGGCAAGCTGAGCCGTGAGGATGATTGCATCAACACGATTATTGCTGGTGCTGTTGGTATAACCAACCACATTTGTCACCTTTATGTTCGTGGAAACCTCCTTTGTAGCCTGCTCGCCGGTCACAGTGGCCTTCTGCTGCAAGCCGCCAGAGGTCTTCAGAAGAACGCCTGCCGCAACCGCTGCAACCAGAATCATCGCTATGAAGATTATCAGTGTGCCAATGCCCACCTGCGCTTTCCGGTTCCTCAGAAACTCCCCAACCTTCATACGACCCCTCCTTTAAGTTTTTAGACTAATCACCCACTGGAATTTATATATAATTTTTTTTTCGAGCTTCGAAACCTGGTCCAAGATTGAGGTAACATTTTACAATGATTATAA
>WANW01000010.1 GCA_015521615.1 Candidatus Hydrothermarchaeota archaeon
CCTGAACCTGCCTGCCCTGATAACTCTGAAGGTTATCAACAACCTCGCTAACACTCTTGTACGGATTCACAAAACTCTCACTCGAAGTCGTGCTGAAGGCTATGCCAACAAAAACAAGTACCACCGCAACACCAACCAGGTACTTCAGATTTCGCGCGGTCTTCCTATCCATACCCATTTACCTCGATTTTAACCTATTTATTCTTTTTTCCAAATCTCCAACTCGCCTGTGGAGGTATGCAAGGTAAATCACCAGCGCCGCCCACAGCGAGGTTGCAACGAAGAATATGCTCTGATAGTTCTCCATAATCTACCCCCTGATAACTTTCTCTTTTAACCTTTCCAGTCTTATTTCCAGATAAACTAGGTTGAGGAATACTATTATTGCAGCAGTTATCATTAGTCCTAGAGTCATGCCCATCTCCGGCTCAAGTTTCAGCCCCAGCGTTGGCGGGTGAAGCGAGGGGAATATTCGTGTTGATAGCAGGGTGAATATGCCTGAAGCATAACCAAAGACGCCAAGCACGGCGCTTGCCCTTGCCCTTGGCTCTCCGGCTGGCATGGCCTCCCGCAGCGCAAAGTATCCCAGATAAACAAACCACATTATTAGGGCAGTTGTCTCTCGCGGGTCCCAGTTCCAGTAGGTTCCCCACGCTGGCTTTGCCCACACCATCCCGGTGAGCAGGGTAAAGGTGATAAAGAACACCCCCACCTTGGCGGACTTCGCGGCTATCAGGTCGTACTTAGTGTCCCTTGTCTTGAGGTACAGAATGCTGGCAAAGAGGGTTATTGTGAAGCCCAGAAAGCCACTGGCGTTTATTGGTACGTGGAAGAAAACATTGCGGTACAGCTCCTCCATGGGCGGATTTGCGGGTGAGGATATGGGCGGGAAAACAAGCAACACATTGTAGGAGCCGTAGATGAACATCGCAAAGGCAACTGCCAGGCTGAAATAAATCTTCCTCATATCTATTCCTCTAAGGCGAAATCAAAGGTTAGCGCTGCAATTACACTCATCACCACAGCATAAGCTAAAATAATTTTAATCTCTCCAAGAATATTTAAAAATCCTTCACCACCGACGAGCACGCGGTTCAGAGCAGAGACCGAGGTTACAATCACCGGGAACAGCACAGGTAAAAGAATCACCGGCAGGAGGAGTTCTCTTGCTCTTGCATTGAGGACCAGCGTTGAGAGCGCCGAGCTGACTATGACAAAACTCAGGTTGCCCAGGGTGAGCACACCGAAGGCTAAAACAATGCTTCCCTGGATTGGGAAGTCGAAGAAGATGATAAACAGGGGAAAAATTATGCTCTGTATCCCCAGCATCAGCGCGAGGTTGTATATTGCCTTCCCTGCAAGAATCTCCTCACTGCTCATTGGGGTAAGTTTCAATCCGTCAAGGGTGCCCAGCTCCTTCTCCTTGACAAAAGCCCTGCCCAGACCAAGCATGCCGGTAAACAGGAAAACAAGCCACAGCAAACCAGCACCCATCTCAGGCGCGCTGGCAACATAGTTCCCTGCGATGCGGGAGAAGAAGATTACAGCCAAACCAGAGAAGAGTAGCATGAAGTTTATGGTGTGCTTTGTTCTGAGCTCTGCCCGTATATCCTTACTCGCAAGGTTGAGCACAGCTTTAAGTCTCACTTCCCTCACCTGTGATGCGCAGGTATGCCTCCTCAAGGCTTTCCATACTCGCCTTTAGCTCCGAAAGTGTACCCTGTGCCACCACACTGCCGGAGTGGAGCACAGCCCCACGCGTGCAGAGCCTCTCCGCTTCGTCCATATGATGAGTGGTCATAAGCAGAGTAGCCCCCTCGCCGAGAAGCTCTTCAAGCAGGGTATAAAAGTCCTGCCTGCCTTTTAAGTCCAAGCCGGTGGTGGGCTCATCTAAAAGGAGCACCTCGGGCGAGTGGAGCAATGCACGGGCGATGCTCAGGCGCTGCTTCATTCCACGCGAGAACGTCGAAACAGGATCGTCTTCGCGCTCCACCAGGTTAACCTTCTCCAGCATTTCATCCACGCGACTCTGCTCCACATCATAAGCGCGGGCATAGAACTCCAGATTCTCCCGCGCCGTGAGCTCTTCATAGAGGAAGGGGTTGTGGGACACCACACCTATTCTACGGCGCACCTCCTGCGCCTCCTCCCGCACGTCATAGCCGGCGACACGCACCTCGCCTTCATCCTGCCTCAGCAGAGTTGCGACTATTCTTATAAGCGTGGTCTTGCCCGCCCCATTGGGACCGAGCAATGCAAAGGCTTCTCCCCTCCTGACATCAAGTGTTACCCCCCGCAATACTTCAAGTGAAGAAAAACGCTTCTTCACGCCTCGCAGCTCAATTGCATGCATGCATTCAGGATTCTCCTCTGGTGTTATAATAGTTTTTGCTCCGCCTCCATGCACGGTAGGTGAGGAAGAACAGAAGCAGAGAAGTTGCGATGAGTGCGATGCTCAAAGCCAGATAGGGCTCGGTTGTTCTCACAGCCCCGGCAGTGGGCGTTTTCATAGCTTTTGGCACGGCTTCAAGCACAACCTCTCCCCTCTCAGCAACAGTTACCTTTGCCTCTTCTGCCACACGCAGATATTTTAAACCTGTAAAAACCCCGCCTAGCAGTGCAAGCAGTGCCGAGCTGAGAAGCACCAGAATGCGGTGCCTCTCCTCCGGGTGCAGGAGCCCCCTCGCCTTGGGTGTGAGGTGGTAGTACACCCACTTTCTCCCGGCGTCGCGCTTTTCCACCAGACCGGCGTCAACAAGCTTCGCCAGGTGCTCATGCACCGCCGACTTGGCCAGGCCAAGCTCCCTTGCAAGTTCACTCACTGTCATCGCGCGCTTATCCAGCTTCTTCAGTATAACTATACGTGTCTCTGACACCAGTGCTTCAAACACCTCCTTGGTCATGCGTATTTCTCTACCCAAGGAGCACCACCGCTACCTTTTTCTTATCCGGCGTAGTAGAGCAAACAGCACCGCAGCAACCACTGCAACTGGCAGGAGATAACCCACAGCCACTATAAGCGCGCGGATAACCATAACCAGGCCCTTCACGGCGTCACTTATCGCACTTCTCAGCCCGAGGCTCTGAGCTATTGGCTCCGGCTCAAAAAGCTCCACAGTTATTGTAGCAAACTCCACACGGTTGTTGAGGTAGCGCAGCCTTCCCTCAAGGCGCTCAATCTCACCTCTCACACGCCCGAGCTCCCTCTCAACTTCAAGAACATCCTTAACACTTTCTGCCCTGTCCAGAATCTCCAGCAGTCGCTCCTCCTGCCTCTTCAGATTGCGCAGCCTTGCTTCAAGGTCAACGTACTCCTCCGTAACATCCCGCCCGGAGGAAGAAAAAGACACAACCCTGCCAAGCTTTCGTATCTCCTGGATAATGCTACCAAAGCTGCCCTCGGGGATACGCATGGTTATGGTACCTCGCCTGTGGTTGCCAGTCGTAATGTAGGAATTGGATTCAGAAATATAGCCTCCCGCCTCGTAGGCGAGCCTTTCCACCTCGCTGGCGGCGGCGTCAAAATCGCTCACCTCGAGTTTAATATATGCGCTCTTTATAACCTTCCTCTCCACCTGTGGCTCAGCTGCAGGCTCCACTTCTGCGGTCAATTCTGGAAAGCTAACCCCCCGGCTCTTCAGCACTTCTTCCCTCGCTACATCCTCACCCACCGCCTGTCCTGGAATAGCTGGTGTCTCTCTCGGCACCTTTCCTGTGCAACCTGTGGCGAGTAATAGGAGCACAATAAGCAGCATGGCAAATCGTATCCTCATAATCTCAACACCTCACTGTTACCTTGGCGCAGAGGTTTATAAACCCCACGAAATTGTTCACCTTACGGCGAACGACTTGGAATTTCATTCCCGCCATATGGGCAGCGTAAAACAGAAGGTTGAGCCCTCACCAACCTTGCTTTTTACCGTCACTTCGCCCCCATGAGCCTCCACCACCTCCTTCACTATCGCCAGACCCATCCCTGTGCCCCCATACCGCCTGGTTGGCGAACTATCAATCTGATAGAACCGCTCGAATATCTTATCCAGCTTGTCATCGGGTATTCCTATACCGGTGTCGCTTATACACACCTCCACCATCCCTCCCCTTTCCCTCGCATTAATGGTAATTCTTCCACCTCTGCGGTTGAACTTTATTGCATTGCTGATGAGATTTCGCAACACATGTCCCAGCTGCTTTGGATCAGCCATTGCATGGGGTACTTTTTCCACATCTATCTCCATCTTTATACCCTCTGTTATCAGCATTGGCTCAAACTCATACACAACACGCTTTATCATCTGAGCCACATCTACAGCTTCAAGATTTAGCTTCACCATACCCTTCTCAAACTTTGCGGCTTCGAGGATGTCTGCCACTATGAAGTTCTGGCGGGTGAGTGCGTCAAGCGCCATTTTAAGTGCTCTCCTCCTCTCCTCCGGGTTCTCCTCATCCATTGCAAGCTCAATTGCACCCTTAGCGATGGTTATCGGGGTCCTCAATTCATGGCTTACGTTGGCCAGAATGTTGCTCTTTAACTCGTCTATACTTTTAAGCTCTTCATAAGCATGCTGAAGTTCTTCATGTGCCACTTGAAGCTTCCTATAGGCACTTTTAAGTTCCTCAAAAAGTCTGGCATGCTCAATTGCCACACTCGCCTGTGTCGCCAGTGTTACCAGGGCGTCTATTTCCTCCTGTGTGAATTCCCTCCTGCGTCGCGTTGCCACATAGAGCACTCCCATTGCTTTGCCCTCGCCAGAGAAAAAGGGCACAGCCAGAAAGGACCTCAGGCCTTCTTCTCTAACAGCGTCATAAGGCGCATCTTTAAGACGCTTATCGGTGAAGTAGTCCCTGACCACTATTGCCTCCCGCCTCTCAATCGCAAGCCATCCAAGGCCGGTCCCCCTCTTAAGTTCTATTTTCTTAAGCGCATGCGTTCTGGTTCCGGCGAAGGTTCTGTGGCGAATTACATCACCTCTAACAAAACCAAAGAATGCAACATCAGCACCAGTTAGCTCCTTTGCTTTGTCTACTATAAATTTTAAAAGAGAAGACAGGTCAGCATTTTTGATTATGTTCCTGTCAATCTCGTGAACCACAGAAAGTTCATCATAAGAACGTTTCAACAACTCTTCAGCTTTTTTACGCTCTGTTATGTCTGTATTTGCAAAGACACATGCTTTTACCCTGTTTTTGTCAAATATAGGATAAAGTCTTGAGATTGTGAAACGCTTGGCCCCATCTTTACATCTGTATTCTAGCTCAACATCGCTTATGGTTTTTCCCTCAAATACCTGAGCTACCATCTCTTCAATCTGCCCGAGTTCTTCAGGATAGAAGAGCACATGATAGCTTTTACCCACAATTTCCTTCCCCCACCCGAATGTCCTCTCACACGCAGGATTCCATGCCAGAATAATTCCCTCTGAATTTACATGAAATATCGGATTGGGTGAGTTTTCCATGGACTGGCGGTATCGCTCTTCACTTTCCTGCAGGGCTTCTTCTGCCTGCTTTCTTGCAATTATCCCTGCAAGGGTATTTGCGTAGGCTCTAAGAAATTCCTCCTCATCTTTTCTGCGCTTATGCCCATGTCTCAGGTAGAGGTTTATAACTCCAAGAACTCTGCCCCTGTAAACTATTGGCACGCAGTAGTGCCCGTGTTCTGCTATACCCGGGTACCTTACCTCATGACGCTCGTCCAGAGCGCTGGCGAACTGTACCTCTCCGCTTTCTGCAGCTCTACCGCACAGGCATTTTCCGAACTCAACCTTTGCACAGCTTTTTCTTACCGCATCACCCAGCCCCTGCTGGGCAATCATTTCAAGAACCCCTCCTTTTACGAGGAAAACCGCACCTCTCGTCTCAAAGGCGAGCCAGGGTATGGAGAGCAGGAGTTTAAGTGAGTGTTCAAGAAGCTCTTTAAGAGGCATTTCTTCAAGAGAAAGACTCAGCAGGGCGTTTAAGACTTTCTGGACATCATAGCTTCTCCTGAGTTCCTGCTCAGCCCTTTTCAAGCACCTGGTCCGCTTTTCCACCTCCTTTTCCAGAATATTTGCATAGCCGAGCAGTTTCAGCCTATGTTTTTCCTGCGTTGCGAAGAGCAGAACCACAACAAATAAAAAGAGAGTTGCAAGAGTTTTTGCAACACTAACAGGGAGCACCTCCACTTCTGTTAGAACCTCAAGCATGTTATGAATCCCGAGGAAAAGGATTCCAAGGGCGAGGGCATAGCCGAGCAGATTCCTACCCCGGTAGGCATAGAAAATGGCTATAACAACTATACCTGCCATTAATGCGAGCTGAATGAGATTTAGAGCCACCACCAGGGGCCCTGAGGCTAAGCCTACTATCTCCATGGTAACCTTCCGGCTATTTTCCTTATAGGGTGTGGCTAATACAATATTTAATATTTTTCCTAATAATCATTAAATTAATAAAGGATATCTTTCGATATTCAAAAAATAATACAGACGCTTTCGGACAGACCGCACTTTTGCTAAAATATTTACACTTGAGAAAGCTTTACAATTAGCAAGTAAATGTTTACAAAAGTAAAGTAGGTACTCATGACAAGTGAGAAACAGCTCCAGGTGCTGCGCAAACTTTATGAGAGTGCGCGCAGCCTTAAAGTTCACTCGACGCAGAAGACCCAGGCAGAGCTTGCTGCGGAGCTCGGCATAAGCAGGCAGGCGCTGAGTGCTCACCTGCGAGAGCTGAGAGAGCAGGGACTAATACGTACCGGCAGGGGCTTCATAGACCTCACAGACAAAGCTCTTGCCGAGATAGGCAAGTTTGGCGAGGAGGCCTTTGTGCTCCTCAAGGTTAAGCCAGCCTACCGCGACCAGGCATACCGCAGGCTCCGCTCCCTGCCGGCGGAGCGCGTCTATCGTGTCGCGGGCGAGTACGACGTCATCGCAGTGGTGCCTGTGGCCAGGCTGCGGGAGTTCTTGGACGGTGCCTCCAGACTTAGAGGCGTTGAAGCCACGAAGTCGCATGTAGTAATAGAGATGTACCAGGTGTGAGCATGGGCAGAATAACCATAAATGAGAAGTACTGCAAGGGCTGCAACATATGCATAGAGTTCTGTCCGATGAAGGTCTTCGAGCCGGCGGAGGAGCCCAACGAGAAGGGTTATTTTGTGCCCATCGTCGCCCACCCGGAGAAATGCACAAAGCTTAAGGTTAGCAAGCACCTCAAGCGCAAGGTATGCTCCCTCTGCCAGGACATGTGCCCAGACTTTGCAATCGACATAGACGTATACGCTGAGGAGGAAGAAGAATGAGCCACATGCAAGGAGTGCGCTTCCTGCAGGGCAACATCGCCTGTGCTGAAGGAGCAATTGCAGCCGGATGCAGGTTCTTCGCAGGCTACCCTATAACCCCGAGCACGGAAGTGGCAGAGTGGATGGCGCAGCGCCTGCCAAAGGTTGGAGGAGTATTTATACAGATGGAGGACGAGATAGGCTCCATCTCGGCGATAATCGGAGCGAGGTGGGCGGGCGTAAAGGCGATGACAGCCACCTCCGGTCCTGGCTTTTCGCTGATGATGGAGAATGTTGGCTTCGCCGCCATGACGGAGACGCCGATCGTCATCGTCAATGTTCAGCGTGGCGGACCCAGCACGGGACAACCAACGATGCCCGCGAGCGGCGATGTAATGCAGTCCCGCTACGGCTCGCACGGTGATTATGCTGTAATTGCGCTCTCGCCAAACAGCGTACAGGAGATGTTTGACCTAACCGTGGAGGCCTTCAACCTGAGCGAGCGCTACCGCGTCCCAACCTTCCTTATGGCGGACGAAATAGTGGGGCACATGCGGGAGAAGGTGGTTCTTCCCGAGAAGGTGGAGACTTTCACGGCGCCGCTGAGCAGGAAGGGGACGAAATACTACTTTAAGCCCGACCCCAAGACCCTCGTGCCAAAGATGCAGGTGTTTGGAAGGGGTTACAATGTGCACGTCACAGGCTTAACCCACGACGAGCGCGGCTACCCCGCGACCAACGATGCGAAGGTTCACTTCAGGCTTGTGCGCAGGCTGGTGGAGAAGATAGAGAGGAACGCTGATAAGATTATCAAAGTGGAGGAGCATCATCTCGAGGATGCCGAGGTGGTGCTCATCGCCTATGGTGCAGTTTCGCGCTCAGCGCTTGCGGCAGTGCGTGAGCTCAGAAGGCGCGGGGTAAAGGCGGGACTTCTCAGGCTCATAACCCTCTTTCCATTTCCGGAAAGGCTCATTTCAAGGCTCGCACGTCGTGCAAAGCTTGTGGTGCTGGAGATGAATCTCGGGCAGATGCTCAGGGAGGTGGAGCGCTGCGCAAAGCGCAGGGTGCACTTTCTGCCGAAAATTGGGGGCGAGCTTCACACCCCGCAGGAGATAGTCAGGTTTGTGGAGGCGCTGAAATGAGCATGCATCCCTCAGAGCCGCTGCTTCGTAGAGATAGGCTGCCGCACATCCTGTGCGAGGGGTGCGGAGATGGTATAATAGTTAACGCCCTGCTCGAGGCAATAGTTGAGCTTGGCCTGCCCCGGGAAAAAATAGTATTTGTCTCGGGCATAGGCTGTTCCTCGCGGATACCCGGCTACCTGCTCTTCGACTCCCTGCACACCACCCACGGCAGACCTATCGCCTTCGCCACGGGAATAAAGCTCGCAAACCCTGAGCTTAAGGTTATTGTCATCACCGGCGATGGCGATATGGCGAGCATAGGAGGCAACCATTTTCTTCACGCTGCCAGGCGCAACATAGACATGACGGTAATCTGCTCCAACAACTACACCTATGGCATGACCGGTGGGCAGGTTTCGCCGACAACGCCTCGCGGATGGCGAACAACGACAACGCCCTACGGTAATGCCGAGCCGCCCATGGACATAGCGAAGGTGGCAGCCGCAGCAGGAGCAAACTACGTGGCGCGGTGGAGCACCGCCTCGCCCCTCCAGATAAAGGAGTCCATAAAGAAGGCGCTGACCAAGGAGGGTTTCACCCTGGTGGAGGTGCTCACCCAGTGCCCCACCGCTTTAGGGAGGAGGAACAAGCTGCGTACCGCCGTGGAGATGCTGCGCTGGTATAAGGAGAACACTGTCGCCCTGCACCACGCCCAGGAGCTCGAGGAGAAGGGCGTTGATCTCTCAGCAAAGGTGGTTGTCGGCGAGTTTGTGGACCGCGACAAGCCCGGGCTGGTGCGCCTTCTTGGCCTGGTGAAGGAGGAGAAGAAGGAAGAGAAGGAGGAGAAGCTCACCCGCGAGCAGCGCGTGGCGAGGCGAAGAGAGGAAGAGGAGCGTCTGCGCGAGGCGAGGAAGCGCATCCTCGAGGTTATAGCGAAGCTGGGGTCGCCGAAGATCAGGCGGATGATAGAGCTGGGCATGGATGTGGAGAAGATCGAGAAGGAGCTGGTGAAGAATGCGCGTTGAAGTGCGCTTCTCGGGCTTCGGGGGGCAGGGGATAGTCACCGCCGGGATAATCTTAGCCAGAGCCGCGAGCATCCACGATGGCAAGCAGGCGGTTCAAACCCAGAGCTACGGCCCTGAGGCGAGGGGCGGCGCTTCGCGGAGCGAGGTGATAATAAGCGACGAGGAGATTCTCTACCCGAAGGTTCTACGCCCCGATATCTTCGTGGTAATGTCTGGGCAGGCGATGCAGAAGTACCTGCGCGACTTAAAAAAGGGCGGGGTGGTCATCTACGACTCCTCGCTGATAAAGACTCCTCCAGCGAAGGGGAGGCCCTATCCGGTGCCTGCGACGCTCCTCGCAAAGCGCGAAATAGGCAAGACCATAGTGGCCAACATAATCCTCCTCGGGGCGCTGACCACAATAACAGGAGTGGTGAGCAAACAAGCCATGGAGAATGCGGTACTGGAGAGTGTGCCCAAGGGCACAGAGGAGATGAACAAAAAGGCGCTCCACATAGGCTTTGCTGAGGGCGAGAGGCTGGTTAAAGAAAAATAGGCTTTTACGGTATAACCTCGCAGTCGTTGTTTATCTCAGGGTAGTCGAAGACTTCCTGTGAAATAACCCCCTCTTTAATTAGCCTCTTAATCTCCGGCAGCGCCGCGCTTAGCTCATTGACGAGGTGGCGCACCGTTGAGCATATCAGCGCATAGCCCTGCTCCCCCACCCACTCCTTCGCCAGGTTTATGAAGAGGCAGCGCCCGCCGCACACCCAGAGCAAATCGCAGCTGGCGCAGGGCTCGCCCGGCGAGGCGCAGTTCCTGAGCTCTTCTGGCGAGGTGTCGAAGATGCTCCCCACCCTCATGAACTCGTACTCCGGCGTTACCGGGCACAGGGTTATTTCGCCGCTGGGCGAGATGGCGAAAAAGTCCACGCCTGCGCCACAGCGCAGCTTCGTTGGCTCCCGCGTGAGCAGGGTTTTCGTCACGCCTACGAAGGGCACAAAGCCCAGCACCCTTCCGCTGCGCATCTCCTCCACCCACTTGCTAACCAGCCTGGAAATACCGGCATTGTAGCTGCGCAGCCACTCCCGCGCAGCCTCGCTGCCCCCGTCCCAGAAGAGCTCAAAGTCCAGCTGCCAGTGCACATGGTCGAAGACCCCGAGCTTTGCCAGGTGGAGCGCATCTCTGTAAATATCGCTCCTCAGTGAGGCCACCATTCTTGCAATAAGGTCGCCATGGAAGTGCCTCTTCACCAGGCGGGCGTTTCTTATTATCCTGTCGTAGACGCCGCGCCCGCGGTAGGCGTCAGTGACCTCGCGACGGCCGTCGATGGAGATTAGGATGGTGTGGAACCTGCGCAGGTAGCCCGGCTTAATCCTATGGAGCAGCTTGCCGTTGGTGTGCAGTATGTAGGTGGCGGGGATGCTGTCCATCACCTCCTCTATAAGCTCAACGCGCAGCGTGGGCTCACCGCCATAGAAGGCAATCACCGGCTCTGGGTCCTTGGCAATGAAGCTGCACAGCGCCTCCAGCGGGTACTCCACCTCCATGTGCTCCGCCTCGCGGGTGCCCCCGCAGTAGCTACAAGCTAGGTTGCACCGCTGGGTGAGAAGCAGGTGGTAGTGCATGACTTCCAGAATGAAACTGCACCTGGTAAGAGATTTTTATTTGTGAATAAATATTCACAAAAGATTTAAATATGTTAAATTATATTTAATATTATTACTATGGAATGGTTCTCAACTACAGGAGGGGGCAGTGTGAGAGGAAAAATAATAGAGGTACTCTTAGACAAGTTTAAAGAGGTAGCCCTTACTGTTGGGCTGCTTCCTGGCATGGCCGTGGTAAGGATACCGGAGGAATACTGACTAACCCAGCTTCGCCGCATCGCCCCTCACGAGGGCTCTGAAGCGCCTGTGCACCTCAAGGGTGCGCCTGAGCTTCGCCTCACTTTCGCCGGGGAAAAGGGTGTAGGCCGCTTCATCGCCTTCCCCCTCAAGGCTCCTCGCCCTCTCCAGCGCGGCGCTCCTGCCGCCATTTGCGAAGGCGTCCAGGAGGGGAAGGACGGCGCTCAGCCTCCCTGAAGCCACGGCGATATCACAGTAGGGCAGGCAGTACTCGTTGCCGTTAAAGGCTACTGCGATGCCCCCTCGGCGGCTTACCTCCTGCAGCATCTTGAAGTCGGTGATGCTGTCCCCTATGGCGGCGCACTCACCTGGCCCCGCTCCATCTCTCTCCAGGAAGCGCAGCATTGCCTCCACCTTTCGCTGACCTCCAACGACTCGCACCTCGTTGAACACCCTGCCCAGCTCTGTGCGCTGCAGCCTGCGGAAGAAGAAGTCGTCAAGCGTGGAAACTATCTCCTCGTCGCGCATTCGCGGGTAGAGCCTCTCCAGGATGACTTTCTCCACCTCCTCAACCAGCTCTACCCCGGAGATGTTGCGGTATCTACTCAGCTCGAGCCTTGTGCACGCCACGTCCTCCTTAGCCACGCCCAGCTGTGCGGCAATGTTGTAGGCGTGCTGCTGGTAGCTGGTTGAGATGATATGCACTTTCCACCCATTCTCACGCAGGTGCGCTACTGTTTCCTTCGCTCCCTCCACGATTTTTGCCCTCTTTGAAACTCGCTCTATGTCCTTCTCGGTTATGCCGTGGTAGATTAAGAAGGGGACGATAAGCTTAAGCGTGTCTCCGGGCTCGTAGTCCTCTCTTCCCTCAAGCGTCAGCAGGTCGTCGTACCTGCTTATTACCTCGAAGATCTCCTTACCCCGGGGCACGAGGCCCATTACCTCGTAGGCGTTGTCCTGGGGCGAGAGAGGTCCCTCCAGGTCGAAGCATGCGACTGGCATGGGGAGAGTTCTGCTGGGGGGCTTTTAATTTTTTCGCCAGATAACACACACCTGGCAGGGACTCAAGGTTAAGGGCATGCCCTTCAACGAGTTTGTTGCAGAGATTAAAAGATAGGTTGTCTCAGTGTGTGTTATCTCCGGGATAGATACTCCATTAGTTGAGCTGAGAGAGTAACAGCCTATTTCCGACAGATTTAATATTGTGCACAGCCATTTTTATCCATGTACTATGAGAAGGTCTTCAGAGCCCTGAACAGCAGAGGTGTGAGGTATGTGCCCAGGGCAACGGCTGATTTGGACATAGCAGTCGCAATAGATGAAAAAAATCTGGAGAAGCTTTTTGAAGTTATGGAAGAGCTTGGTTTCAAACCAAGAATTCCTGTAAGTTCCCAGGAATTTGCAAATCCAGCAAATATAGAAAAATGGAAAACTGAGAAAAAATGAAAGCCTTTACTTTCTGGAATCCTGATAAGCCTTACGAGGAGGTTGATGTGCTGGTGGATATTCCTTTAGAATTTGAGGAAATTGAGAGGGAAAAAGTAGTAGTAGAGGCGAGAGGCATTAGGATACCCCTGGCTTCAATAAATCATCTTATTAAAATGAAGGAAATTGCCGGAAGAGAGCAAGATAAAGCCGACATCGAGGCTCTTAAGAAAATAAAGAGGCTGATGGAAGATGGCTAAAAAGGGATTCTCCTATAGGATTTCAGAGGATGTGCTGAAAAAGTGGATTAAGCTATCCCCGGAGCACAAGCTCGAATGGCTTGAGGAGATAAACAGATTTATTTACAATTTTGCACCTGAAAAGAGCAAGGAAATTATGCTGAAGTTCAGGAAGGGGGAAATTTAGCATGGACATAAAATATATCAAAAATTTTTTCAACTTAAATGAAAAGCAGATGGAGGCTTTATTTTATTTGATAAGAAATGGCAGAATGAGGGACTCTGAACTGAGGAGTGCCTTGGGATTCAGCAGTGTTACCTCAGCTGCACATTATAGGAAAAATTTAGAAAAGCGCAAAGTTATCTTGGGGTATACAGCAGTCGTCGATTGGAAAAAACTGGGATATAAAACCAAGTTTATGATCATTGTAGAAGGAAAGGATGAGGAAGCGCTTAGAGAGATTTCAAGAAATCATATCCTACTCACAAAAGAGTATCTAAAAACGAAGGGAGAAATAGCTGCCCTTCAAATGCCTCATGGTAAAATCATTTTGAGAGATGTGTTAACATGTCAGAGCGGCGAAGGAGTAATTATTGGTTACGCAACCTCAGATATCGCTGCTAAAGAATATTCAGAATTCTATCTTAAAGAGCTGCATCCTGACATAGAAACAAGACTTTTTATTATGGAAAGTGCAACGATTGAAAACTTCTTTATTCAGAAGAAATTCATAGAGAAATGCATGAGAATGATTAAAATTAAAAACGAAGATAAAATAAAATTGGAAGATTTTAGAGATAGATTGCAATGTTAACAGCAAAAATAGCAGCGTTGGGAACTGTCATACCAGCGATCATTCTATGTCTGAGGGATTGTCCCTTTTTTATTGGGTCGTCGAATAGTAAAACCGGAATAATAAAAATTGCAACAATTAAATAACTTATAAAACCCATAACAAAACAGACTTTGTAGTTAAATATCAGAAATAATACAATTAAAAATAAAGCCGGAACAATCAAAAGAGTGCAGCATACTTTAGCTGCCTTTTTAACTCCAAGCATTATAGGCAGAGAATTAATATCTCCTTTAACATCTCTGAAATCTTTAAGAAATATCAACGAAAATATCAAGAAGAATATATAGCATGAGAATATTAGAATTTTGCAGTTAAGTGTTGAGTAAATGCTGCAAACGCCCAGTGATTCCAAGGGAAAGCAGGCTGCCGCACAGGCCGAGCCGAGAATAGGAATATCTTTAAATCTGAATCTCGGGTGCGAGTAAAATATGAAACCAAGAGCTACACCAGCTAACGCACACATGAGCATTACAGTACTCAGCCAGGCGGCAGTGATAAGAGCGATAGAGGTCAGGATTAGTAGATAAATCCAGGCGGTTCTCACCGACATTCTCCCGGATGGAATCACCGCCTTTGGCTTGCAGATTTTGTCTATTTCTCTGTCATAGATGTCGTTGATTATATCTCCGGAGCTGTGCATTAATATTCCACATGCAATCGCCGGGAGCACGCGCCAGTCAAGTTTTCCCACTATAGAACAGCTTGCAAGTACCACAAAAACATCAATTGGACTTGCTTTCAGCTTGAGAATTTCCAGGAATGGCACAATCCTTTCGAGAAACCCCCTCATGCTACCACTTGATTTTGGATAATGTCTTCACATATTTAAGCTTTATTTGTAATTTTTACGATAGTTTATTGTAATTTTTACAATATAGCTTCGTAATATTTACAATTTTCATAATAAAATGTCCAGGTTAATTTTTGATAAAGAAAGCGGCTTAAAAACAAAAGGGAGGTGGAAGTGATGATAAAGACTATAAAATTGGTCTTAATGATGTTTATTCTTATAGCAATTGGGGCATATGCGGCAGTATATGTGTTTGCAGAACAGGTCTCAAATCCCTCTAAAATAGTGGTTTCAGATACATCTAGCCAGACAACCATACAGTGCATTTCAAATACGTTTGGGAGTAACAGCTCGATAGATAAGCCTAAACTTCAGATCCCACCACCTCCAAAGGGACCTGTAATCCCCGATCCTAAGGTTATTAAACGCTTGATGGAAGAGTATAACCTATCAATATACGCCTTTAATACAGAAGGGATGGAGCCAGCGACTGTTAATAGATTATTAAGGGAGTTCAAGGCTCTTGGAATAAAAGTAACAACCGATCCGAGTATAACCTCAAGTTTCAGTTGCGACGTGTTGTATTCAGGGAGAGTCTATGTACTGGACTGGGACGTATATTGGTTTGGGAAGTATTGTGATGGTTCCACATATAGTTGCTCTAGAACCAGACCTAGTGAAATTGAGGCTTGTGATATTCATTATGAAGACGATATGTACTTTAGAAATCAATTCCGAATCACCAGAGGCTTGATAGACTTCCCGGGATGTCGTCCTGCCAAGAATTGCAGACAAAATAACAATGAGTACTGCGGGTGGGTGAACACTCTCTATCAGGGAAACTGCGGGCTGAAATATTCAGATATCCCATGGGGACCTGGATTCTGGATGGATGCAGAGTACATGTTACCTAAGAACCCATGTCCCCACGGTGACTGCAGCGGAAAAGATCCCAATCAGTATCCACAGGTGATGATCTTAAATATCCACGGTTTTCCGTAAACATTCTTTATTTTCGTTATTTTCCTTATTTTTACAGGAGCTCATCCATATCGTTGAGAGGGACGTAGAATGAAAATTTGTAATACTTTTTTGTTATACCTCCTGATTTTTTGTCCTGTCATGGCTCAGGAGAACGTGACGATCCCCGCACCCCCTTCAGAAAAACCGAAGCTTCCCTCACCGGAGGTTGTCAAAAAGATGATGGAGGAGTACGACCTGAAGGAGTTTGTTTTTTCTACGGAGGGGCTTACAAAGGAGGAGGTGGAGTACTACCTGCGGCTTTACCGCAGCGCGGGCATACCGGTTTCGACCCTTCCGCCGGCAGAGGTAGAGTATCCTCTGAACGTAACCTTACCATACCAAGAACCGATAAAGTTCATTATAAAATCCCTCGCCTGGAATGGCGAATACTGGCTGATAGGCGGGGTTCAAAACGTCTCTAACAGGGGTGCCTGGAAGTGGAGCCCCCTGCTTCTTAAATATGACGGGAAAACACTCACAGATTTATCAGATAACCTAAATCTCACAAACTGCCAGATTGATAAAATAGCCTGGAATGGCAAATACTGGCTGCTGAGGTGCTCCTTTGAGTCCTACGGCGGTATTGTGAAGTACGATGGCAGGAAATTCTCTGAATTGCCGCTGTCCACAAGCTGCGTAAGTCTTTTTGAATGGAATGGAAGCTGCTGGCTGATTGCTTGCAGATATCCTGCTCATCTCTTCATCTACGATGGGAGAAAAGTGAAGAAAATAGAATCAAATTTGAGCCGTGTATATTCTATCACCCTCGCAGATGGTGGCTGGGTAATCGCCGGGAAAGATGAAGAAGGCGCTCGAAAGCTTTTAAACTTTGACGGAAGGCAATTCCACGAAAGAGTCGGTATAGACGTGGCGGTAGAAAAAATGGTCTGGAACGGGAAGTATTTGCTTATTGCAGGCTGGGGAAAGCTTTACAGATACGACGGTGCGAGATTGCAGGATTTGACACAGGCAGCAGGCTTTGGTGATGAGCGGATTTCTGCTCTTGCTTGGAATGGCAGGTACTGGCTCATTGGCGGAGCTGAGGGGTCGCTGAAGAGGTATGATGGAAATGAATTTGAGAACCTTGCATCTAACCTGCGGAGAATAGAGGAAATAGCATGGAACGGAGAATACTGGCTGATTGTCGGTGAAGATGGAAAAATCGTCATGTTTGACGGAGAGAATTTTTACAATATATCGGAGGATATAAAAATACGCAATATTGAGGTTCTTGGCTGGAACGGAAATTACTGGCTTGTTGGGGGATATAATGCTCTTAAAAGATATGACGGAAAATTGGTGGAAGACCTCACGTCTGAAATTGTGCATGCCGGCAGGAACACCGGTGATTTTTATGCTATAATAGTGGCGGCAGCGGTAATTTTAATTCTGCTTGCTGCCATTATCGGCAGAAAGTTGTAACTCTCGAAGCAATCCCCATTTTTCTACTCCAGCACCCCGCCCAATAAAAACTGCAGGTACTGCATCCCGAGCTCGGGGTACTTGGGGTAGTAGTAGTCCCTGAAAGAGCGGAAGTGCTTGTTGAGGAAGTCCACTATACTCAGCGCCCTCCGCGCGTCCTCCTTCGTAACCTCTTCGCCCGAGAGCAGCCTCGCTAAGTAGTCGGCGACGCATGCTACGCCCAGGGTCCAGAAGTAGGCTGATGGCAGGTCCCAGGGTCTTGCCAGGGTCTCCATGAAGCTCTGCCGCGCGTGCGCTGCCAGGAGCCTCTGGGCCTCTCCACTCAGCGGCTTTGAGAAGAGCGCGGCGAAGTCCTCGTCAAAGTCCAGCTCCTCGGCTATTCCCAGCTTCTTTGCCGCGAAGCCGGGATTAATCCTGTACTGGAAGAGCTCGTCGAAGTAGTCGTATATAGTGAGGATGTCCACCGCCACCTGCGCCTGCGCCCTGACCTCGCGGAGCATTTCCTGCCTCTCGCGGCTGTAGCGCGCTCTGAAGCTCTGCAACGCCTCCTCCACCTCTTGGGCGGAGACGAAGCTCCTCCCCCCGAGGGCAGCGCCCATGTGGCGAACCGCGGCGGTGAGCAGGAGAACAAAGTCGTAGAAGCCCTCTCCGGCGAGGGTCTCGACGATGCCGGAGTGGAGCTTCACAAGCGCCCTCCAGGGGATTTGCTGCCTGCTCGGATTGTGAAGATAGACAACCTCTCCGCGCTTTATCTCCTCTGCCCCGCCCTTCAGCAGGTCGTCCAGAAACTCCTCCCTGAGCAGCGTCTCTGTTATCTCCTCCCCGGCGTCGAAGCCCACGCCCGGGCAGGTCCATTTGACGTCAACAATAATACTCCCGTTGTCAAGCACGCTGGCAGAGAAGGGGTACTTGCGACAGGTCATGAATTTCTCGCTCTTGCCGTGCTCCCTGTGCAGTGAGCACAGCTTATCCTCAAGGAAAACGCAGGGCTTCTTTATGAAGTAGCGCCCGCTCCTCGCCTCGTAGAAATCCTTATACCCCAGTGCCTTAATGCGGTTTATCTCCTCGATGCTCACGGGGATGTCCTCGAAAAGGGAGCAGCAGGTGAAGCAGCTCTCGGGTGTGCACGCGTAGCGAAGCCCTCGCGGAAAGGTGGTGATTATCTCCATGCCCCCGCGCAGGAGGCTAACATTGGAAAAGTGTTACCTCTTCACCATGGCTATGCTGGTGAGAATCATCGCGGCGCCGGCGTAGAACGCAGTGGAGAGTGCCTCGTGCAGGAGAAGCGCTGAAAGTGCTATAGCAACCACGGGCGAGAGGGCAAAGGAAATTGTAGCCGCAACCGCTTTAGCCTCTGCGATGCCTCTAAAGTAGAGCAGATAGGCGAGGAAGGTGTGCACCACGCCCATGAGAATCGCAATTACTGCGCCATTCACGCTAACCTGTGCTGAGACCGAGGCGAAGGGTAGCAGGGCGAGAGCGGCTATGGTGAAGGTGAGGAGTAGAACCTCTTCCTCGCTCCGCGCCCTAAGTGTGCGCGAGGCGAGCACTGTGAAGAGCGCCCATGTAAGAGCCGCCAGCAGTGCAAGCGCATCGCCCAGGAGGTTGATACCCGAGGCGTGGGAGTAGAATATGAGCGCCGAGCCAGCCACGCTCAGGGCGGCTGCAAGAAGTTTGTGTCTGCTCAGCGCTTCTTCGCGGAGAAAGTATGCCAAAACAGCGGCGAAGGCGACGGAGGTACTCTCCAGCACCTGCGCCGCGGCGGCTGAGGTGTGCCTCACGGCTAGGTGGTAAAAGAGGAAGTTCGCTGCCAGGCCAAAAATAGCGAGGGTGAGGAGCTCTCTGCTCAGAAGCCGTGAAACGCGGAAGCTGCGCAGGTAGAGCGCAAAGAGCAGCGCACCCGTGGCAAGCCTTACCTCAACCAGCATAAGAGGCGAGGTGCCCTGAGCGTAGGCAAGCTTCGCAGCTATCGGCGTGGTGCCCCATATCAGCGCGGCAAGAAGGAGGTAGAGCATGCACAGAATCTCTGCGGGCGAGGCTTAAATATTTTCAAACAATTTTGCGACGATAGGTAGCGGCAATTGAAGCGAGGAGAATGTTGTACGCTGACTACACCTCTTCCACGCCGGTGCTGCCAGAGGTTAAGCGGGAGATGCTCCCCTATTTTGACGAGTTATATGCAAATCCTTCAAGCCTGCACGACTTCGCGCTTAAAGCGAGGCGCGCCGTTGAAGAGGCGAGGGAGCGCGTTGCGAACCTGCTGGGAGCGAGCGCCGAGGAGATAATCTTCACCTCGGGCGGGGCGGAGGCGAACAACCTGGCAATAAAGGGGGTGGTGCAGGCAAATAAGGCGCGCGGGAGGCATGTCGTGGTTTCTGCGGTTGAGCACTACTCCATAATGCACCCCCTCCAGAGCCTGGCGAGGGAGGGCGTGCAGGTCACAAGGGTGGGCGTGGACGAGCACGGCCGCGTTAGAGTGGAGGAGCTCGAGCAGGCGATTCGCGAGGACACGATTTTAATCTCAGTGCAGCACGCCAACCACGAGGTCGGCAGCCTGCAGCCGATTAAAGAGGTGGCGGAAATCGCCGAGGAGCGGGGGATAACCTTCCACTGCGACGGCGTCAGCAGCGCTGGCGTCGTGCCCGCTAAAGTGGAGGAACTCGGCGTGGATATCTACACTCTATCGGCGCACCGCTTCTACGGTCCCAAAGGCGTGGGGGCGCTCTACCTTGCACGTGGGACAAGGCTGCTCCCCCTCATCGAGGGCGGGATACAGGAGCGCGGCTACCGCGCGGGGACAGAGAACGTCCCCGGAATAGTTGGGATGGGCAAGGCTGCGGAGCTTGCGGAGAAGGAGATGGAGTCCCGCCTGGAAAAGCTGCGCAGGCTGAGGCAGAGATTCATCGCGGAGTTTCTGGAAGAGGTGCCTGAGGCTAAGATAAACGGGCACCCAAGCGAGGTAAATCCTATGTACGCTCATATCAGCGTTGCCGGTGTAGAGGGCGAGACCGTCGTCGCCGAGCTGAGCGCGAAGGGGATATACATAACCTCGGGCTCGCCCTGCATGGCGCGCGCAGCGAAGGCGAGCCATGTGCTCGCTGCCATGGGGCTCAGCGCAGAACTCATCCGCGGGTCGATGCTCTTCTCTCTGGGCATTCCCATGAGTGAGGAGGAGGCTGAGAAGCTCGCCAGGGAGGCGGGGGAGGTTATTCGCAGGTTGAGGGGAGGATGAAGCCGAAGCTGAGTGTTGACTGCGTGGGAATGCACTGTCCGGTGCCGCTAACAAGAGCTCAGGAGGCTTTGCAAAAGCTTGCCGTCGGTGAAGTTCTGGAGATAGTTGCTGACGATGAGGAGATACTCGAGGACATGCCCGCCTGGTGCCGCATAACAGGTAACGAGTACCTGGGGCACAGAAGAGAGGGCGGGATAATAAAGGTGTACATAAGGAGGAAAGCATAGATGAAGAGGGTCTACCTGGACTACTCCTCCACCACACCCGTGGATGAGCGCGTGGTTGAGGCGATGATGCCCTACTTCACCGAGAAGTACGGCAACCCCACGAGCTTCTACTCCTTCGGGCAGGAGGCAAAGCAGGCGGTGGAGGAGGCTCGCGCAAAGGTTGCGGAGCTCATAAACGCCTCGCCTGAGGAGATTATCTTCACCTCGGGTGGAACTGAGGCGTGCAACCTTGCCATAAAGGGCTTTGCGCTGAAGAACAAGAAGAGGGGAAAGCACATCGTGGTTTCAAAAATAGAGCACTTCGCGGTGCTTGAGGCGTGCCGCTGGCTGGCTGAGAGGGGTTTCGAGGTTTCCTACCTGGATGTGGATGAGTACGGCTTCGTTGAGCCCGGAACGCTGGAGCAGGCAATTCGCGAGGATACAATCCTGGCTATAGTGAACCACGCCAACAAC
Organism: Candidatus Hydrothermarchaeota archaeon; assembly: GCA_015521615.1. Classification (GTDB taxonomy): domain Archaea; phylum Hydrothermarchaeota; class Hydrothermarchaeia; order Hydrothermarchaeales; family BMS3B; genus Pyrohabitans. Next base: position 20,902 of record WANW01000010.1, read on the forward strand.
GAGATTGGCACCATAGAGCCGATAAAGGAGCTGGCGGAGGTGGCTCAGGACAGGGGAGTTGCCTTCTTCAGCGACGCGTGCATAAGCAACGGGAGCGTGGAGATAGACGTCGAGGAGCTGGGCGTCGACCTTCTCGCGATGTCTGCTCACAAGATGTACGGCCCAAAGGGCGTGGGGGCACTCTACGTGGCGAAGGGCACCCGCCTTGAGGCGCTGCTGCACGGGGGCGGGCAGGAGAGGAAGCTGCGCTCCGGCACAGAGAACGTCCCTGGAATAGTGGGCTTCGGCAGGGCGGCTGAGATAGCAAAGAAGGAGATGCGAAGCGAGGCGGAGCGGCTGATGAAGCTGAGGGACGAGCTTATAAGGGAGGTGCTCAAGATACCGCGCACCCGCCTGAATGGCCATCCTGAGAAGCGCCTCCCCGGGAATGCGAACTTCGCCTTTGCCTTTATTGAGGGTGAGGGGCTCATACTGGAGCTGGACTTCGAGGGGATAAGCGCCAGCACCGGCAGCGCGTGCTCCTCGCCAACGCTGGAGCCGAGTCATGTGCTCACTGCTATAGGGCTGAGCCACGCCGAGGCGCACGGCTCGCTGCGTGTTACCCTGGGCAGGTTTTCCACCCGCGAGGATGTGAAGCGCCTGCTTGAGGTTCTTCCGCGAGTGGTGAAGCGCCTGCGGGAGATTTCACCCTTTAAGGAGAGCTTTGAGGATTATGTAGAGGGAACAGAATGGAAAGGAGGCGAGCACCACCATGTATAGCAAGATATTGATAGACCACTTCAGGAACCCCAGGAACATGGGAAGGATGGAGAACCCCGACGGCGTGGGCAAGGTTGGCAACCCCGCCTGCGGGGACGTGATGTACATCTATATTAAAGTCGGGAAGAACGATAAGGGCGAGGAGATTATCGAAGACATAAAGTTTGAGACCTTCGGCTGCGCCGCTGCGATAGGCACGAGCAGCATGGTGACTGAGCTTGCAAAGGGCAAGACCTTGGAGGAGGCGGCAAAGATAAGCAAGGACGACGTGGCAGAGGCGGTGGGCGGCCTTCCTCCGATAAAGATGCACTGCTCTCTCCTCGCCAGCGACGGCCTGAAGGCGGCGATTGAAGACTACAGGAAGAAGAAGGCGGGGAAGGGAGATGCCGCTGAGGGGTGAGGACGTAGCGCGAATACTCCGCGAGGCCAGGCATGAGGGCAGGCTTAGCGATGCCAGCGGCGTTGGTAGAGAGACGCACCCCCTGTGCGACGACGAGGTGGAGTTTTATATTAAGGTTGAGGGGGACGTTATAAAGGAGGCGCGCTTCCAGGCGTACAACTGCGCCGCGGCTATAGCGAGCAGCGAGATTCTCGCAGGTTTAGCCGAGGGGAGGAGCGTCGCCGAGGCGGAGAAGCTTGACCTAGAGGACATAGAGCGTGCTGCCGGGGGCCTGCCGGAGATAAACAGGTGCTGCAAGCTGGTCGGGGTCAGGGCGCTGAGGCGGGCGATCGCCAACTACAGGGGGCAGAGCTATAGCTAAGATTGAGCGCAGGATTGAAAAGCTGAAGGAGGAGCACGGCGCAGTAATAGTGGCGCATAACTTTCAGCGTGCCGAGGTTCAGGAGCTTGCGGATTTCGTGGGGAACAAGCTGGAGTGCGCCCTTTTCGCGAGGAAGAGCAGCGCGAATGTGGTTGTGGCCTGCGGCATTGACTTCATGGCGGAGCTGATAGCGATTTTAAACCCGGATAAGAAGGTGCTCATCCCCTGCGAGGAAGCGCGCTGCCCCATGACAGCGATGGTGAGCGTACAGCAGGTGCAGGGAATCAGGGCAAGCCACCCCGATGCCAGGGTGGTGGGCTACATCAAGGCAAGGGCGGAGCAGTACGCCGAGTGCGACTACATCTGCACCCACAGCACCGCTTTGAAGGTGCTTGAGAGCATAGAGGAGGCGGTGTTTATCCCGGACCAGTACGTGGGCAGCTACCTGCGCGATGCCAGCGGCAGGGATATAACAATCGCCGAGGGCTACTGTCCGCCTCATGTGCGCATCCTTGCGGGAGAGGTGTCGAGGCTCAGGGAGGAGCACCCCTCCGCGGAGGTGCTCGTGCATCCTCAGTGCAGGGGCGACGTGATTGCGCTCGCCCAGCACGTGCTGGACACGCAGGAGATGGTGGAGCACATAAGAGCCTCGCAGGGTGAGGAGTTTATTGTGGCCACTGAGGTAGGCATGAAGCATCGCCTCGAGAGGGAGTTTCCAGATAAGCGCTTCTACTTCCCAAGCGAGCGCGCCAGCTGCAGCAACCACAAGCTCACCGATGCCTCGAGAATACTCTGGTGCCTCGAGGATCTATCGCCAGAGGTGCGGGTGAACCCCGAGGTGGCGGAGAAGGCGATTAAAGCGATGCGCGCTGGCGGCGTGCTTCATTGAATTTTTGAAGGGGAAGTATGATTTATACAACCCACATTTTCTTCGCCTATTTCTTCTCTCTGCTATTACTTGAGCTGATAGCACCAAACTTGCAGCTCGATGTCAAAATTAAATTAAGCATCGTTGCAATGATAGCCTCTCTATTTCCTGATTTAGACCATCCACAGAGTTTTATCAGCAGAGGAAACTGGGCCATTTTGTCAGCAATCACAACCTCTGTTACTGAACACCGGGGTGCGACACATACGCTTTTGGGTGCGCTTGTCTTCACATTTGGTGCTGCAATTGGTTTTATAGTGTTTAATGCAACTATAATTTATATATTTGCATTTTTCTTTGGATATATGACACATTTATTTGCTGATTTATTAACAATCACTAAAATAAAGCTTTTGCATCCATTCAGTAATAAAAAATATGGATTGGGTATTATTAGAACTGGCTCAGATGCAGAATTCTGGTTACAGAGATTCCTTATTGCAGGCGTTATTGTTATTTTGTGGCATAGTGTTGCAAGATAAAAAGACGTCTCAAATATGAGGTTGTTATTTTTGCGCTATCTTAGCGATGCCGAGGTGACGGAGTGGTAACGTGGCGGACTGCAGATCCGCTTTTCGGGGGTTCAATTCCCTCCCTCGGCTTGCCTTATCTAACACATTTACGCCTTTTTTCTCCGCCAATAGAACCTGTTAGAACGGTAGAGGGAGGATCCATCATCATTTTCCCAAAAAGAACATACCACCGTTGCTTCTAACCTATCGCTGTTAGGATATTTACCAACAAAGGCGCCACGAAGATGGCAGGGAGCATATTTCCCACCTTTATTTCTTTTATTTCCAGGATGTTTATCCCTATGCCCGCGATTAACAAACCTCCGGTTGCTTCCAGTTCTCTTACAGCTCCTTCTACCAGAAACTGGCTCAGAGAACCAGCCAACAGTGTAATGGACCCCTGGTAAACAAGCACTGAGACTGCGGAGAACATTACCCCAATTCCCATCACCGAGGCAAAGGCAAGCGCTACAACCCCATCAAGCATAGACTTGGTGTAGAGCAGGGTTGGATCATCAAGAAGGCCATCCTGGATAGCACCGACGATTGCCATTGAGCCCACGCAGAATATCAGCGTCGAGCTAACAAATGCCCTGGCAACTGGACTCTCGGAGCCTGCTTCCAGTTTTCTGCCAATTCTCTCAAGGAATCCCTCGATATCTGCAGCCTCTCCTACAATGCTTCCAAGCACAAGGCTTGTAATCACAACAAGGGGTTTCTGAGTCTTAAAAGCCATCTGAAAGCCGACAAGCAATACCGCTAGCCCCAGCGCCTGCATCACAGTCGCCCTAACCTTTGCCGGAAACCGGTGACCTATCAGGACACCTACCAAGGAGGCAATGACAATGCTCAAGCTGTTGACAATGGTTCCAAGCATAAAACTAACCCCTGCATTAACCACGCAAACATTTGGAATGATTTAACTCGTTCTCATGGTTTATAAGAGCATGAAGAGGAGAACATTCTTAAAATTAGCCGCCTCCTCCCTGCTCTGGGCTGTGGGATGTCTTCAGAGGTCCCCTTCAGGGTTTTTAAGTGTTGATTCTGGAAAGGTGGTGGACGAAGCCGGAGATGAGGTGGTTCTCCGGGGCTTCAATGCCGGATTCAAGTATTTTTTCTCTGTTCTCAACGAGGGGGACATCGCAAAGGTCGCCTCGCTCGGCGGTAACTGCCTCCGCCTGTGGTTTGAGCAGCGGGAGTTTGAGCCCCATCCCTATGAGTATAGGAGGGAGAGCTTCCGCCTGCTGGAGAGAGTCCTTGACTGGTGCGGTAAGCACGGGGTTTATGCTATTCTCTGCAATCACCTCGCCCCGGGAGGACAGAACCCCCACGACTTCATAGTGGGCGCCTCCGCTAACTACACCTTCTGGAAGGAGAGCGAAAATCAGGCTAGATTTTACGACCTGTGGTACGAGATTGCCAGGCGCTGCGCCTCAAAGCGCGCCCTTGCCGGCTACGACCTGCTTAATGAAGGCGTGCCCCCGGATACCAAAACCTACACCTCAGTGCTCAACCGTGCCACCGAGGCGGTTCGTGCAGCCGACGAGAGGCATATGCTGGTGGTGGAGGAGGCGAGGCTTCCCGCTCCGGGTGGGCAGAGGAAGGTGCTCCTGCCAGTTGAGGACGAAAACACCCTTTACAGCATCCACTTCTTCTTCCCTGCCCAGTTCACCCTCTACGCCACCCTGAGCACGAGGGCGATTGGCACCTACCCGGGGGAGGTGATGAGCGAGGGAGAGGTGATTGCGGAGACCAGAACGCCCCCGCTAAGGGGCAGCTTTGACTGGCGCAGGATTGTGCTAAGGGCAAACCCTCCTAGCGGTGCGGAGGTGCTGGTGGTGAGGCTGGTTTCCAGGGGGAATTCTGGAAGAGTGTGGTTCGACGACCTGAGGCTCCTCATCAACGGCAGAGCAATCGACCTGCCCGCATCCCTGGTGCAGAACCCGTCCTTTGAAGGGGAGTACTACGGCTCCACCTGGCGCAACTCCGGCGGGGTCTTTGTGAACAACGAGGCGCACACCGGGAGGCGCTCCCTGCTATTCGAAAGCACCAGCAGGGCTGAGGTTAAAAGCAGCCCCATAGCCGTGGAGGAGGGCGAGTATCTGCTCTCCGCCTGGGTTAAAGCGGAGAATGCCACCGGCGACAGCTACCTGGCCATCTCCTGGCACCGCCCCCGCGTTGTGGCAAAGCTCACCAGGCGCACGCTGGAGGAGAGGCTGGGGTATGCGCTGAAGTTCAGCAGAGCTCAGCGCGTCCCCCTGCTCGTGGGCGAGTTCACCTGTCACAGGAATCCTAGCGAGCAGAGCGTGGTGAACTACCTCAGGGACCTCCTCGCCATTATGCAGGAGAACCACCTCCACTGGTGCTACTGGGCCTACTACTCTCCCGTACCCGAGATAGGGATATACAGCGGTAATGCGCCAAGGCTTACGAGGCGGGAGGTGGCGGAGGTGCTCAGAGGTTACCTTTCTTCAGATATACCGTGACCTCACCCGTATTTAAGTCCACAAGCATCTCTTGCCCGCCGTAGCCGTGCACAGAACAGTGGGCTTCCACCACCACCTGTGTCACGCCTTCAGGAACCTCTATACCGCTTAAGGCACGTGTGAAGGGCTGCTCATTTACATGAGGGTGGGCAAGCACCCGCCTTGCTATTTCCTCTCCATCCACTGTTTTTATGCGCCACCAGTTGGCGTAGTGCTCCCAGCCGGTGTCGTTATGGATAACACTCACCCTGAATGTATAGGTGCCGTCGCCGCTTCTGTCAAACTCAACCCCCACAACGTTGGCCTCATCGAGGTTCAGAGGAGGCATTTCAGACTTTTCGGTTTGCGACACGCATCCTGCGGCCAGCACCAGCAGCAGTAAAGGCAGCCTCATCCTACACCCCGAATACTCTCTCCAGCGCCCTCAGGGAGTCCAGGAAGACCAGAATCTCTGACATGCACTCTCTGTAGTTCTCCCTCTCCAGCTCCCTCTCAGCCCTGTTGAGACTTTCCTTAAGTTCCCTGAAAAGTTTTCTGGCCTCATGCTCTGGTGGGAGCCCTGCAATTGCTCTCTCTACTTTTGCGGCATCAGCATGCCCATGTTTTATCAAGCTTTCAAGGTCGTGGCGCAACTTTTCGTGGATTTCAATAAGCTTCTCCCTCATAGAATCTGTAAAATCGTGCCTGAATATCTCTTTGGCAACATTTTCAAGCTCAACTATAAGATTTCTGAATTCCAGGGCAATTGCAATGTCTTCGTCTTCCACATTCTAAGTACCAGTTTTAACATTTCCAAGCAAAACCGCTATCGCTTAAAGGCACCTTCAATTGCGTCGACGAACTCCTCAACACTGAAGGGTTTCAGTATGTATCCATCGGCTCTTGATCTCTCAGCCTCCCGCTTCCATTCCTCATCAGCAGCAACTGTGAAGATATAGATGGGGATATTACTGGTCTTTGGGTTGCTCTTTATCTCTCTGGTCAGCTTCAGTCCATCTCTACCGGGCAGCAGAAAATCCATTAGAATCAGGTCAGGAGCAGGACCTTCAGAGAGTTTTAACAAACACTCATCCCCCGAACATGCCACTTCCACTTTATATCCCCTCCTCTCCAGAATAACCCTCACCAGGTTACACATATCCGAGTCATCATCCACAACCAGTATTCTGGCCAAGATACCCCTCCTGGAGCATAGCTACCAAATATGACAGTTAGGTATTGCAACAGAGAGGTTATAAATTTTATTTGAAAATTATTTCAATAAGGGTATACTAAATTTTTTATATCCTGTAGAATAAGTTGGTAGCATGTTCTGGGACAAGGAGGCAGAGACTCTCAGGCTGGAGGAGCTTGAGAAGCTCCAATTCCGCAGGCTTAAAGCTATAGTGGATTACTGCTTTCACAATTCGCGTTTTTACCGTGCAAAGCTTAAGGAGGCAAATCTTTATCCTGAGGATATACGAAGTTTGGACGACATAACGAAGATTCCCTTCACGATGAAGGAAGATTTGAGGGACAATTATCCCTATGGTATGCTCGCCGTGCCCAGGGAAGAGATTATCAGGATACATGCTTCTTCAGGGACTACTGGAAAGCCTACCATCGTCGCCTATACGCGCCGTGATATAGATACCTGGGCGGAGCTCATGGCTCGCGTACTAACCAGCACAGGCGTGACAAAGCGCGATACAATTCAGCTAATATACAACTACGCCTTCTTCACCGGTGGGCTGGGATTCCACTACGGTACCGAGCGCGTGGGGGCTGCGGTTATACCCAGCGGTGTTGGCAATAGCGAGAAGCAGCTGCTCACAATGCGCGACCTAGAGGTGACTACCTTCTCCTCGACACCGAGCTACGCCCTTTACCTGGCGGAGTTTGCCCGTGAGCAGGGCATCGACGTGGGCGAGTTTGCGGTGAGGCTGGGAATCTTTGGCGCAGAGCCCTGGAGCGAGGAGATGCGTCGCCGCATAGAGGAGGCCTACGGAATAGAAGCCTATGACAACTACGGCTTGAGCGAACTCTGCGGTCCGGGTGTTGCGGTCGAGTGCGAGGCCCGTGAGGGTTTGCACGTATGGAGCGACCACTTTATTGTAGAGGTCATCGACCCTGAGAGCGGAGAGGTGCTCGGGCCGGGGGAGAAGGGCGAGCTGGTGTTCACAACGCTGACCAAGGAGGCAATGCCGCTGCTGCGCTACCGCTCCCGCGACATAAGTATGCTCATCGATGAACCCTGCGAATGCGGCAGAACGCATCCGAGGATAGCCCGCCTCATGGGCAGGAGCGACGACATGCTTATAATCCGCGGGGTGAATGTCTTCCCCTCGCAAGTGGAGCACGTGCTCATGTCCTTCCCGGAGGTGGCGGAGCACTACCAGATAGTGGTGGACCGTCAGCGCAGCATGGATGTGCTTCAGGTGAATGTGGAGGTTACAGAGAAGATATTCAGGGGTGAGCCAGAAGAGCTCCTCAAGCTCAAGAACCGTCTTGAAGCCAAGCTGAAGGGCGTGCTCGGAGTTAAGGCGAAGGTTAAATTTGTGGAGCCGGGCACAATCCCGCGCTCTTGTGGAAAGGCGCAGCGCGTTGTGGACCTGAGAAAGGGTGTAAAATAAATCTTAATTTAATTTTAGAGTCATTATTACTGCATCATCATCCAGGTAGTAACCTTTTTTATATTTTACCTCCTTGAAATCTCTTTTTTTATAAAAACGCCTTGCCACCGTATTTTTGGCTCTAACTTCCAGGATAACTTCATCCGCCCCCACTTTCCTAGCATATTTAACCGTTTCCCTGAGAAGAGCATCACCTATCCCTCTGCGTCTGTACTCCGGTTTAACAGCAAGCTTTATCAGGTGGCATCGCCTGTAAATCCTGAGGCGCCAGATATTAAAAGCGACCTCAATCCTTGCTATACTATATCCAACCACTTCGCCGTCTACCTCCGCAACAATTCTAAAATCAGAGGGATTTGTCTGAAATTCCTGCTGGAATCGCTCCTTGCTCCATGGAAGGAGGAAGGAGGCCTTCTCAATTTCAAAAATCTTATCTAAGTCTTCATGTTTGAGGTCCCGGATAAAAAATGAATATCTCTCATTATATTCAATTATTTTTTCGGGAAATAAAAAAGTTGTGATTTGACGGCTAATGTGGAAAGATTTTTATGTCCTAAATCCACCTCCTGATAACCATGAAAATAAACGATGCACACTGTCATTACGGAAGAGAGAGTTTTGATGGTGCGGTGTGCAGGTCCAAAATCTGGGCCAATAAAACATATGACGCCCTTAAAAGAGATTGGAATGAGTATAATGTTGAAAAGTCAGTTCTCTTTCCACAGCCTTTGCCCAGCAGTCTTAAAAAATATTTGATTGAGGGGATTTTTTATCCTTTTGGTTCAAGCCTTTTAAGAGACTTCTGGAAGAAATTTTTTGATTATACTGTTGATTATTCTAAAGTTAATAAAGAGATTAGCAATTTACAGGATAATAG
>WANW01000011.1 GCA_015521615.1 Candidatus Hydrothermarchaeota archaeon
CATCTCTTAATATTACTACTCCTTTAGAAATTCCTTCAATTTTTAAATCCTCTTCTATTCCATTATAGTAGCCTGTATATATTCTACCTATGTTGCAAAAGAATCCGTTTGCCTCTATCAATTTTTCTTGTGCCTCAACGCTTAGAAATGGATGAACTACCATTGGATAAGTATTGATACCTGAATATTTTTCAATTATATCTTTTGCATTATCTTCAGAGAAATTGCTAAATCTGTTCTTCATATCTATGTTTATTGTAGCTATTGAGGGTATGCTTATGCTATAGTCTGGTCTTCCGCCATCTTTTACTTTCTGTGCGGCAATTTCAAAAGGGTGTATATCCATCATTTCGTTTTTAACTACTATCAAAGCTAAACCAAATAAAAATTCTAAAACTTGAGAATGATTTTCTTTGTTTCCTATATGTATGTTTATACGTTTATACCTTTCTAAAAAATCGACATCTTTTATTTGTGACTCATTTATGTAGATGATCTTCTGCCAATTAGGCTTCTTTTGCCAGCTCTTTATTTTATTTCCCTTAAGTTGTTCACCAATTACATGTCCTACTACAGAGGGATAAGCTGCTCTATGGTAATACCATATATGTTTATCCAAAAAATTTTTTATCCATGGTTTTTCCATGATATGTTTCTCGACCTCATTCTCTGCCTTACGTTCAAAGATGTCTTTAATATTATGCTTTGACCTTTTGGTCATTAGCACAAATTCTTTTTCTGGAAATATATATTTTGCTCATTATAATTGATGCGATATTTCCAATTACCAGTTGATATAACACACCCAAAATCCCACATATAATAAAGCGGTATAATGAAGCATATGTGTTGTCATTTATTTGGGTTCTTACGAATTATACCAATAACTTTTATATGTCATAAACACGTAAGTAGAATCAAGGCTTTTGTGGTGGCTCAGGCGTGCTCGACCGGAGCACTGCCAGGGGGAGGGAAATGCCCTCCCTCCGCCTTTTCCGCATTGTTGAGGGATATTATGCAGATTTCACCGGAACTTAAAGAAAAGCACGGTATCGATGTTGAGGTACTTTACCTCAGAAATCTGGAAGTTAAGCCCAGCTCACAGGAATTCAAAGCTTTCAAGGAGGAAGTTTTCCAAGGGATCAGGGCAAAGCACACCCTCACCTCGCTGAAGGACCATGCTGTGGTCAGGGCGTACCGCGACTTCTACTGGCGCATAGGTATAGACCCCACGAAGCTCCGCCCCGCCTCTGAAGCACTGGTGCGCAGAATATTAGCGGGTAAGCCTCTGCCCGAGATAAACAACCTCGTGGACGCCTACAACCTCGCCTCTGCCCTGACTTTAATACCCATGGGTGCCTACGACGCGGAGAAAATTAAAGGGGAGCTCAGGATAAGGACCTCGCAGGGCGAGCGCTTCGTTGGCATAGGCGGGAAGGAGATAACCACAAAGGGAGAGATAGTGCTCAGCGACGGAGAGAAGATACTCTCCATCTACCCCTACCGCGATGCGGATGCAACAAAGATAACCACCTCAACAAGGGCTGCAGTGGTGGTGCTGTGCGGCGTGAAGGGCGTCGACAGAGACTACCTGAGGCAGAGCGCCCAGAAAACCCTTGAGATAATCTCCCGCTTTGTGCCCTGCAGCGCCAGCTACCAGAACTTGCCCCTGTAGTGGCCGGTTATGGGACAGCCCAGGCAGCGCCCTGACTCATAAAAGGCGCAGTCGTGGCACTCACCGGTAGAACCGCAGGGTGGAAACTCCTGCTTATCCACCTTCATCTTCACCGGAAATATGAGGTCATCACTGGGGGTTATAACCACGTTCATCTCCACGTTACTCACATTCGGATTAGCGCGGAGGTGTTTGTCCACAATCGCCTCAATTGTAGAGATATCCTCGCTCACCAGGAAGAGGCACAGATTATTCCTGCCAGAGACAATTAAGCCATTGAGGAAGTAGGGACAGCCCTTAAAGCTGTCCAGTATCTCGACGGTGTTCTTGGCGCACACGTCCACCTTTGCCAAGTAGAGCCCCACCCGCTTGAAGTTCATCCCTATGAGGAAGGAGACAACGCCCTTGTTCTTAAGTTTTCTGAGTCTAACTCCCACACTGGGCTGAGAGATCCCAACCCTCTCGGCAATTTCACTCTGAGAGAGCTCAGGATTTTCCTCCAGTAATGAAATAATTTCTCTATCCTTTTCATCTAAATTAAGGTGCTCCTTTACCATATGCACACCTCACGCCATGCTCATAAAATTTTTCTAAGCAACCATAACTCAACTGAATATAATTTATAGGCACTTTTCATCTCATCCTTGGTTTTTAAAGTATATAACTTTTACTTCTATAAATCGCGAAACCATTTTCAAAAAATCTGAAACATATTTGCCAAAACATTTAATATTTCAAAAACAAGATGTGGTCATGAAGGGCTGCTATGTGCTGCTGCTGAGGCTTGAGCAGGAGAGGAGCATAGCCGTGGGCAGGCTGGGGCGCTTCCGCTTTCCCCGGGGCTACTACGCCTACGTGGGCTCTGCGATGCGCGGCATAGAAAAGCGCATCGCCAGGCACCTGCGTGAGGATAGGCGCAGGCACTGGCACCTGGACTACCTGCTGGAGCTGGCCGAGCCCCTGGCGGTGTTCAAAATCGCCTCTGCTGAGAGGTGCGAGTGCGCCCTCGCAGAGGTGGTTGGGAGCTTAGAGGGAGCATGCACGCCGGTGCGCGGCTTCGGCTCGAGCGACTGCTCCTGTGGGGCGCACCTCTTCCACTTCGCCTTCAATCCTGAGCAGAGGCTCTACTCCTCCCTGAGCAGGTTCTCCAGGGAGTCGAACCTCACCTTAAGCTTTGAGAGGTTGGCGCAGTAGAAGGCGGCCTTCGCCGAGGTGACGCCTATGCATTTTATGCCCAGCTCTTCAAGCGGCGCCACCACCATGCAGGTGTCGGCGATGAGCTTTATGTTCTCGTTGCTTATTCTTTCCTCCGCCAGCGCCTTAACCTGCCGCGAGGTGAAGACCCACACCTCCCTGCGCGGGTTCAGCCTGGCCACGGCGAGCACCTCCTCAAGGCTCGCATGGGGGCAGCCCACTGTTACCACCTCGGGGTCCTCGCAGGTGTTGAGCTCCTCCCAGACTGAGCGGAGCTCCTCCTTGCCCACCTCCACCTTCTCAAGCCTCTCCTCGCGATACTCCGGTGTTGCACCGGCGAAGTGGAACATGGAAATAGCACCTGTGGCTAGAGCAGCGCCCAGCGCCTTCAGGTCCTCACCTCTCGGGGAGGCGCCTGAGAAGACGGGAATCCCCTGGTAGTGCCTCCCCACGTAGTAGCCCAGCGCCGCATAGTCGGTGCTTCCTTTGAGCTCTGCCCTTATCTCCACCCGGAAGCTTCCCCGCCTGTTCTCCTCCAGGTGGAGCCCGTACTCAGGAGCCTTTCCCAGGAGCGCTGCTGCGAGGGCTGAGACGGCGCTCTCGCGATTGGTGCGCGCTCCTATTACCGAGTTTGCAAATATAACGCTGCTCGACTCCGCCCAGGCTATGTGCTCCCCATAGCGGGGAAGGTTGCCCACATAGTAGGGGGTGCAGGTGCAGGAGGTTACAATTCCCATGCTCGCGTAGGCGCTCAGTATCTCCTCCTGCTTCCTGATGAACTCCTCCGGAAAGCCCAGCTCCCTCGCAGACTCGAGGGGCACGCCCGCCGGGTTTAAGGTGGTGAGCACCTTAACCTTTGCTCCACTCTGAGCGATGTCGCGCAGAAACTCCAAACCAGCGTCACCTATGGTCTTGTAGCTAACCCCCGAGACCTGGGCGCTGGCTATGGGTATTAACCTTCTGGCGTTGTTGAGCTCGCCTATGGCGAGGAGGATCTCCATCGCTTTGCTCAACGCCTCTCCACCTTCCCCGGCGAGAAGGCGCTCTTCCTCTCTGGTTAGATACATCTCCCTCTCAGCGCAGGCTATCGAGGAACAATTTTTTATAATGCTTTAAGATGGCAAAGCGTGGGCGAAGGGGAAAGGTGGTAGAATGGTGAAGATAACCGAAAGAGCTGCCCAGGAGCTGAAGAAGATTCTGAAGGAAGAGGGCAAGGAGGACTACGGCATAAAGATATACATTACCGGCATGGGGTGTAGCGGCCCCAGCTATGGGCTCAGCCTGGCCAAGGAAGCGGAAGAGGACGAGAAGGAGATAGAGAGCAACGGGATAAGGATATTCGTGAGCGACGCCGTTGAAGCCTACCTGGCAGACTCGGAGATAGACTACGTCGAGACGCCCTACGGCGCCGGGTTTGCGATTCACAACCCCTACGCAGGTGACGCCTGCGGTAGCGGGTGCTCCTCTTGTCACTGATGGAGTGGTCGAGGTGGGTGGTCAGCTGGACTTTCAGTAGCTAGGCTGAGGGGGAATCAGCGGGACTTTACAGGCTCTTCCTCCTCGCCTCAGCACCTGTTTTTGATGGCGTGCTCCTGGCGGCGCTTGCCGGGGGCGTGCTCTCCGACTTGAGGCTTGCACTGATTTTCGGAGCTACGGCATTCTCGGGCGCGGGATGCATTAGCGTAGCTGCCACCATGAGGCGCAGGGTGTATGCGGTATCCCTGGTCTACCTCGGTGTGGCATCGCTTGCCCTACTTACAGGCGCCCTTACAGCTGTGCTCAGGGAGGTGCTCTTCCCCAACTTCTACCTGTTCTCCGCACTTCTTCTCATAACCCTCGGGCTTGAGCTGCTCGGAATAAGGCCAGGGATAAGCGCAGCTGAGGTGGCAAAGGTTGGGCTCGCCGTAGCAGCGACCTACTCCCTGCTCCACCTTCCGGGCAAGGTGGAGCTTGTGGTTGAGC
>WANW01000012.1 GCA_015521615.1 Candidatus Hydrothermarchaeota archaeon
CCTGAACCTGCCTGCCCTGATAACTCTGAAGGTTATCAACAACCTCGCTAACACTCTTGTACGGATTCACAAAACTCTCACTCGAAGTCGTGCTGAAGGCTATGCCAACAAAAACAAGTACCACCGCAACACCAACCAGGTACTTCAGATTCCTCCTCTTCTTCACAATTCTCATAGGTAAATCACAGTTTTTACTGTTCAGCATTGTACATATATTTTATTCTTTACAAATTGACAAAAATTATGACATCTTTTCCGCAACGTTGAAACGGAATATCGAGGTCAGAAGCCATTTCTCCTTGACGATTCTGAAACCAGCTTTCTTTATGTTATCAACTGTTCGTCTGTTTATCTCAGGCCCAAAAAACCTCACCATCGGATTAAGCATGTCAAGAATCACGCCACCAATTTCATTCTCACACCTCATATGTTCCAAAAAGTAGACTCTACCTCCTGGTTTCAGCACCCTGTGGAGTTCCCTCAGTCCTCTTACTGGATTCTCAACAGAACAGAATACGTATGTAGATACCACAGCGTCAAAGATGTCATTTTTAAAGGGCAATGCCTCCACATCACATTGAATAAGCTCAACATTCTTTCCGAGATTTTTGACTTTCTCCTTTGCTTTTTCGAGCATCTTGAGACTGATATCAATTCCTATAACGCGCCTCTCCCGGTAATACCGTATATTTTTACCTGTCCCTATGCCGACCTCAAGGATGCGATTACCCTCAAGCCTCTCAAAAAGCAGCTGCCTCCACCTGGAAAAAGCCATCGCCTCCATCGGGAACTCAAAAATGTCGTAAAGTGCAGCGGCCCTGTCGTACCTTTTCTTATCCACGCCGCTCTTAACCATGTTTTCCCCCTCTCAAATGCACAGATAACCCTATCTACTCACCGGTTACATACTTCTCAAGAAATTGCAGGAAAATATCCTTTGGCATGTACCCAATGGCCTTGCCCAGGAATTTACCATCTTTATCAAGAATCACAAAGGAAGGATGACCTGTTATCTGATAAAGGATTAACAATCTTCTATTTTCAGGAAGATCTGAGTCTATCTTCACAGGCACAAAGTTCTCAGAAACAAAGTCTATAACCTCTTTATCACTCAGCACTTCGTTGTCCATTTTCACGCACCAGCTGCACCATTCTGCCCAGAAGCTTATGAGCACCGGCTTATCTACCTCTCTTGCTACCTGGACACCCCTATTCAGGTCATTCCATATCCAATTTATCTGGGGGTCTGCGCCCTTCACCCCGCTTTCGGCATGAAACTCTTCACTCTGAAGCTGAAAGAAGAATATGAGGAGAAGCGAAGCCAAACCTAAGCCAAGTAGACCAAACAACCGCTTATCCATGTTATCAGTCCCTCGTTTAATAGTTACTCAGGATTGCCATGCTAAAATATCTTTCTCCTTACAAAAGGAAGGTAGCTCTGAGAAAATATTTTTCAAAATGTAATCTACATAATATATGGCAAAAAATGGAGAGGTTACCTAATTTCCATATGGCGATGCATCTGCTGAGAGTTCGCTCGTGGCATGGGGTAGAGTTTGACATAAAAATAATAAACCAGAACTGGGCAAAGCTCGGAATTCTGCCGCCACATCCTCAGCTGGTAAATCTCATAATCAGGAAGGGGTTAGATAGGAATAAAAACATCCAGATGCAGATTTTACACGAGCTCGGCCATGTTCAGGCATTTCCATTCGTTTTTCTGTATTATCTCCCCCTGTATTCTTCAGCAAAGCTTATAAATATAAATAGCTGGATTATTTCAACTATCGGTCTGTTCTTCTTTTGGGAGATAATTGCAGAAATATATGTTTTTTAAAGTATGATGATTATATCAGCGCATATACCGACAGTACAATCTTCTATGTTGTATTGTTCTGGATAATCGCATTGTTTTTTGTGGTTCTACCCTTCCTGTGATATTACTTCTTTATTTTGCTCTCTAGGAAATCGCCTATTATTGTGCCTGCGATGAAAATTATGGTGTATATAGCGATTACTATAATGAAACCTATAAGTGTGGCACCAAAGAACAGAAAGCCACCCATAAAGAAGCCCAGCAGTCCAAAAATGATACCAGTGATAACACCTATTTTCAGACCTTTTTTGAGCAGCTTCATCTTGTCCTCCTTTCCTGGACTAATATATCCGTAGATCACTCCAACAATAAATACGAGCAGATCAAAAGACATGATTGTTTATATGCCTCACCTGCTATAAAATCCTTTGGACTTATTAAGGCAAAGCTTTTATTCATCTGACATCATATCTATCTGGAGGAACATGTAAAGTGTGGTGTGGGAAGGATTGAAGCTGATAACATGCCCCACAAGTTCGACGCTGCATGGGCAAGTATCCTGGAGGACGAAGAAAGGAAGGAGTTTCTGCCGCCTGTAGAGATACTTAAGAGAATAGGCGTGAGGGAGGGCATTACTTTCGCTGACATAGGCTGTGGCACTGGCTACTTCACCATACCGGCGGCCGAGCTTGTGGGCAGGGGGAGAATATTTGCCATCGATGTGCAGGAAGAGATGCTTGAGCTTTTGAAGAAGAAAATCGAAGGCATGGAGAACATAACCATTGTCAAGTCCAGTGAGGATACAATTCCGCTTCCAAGTGAATCTGTGGATATCGCCTTTATGGGAGATGTGCTCCACGAACTCGTGGGAGATGCCACATTAAGGGAGGCGTACCGCATCCTCAGGCATGGTGGTGTTCTGGGAGTGGTGGACTGGAAGAAGGAGGAGATGGAGATTGGACCACCTTTTGAAGACAGGCTCTCTATACAGGAGGCGAAAGCAAAGATAAAAGGGGTAGGCTTTTCAGTAACAGAGAGCTTCGAAATTCCACCTTACCATTACTGCCTGATAGCGAAGAAGGGTGAGTCCTACGCTGAATTGGAAGAATAAACTCAAGAGTAATGGAATGGCAAGCCCCGAGGGGCGCACCTGAGCCACCACAAAAGCCTGTTTTAAGCAACAAAATTATGGAGGTATTATCAATGTTAGGTTTTGTGCTGCAGTGTATGAAGAAACTCAGATATATAATCTCTGACCCGGAAATCTGTCATGGGAAGCCTGTTTTTAAGGGCACCAGAGTTCTTGTCTCAGACGTGCTGGATCTGCTCGCTGCTGGAAAGGATGTGGAGGAAATCCTACAGGAGTATCCTCAGCTCAATGAGGAGATGGTAAGGGAAGCCTTAGAATATGCTGCAATGCTGGTGAAGAGGGAGCATGTCATTGAAGTTTCTGCTTGATGAGAACATCCCCAGCTCTGTGTTTAAATTTCTGAAGGAAAGAAAATACGATGCATTTTATGTTCCAAAGGGCGCTAAAGATAGAGATGTTGCAGAACTCGCAAAAAGGGAAAATGCGGTGCTGGTTACGAGAGACTACGATTTTGCAAATATACTGCTCTACCCACCTCAGGAGTTCCACGGCATAATAATACTGAAGGTCCACCCCCCAGTGGCAGAGAAGCTGATAAGCTCTATGAAAAGTGTGCTGAAAGCCACAGAAGATTTCAGAGGCAAGGTCTTTGTTGTGCTGGAGGACAGGATTAGAGTTTTAGAGTAGCTTCCGGATTTGAAATGGATGTTAAGGCAAGCCCCGAGGGGGATTTGAACCCCCGACCTGCTGATTACGAGTCAGCCGCTCTTCCAGCTGAGCTACCGGGGCACAGTAACACAAATCTGTGTTACTGCAGAAGCAGAGATTTTCACGTAATATAAATTATTTATTATACCATGAGCCTAACTTAGAACCATGAAAATACTGGGCATCGATGAGGCCGGGCGGGGCCCTGTTCTGGGCAGCCTGATTATCGCCGGCATTGTCTGCGAAGAAGAGGAGCAGGCAACCCTCGTGAAGATAGGAGTTAAAGACTCAAAAAAATTATCACCGGAAAGAAGGGAAGAAATCTTCGAAGAACTAATCTCATCCTTTACCTATCGGGTGGTGGAGTTTACGCCCCGGGAGATAGACTCGAGGCACCGCCGCAGGGAGTCGCTAAACCAGATGGAAGCCAGGGGCATGATTGAGCTGATAAACCACTTTTCTCCAGATGTAGCGTACATAGACTGCATAGGCCCCAGCACCGGAAAATTCGCCAGCTTGCTTGCCAACGCAGGCATTGCCTGCTCGCTGGTGGTGGAGCACCGCGCTGATGAGCGCTACCCGATAGTTTCGGCTGCCTCGATAATAGCAAAGGTGATACGCGACCGCAAGCTCGAGATGCTGAAACGGGAATACGGTGACTTTGGAAGCGGCTATCCCAGTGACCCGCGCACAGTAGCCTTTCTGGAGGAGTATATGGATAAAGGTCTCCCCCCATTTGTGAGAAACTCCTGGCGCACTCTATCCAGATTTAAAAACCGCCGCTTAGATAGCTTTGAGTAGCTACTTCTCCTCTAAACCCACTGCCCTGAAGAATCTGTCTGTAATCGCCTCCTCCGCCAGCTTGAGTAGTGACTCCTTGTCCTTTACACCGCCAAATAAGCCAAGAGGTATCTTCGCAGCGGCAGCAGTGGCATGTCCGCCCGCGCTGCCGATGTTTCCAAAAGCCTTCTGCATGACCTCTCCCAGGTTTATTCTTATATCCTTATTCCTGCCGGAGATGTGAATCACATCCCCGCCTATGCCATACACGAGCACCGTGGAAATACCCTCAAGACGGAGAAGGTAGTCGGCAGCCTGCGGAAGCGTATCGCGATCCCTGATAAAACCAACATTTGTCAGGAGGAAGCTGCCCCTTATCTTCCTGTTGCGTATCGCCTCGCTCAGTACATCCAGGGTCTCTGCGGACATCAGCGGAGTCTCAATCTTCAGCAGGAGGTCATGGTCTGCCTTGGAGTACAGCAACGCCACAGCCTGGAGGTCATCGCTGGTGGTGCCCCGGGTAAAGTCATTGGTATCTGTCTTTATACCATAGAGCAGTGCCGTGGCAAGCTCAGGGGTTATCTCTATGTTAAGGTGGGTAAGGTACTCGGTAAGAATCGTTGAAGTGGCGCCCACCTCCGGGCGGATATCCTTGTACAGCGCCGTAACTCTGCTCTCATCCACCGGGTGATGGTCTATAACTATATCGGGGGTTACATTCTTGGGCAGAGAGTTGTTCTCCCCGGGTATAGAGGCCTCAATGAGGGCAATCTTTGAGTAGTCCCGAAGGTCACGCACCTTGGCTATGGGTATGAGGGTTATTCCAAGCAAATTGACAAGCGCGCGGTTTTCCTCATGGCCTATTTCACCGCCATATATTATATCTGCCTTGCCCCCGAATTCCTCAACAATGCGCTTTAGCGATAGGGCGCTTGCTATGGCGTCCGGGTCCGGGTTGTCCTGAGTTACTATTGCCACACCCTTTGGAGCATCCTCTATTATTTTCTTAAGCAGCCTGAGCTTCTTTCTCAGGTCAAGCTCCTTCAGCGACTTTATCGCCTCGTCGGCAACGACAATAGTGGGGTATATTACAACATCTATGTCCAGCGCCTTGAATTCTTCAGCACTGCTGTCCTTCCCGGCGCGCAGTATTATGGGGACTTCCTTACTTAACTGCCTTACCGCTGCAGCAGCTCGCTTGTTAAGCTCCACATCGGTGGTAAGTATAAGCACAGCCTCTGCCTGCTGAATATTTGCAGCCTTTAAGGTCGACACGTCGGTAATATCACCCTTTACGACATTCTCAAAGTTTCTCTCCTTCAGAGTTTCTATTCTCTTCTCGTCCTTATCGATAATCACAAGGTTCTTCTTCAGTTCCTGAAGCTTGCTTGCAGCAAGGTAACCAGCGGTGCCACAGCCCAGTATTACGTACATGCAACCACCTGAAAAAACTGAGTGTTAACTTTCATAAAGCTTTCGCATAAAAACCCTGCAGTTAAAATCGCAACCCAGAACGGGACCGGCAAAGCATACCACACCGCACACAAGAATCCGGGAGGCGATCGGTTATTTTTGCCTGTGCCTGCGCTTATTTAGGCTCCTCTCTATTTCTGCAAGCTCCTCTTTGAAAACCTCAGAAAAGGCTGACGAGTTTTTAAGCTTGTTGATTAATTCTTTAAATTCACCCCTTTTATGCGCAATATATTCCGACTCATTCATTCTAAGTATTCTTAGTATTCTTGGCATATTTATATTTATTGGTTTTCTTTCTATGGTTTACTTATGCCGTTGAAATTTCTGGGTGCGGCTAAGGTAAGCTCAAAAAACATGATTACTATTCCTAAAGATGTGAGGGATAAACTAAAAGTTAAGCCTGGCGAGCACCTACTATTCTATCAAAAAGATGGAGAAGTTGTTGTAAGGACAGGGTAGCTTAAACTTCTGAGCAGAAACCTTTATTAAATCCGTGAGGTTTACCTTTTACCTACACGATTACCTCTGGAGGAGTTGAAAGAATGAAGCTTCTGATTCCCGGTCCCGTGGAGCTGGACAGCGAGGTTTTGCTCGCCATGGCAAAGCCGGTGATGGGGCACCGCACCCCAGACTTCGAGGAGATACTCGCGGAGTGCTGGCGCCTGCTCAAGTACGTCTATCAGACGCGCAACGACGTGGCGATAATCACCGGCTCCGGCACGAGTGCCATGGAGGCGGCGGTTGCGAGCGTGATTAAGGAAGGCGACGAGGTAGTTTCGATTACAGGCGGGAAATTCGGCGAGCGTCTGGGAGAGATAGCCGCAGCCTTCGGCGCGAAGGTTAGAAAGGTTGAGGTAGAGTGGGGAAGAACCTTCGCCATCGAAGAAGTAGAGAAGGCGATAGCTGAGAGCAACGCCACCGCCATAACCCTGACCCACAACGAGACCAGCACCGGTGTGGTGCACGACGCCCGCGCCGTAGGCAGGCTCGCCAGGGAGTACGACCTCCTCTTCATAGCTGACTGCATAACCAGCGTTGGTGGAGATGAAGTTAAGACCGACGAATGGGGCATAGATTTGTGCATCACGGGCTCGCAGAAGTGCCTTGCCGCTCCTCCAGGGCTGGGTTTTGTTGCTGTGAGCGAGCGCGCCTGGGAGGCGATAGAGAGCAACGCGGAGAAGCGCGCCTACTACCTTGACTTAGCTAAGTACAGGAAGTCGCTGGCAAAGCGCACCACGCCCTTTACCCCCTCAGTGACCTTAATCTACGGCTTACACGCGGCGCTTAAGAAGATAGAAGAGGAAACCCTTGAGGCAAGGATAAGGCGCCACCACACCCTTGCCGAGGCGACGCGAAAGGCGGCGGAGGCGATGAACTTGGAGCTCTTTGCAGAGCGGCGCTGCGCCAGCAATACGGTTACAGCCATTAAAATACCACCAGGGCTGAGCGACGACGACGTGCGAGGTGCTCTGAAGCGGGAGCACGGCATACTCGTGGCTGGCGGGCAGGCACAGCTCAAGGGCAGGATCTTCCGGATAGGGCACATGGGCAACGTCCGCTTCGGAGACCTGGCACAGGTGCTCTCTGCTCTTGAGCTCGTGCTGCAGAAGGCTGGGCACGAGCTTGAGCCTGGTGCAGGTGTTGCCGCCGCTGAAGAGGTGTTCTCTCGCGAGGGATGAGCCTCTCCGACACCGTTATTTCCGGCGGAATATTTCTGCTTTGGGTGGCGCTTGCAGCCTACGCCCTTGCAGGCGTAAGCTTTGCGGAGGCGGCGTACCTCTGTGCGGTAATGCTCCTGAGCCTTGCGGTGAACACACTGGTCAAGTCGGTGTTTAGAAAAAGCAGACCGGGAGAGCAGAAACGGAGCATCTTCTACCTGGGTGCGCAGCGCTACTCCTTTCCCAGCGCCCATGTTCAGCTTGCCTTTACAGCGCTTGCTTTAATAAAGACCTTCTTTCCTTCCCTGCTCCCAGAGGCGCTTTTCCTTGCGGTTGCCACCCTTGTCTCGCGGCTTTACCTCGGAAAGCACTGGCTCACCGACGTCGTTGCTGGAGCGGCGCTCGGCTATGCTCTGGGCAGCGTTGCGGCATGGCTATGGCAGGCGCTGAGTTAGAACGCGGTATATCCTGACATCGTCCAACCCCGAGCGGTTGCTGCGGTAGACCTCCCTGAAGTACCTTTCATCCTGAAACTTTTCCAGGTTCACCTCCACGCCGTACTCTGTCGCCGGCTTATAGTAGCTCAGCAGGTTGCCGTACAGCTCCATGTTCTTTGAGTAGAACACGTGCGTGGCGTTGTAGCGCCGGGCAATCTTCCATGCTTCCTCCGCCGAGGAGGTGTTGTAGAGTATGTACAGGTCGTTCTGCACCTGTCCCGGCGCCTTTATGTAGGGGTAGTCCACATTCCGCAGCGGGAACATGCCGCCGAGCAGGGCTCTGCCCCCGCTTACGCCCGCGAACATCTGGGCACGGTAGTAGTCTGCGATTATCCTCGCCTCTTCGCCGGTGTTTTCCCTGAACCACAGCGCAGCCTCATACTCCGCAGGCGTAATTCCAGAGGCGAGAAAGCGCGAACTCAAGCCGTAGTCGTAGCAGTTGAACAGGAGGAGCGCGGAGATTGCAAGCAGGAGAAGCGCCTGAAGCCTTCTCCTCGCTTCCTCGCTACGCACAGCATTTGCAACGTCGCCTGCCAGCACGCCAGCCGCAATCGCCGCGGGCTGCGCAAGGAAGGGGTAGAAGCGGAATCCCTCCAGCGGCTTTGCAAGGGTGTGCCAGGTGAGGTCTACTCTGCCGATTGCGCTCAGGATGACTTCATTCTGGGTTTCCAGAAAGAGGGGCAGCGCCCAGAGGATGAGCCATGCGTACCTGCGCGGCTTGCGGAGAAGGTAGAGCATGCCAGCCGTGCCGACAAGCGCTGCGATGCTTCCGTACTCCGCGAGCTGCCTCGCTGGCGGGTACATTCCACTGCTCGTGACCAGCGCATTTATCCACCACCAGTACAGGTTGCGCGGCAGCCACCAGGGCGCGGCTACTGCCTGCGAGAGCGCGATTACGAGGGCAAGGTCGAGGAGCAGCGCTGGCTTCGCCTCCCTCTTTATTATCAAACCAAGGGTGACCATGAGCAGGGCAAGGAGGGCGATGAAGTAGGAGAGATGGAGCAGAAAGTTCACCCCCAGGGCGATGCCCAGGAGCAGGAGCTTTGGCAAGCTTCGCCTTTGCGAGGAGTACCACATCCAGTAGAGGATGTATAAGGGAATAGCGAAGAGGGTGAAGCTCTGCGGGTCCGCGATGCCGCTCCAGAAGACAAAGCTGGGTGTTAGGGCTAAGACAAGCGCTGCAAAGGCTGCGGCGAAGCGCGAGGCAATATGCCTTGCAAGGAAGTAGATTGACAGCGGTGCGGCAGCTTCTATGAAGGGCTGCACCCTCGAGCACAGCGTTGGGAGGTCAACGCGAAGTGCAAGGCTTGCCAGCGCGAGGAGCACCGGCGAGAGCGGCGGGTACCACATGGGCACGTAGCCGTAGGCTCTGTACCTGAGGTCAGGCTCCGGCAGGGCGTGGTGGTCCAGAATGTACTGCGCCATCGCCAAGCGGTACCAGACGTCGCCCTGAAAGGTGAGCAGGTGGGCGTCAACGCTCAGCCTGGGAAGGAGCCTCAGGGCTAAGCCGAGGAGGTAAACCGCGAGGAGAAAGGCAGCCTCTCCCTTCTCGAGGCGAAGCAGCACCCTGAAACTTCTCACAAGCATTTCAAAAAGGTTTATGCCCCCGCGGGTTAAAAGCATATCCGTGGCGAGGCTCAACCTGATTGCGGATGTGCACGGAAACCTTCCTGCACTCGAAGCGGTGCTGGACGAGCTACCGAAGGCAAAAACGCTGCACCTGGGCGATGTGGTAGGCTACAACCCCTACCCTAAAGAGGTGATTGAGCTTCTTCAGGAAAGGCGCATAGCCTCGGTGATGGGAAACCACGACAACGCCGTGCTCACCGGCGACGTGAGCTGGTTCAACCCTGTGGCTGCGAGGGCTATACTATGGACGCGGGAGCACCTGAGCGAGGAGGAGCTCGCCTACTTAGCCTCTCTGCCCCTGGAGATTAAGAATGAGGTCTGCGCTGTGCACGGCAGCCCGCGCCGGAGGCTTGAGGAGTACGTATTTCCGGACTATCCCGATGAGGTGCTCTCCGGCTTCCTCAAGCTCGCGGGAAGGCGCATCTTAGCTATGGGGCACACCCACGTACCCTTCTGGCGCAGGGTTGGCGACGCCCTCGTGGTCAACCCTGGGAGCGTCGGTCAGCCTCGCGATGGCGATGCGAGAGCAAGCTTCGCAAGCATAGACCTCTCCACGCTGGAGGTCGAGATAGTCAGGGTGGAGTACGACATCTCAAGGGTGGCACGGGAGATACTCCGCGCAGGCTTGCCGGCGGTGCTCGCGCAGCGCCTGTTTGAAGGGTATTAGCTACCTAATTCTTCTTATCCTCCCCTCCCTTATCTCAGCCACGTTCATGAACAACTCTCTGAAGCTGGAGATTTCCTTTGCGTCATGCATCTCCCTGTTGATAAAGCAGATGAAGAAGAGCCCTTCATTGCTGAGGTGCTCCGCTGTGCGTGAGATGAAGCGGTAGGCATGCTCTGCGCCGAGGGTGAGGATGACGCTCGAGAGTGGCTCAAAGATGAACAGCGCGCCTGCAGGCATCTCCTCAAACACGGCGTTGAAGTACTCGAGGTTGGAGATGGGCACCTCCTCTATGCCCGAGTCGCTCGCAGGTGGTGAACCCTTGCTTGCGAGGTTTATCACCCTCACTCTCCCCTCTTCTATCAGCTCTGCAAACTCCCTGCGGTACTCCGCGCTGCGCGGCTGCATGCTCACCAGAAATACATCGCGGTCATTTGCCACGTGCTCCCTCACTATGCTTGCAACCACCTCCTTAAGCCTGGTGTCTGAAGTGTACTCAATGAGCGCCGATTCACCGAATATAACCTCCTCCTCTTCAGGTGTTATCTCAGCCTCCTCGACGATCTCCTCCTCAGCAGTTCGCTCCTCTTGCTCGGTCTCCTGCACGGCTTCCGCTTCTTCCTTCTCCTCCGCCTCCCTGGTCTCTGGCGCTGCTTCTCCAGGCTCAGCC
>WANW01000013.1 GCA_015521615.1 Candidatus Hydrothermarchaeota archaeon
CCACAACAGCGAGGTGGCTGAGGCGGGGGACAGAATCGTGCGCATCCACCACGGAAGGC
Organism: Candidatus Hydrothermarchaeota archaeon; assembly: GCA_015521615.1. Lineage (GTDB taxonomy): Archaea > Hydrothermarchaeota > Hydrothermarchaeia > Hydrothermarchaeales > BMS3B > Pyrohabitans. The sequence goes on from WANW01000013.1 coordinate 60, forward strand.
TTGAGGACGGGTAATTGCCTATTCCCCAAGCACCCTTCCCCAGATGCGTGCAAACGCTTCGGCGCGCGCTGAGAGCAGGTAGAGCAGCGCGAGGATGAGCATCCCGGCGAGGAAGGTAACCACGCCCGTAAGCATTACCTTTTCTGGCGAAAAGTCGTATATTACCAGCGGGTTCGTTCCCCGCAGGTAGTCGAAGTAGTCGTTTAAAGCGAGCCACGCAATTGCAATGCCGAGCTCGGGCTTGCCAACCTTCACCTTATGCAGAATTAGCGCCGGCTGAATCACCATGCCAAAGTGCAGCGCAAACATGAGGTAATAGTAGTATCGGTGGTAGGGAGCGAGGAAGTAGTCGCTGAAGTAGAGGATGACAAACATCGTCCAGAACCCGTACTTCATGCTCTGTGCCATCGCCACGAGGTAGAAGGCGTCGACGCGCTTTTTAAAGAAGATTAGGAAAAGAGATATTGCGAAGAAGAGCGTGGCGAGAGGCGAATCCGGTATAAAAATCCAGAGCTTCACCGGAAAAAGTGCAAACATATTGCGATAGTAGTAAAAACCAAACGCTGTACCAGCGATGTTTATAAACGCAACCGCAAGCAAAAGCGCATCATAGCGTTTCATCGTCCTCGCCCCGCAGCACTCTCACAGGCACCCCGCCGGCAAAAGCGCCCGGAGGGATGTCCCTGTTAACAAGTGAGCACGCGGCTATGGTTGCGCCGTCGCCAATCTCCACCCCGGGAAGCACAAGGCTTCTCGCACCTATCATAACATTCTTCCCCACCTTCACCCTGCCCCTGCGCCACTCGTTTATAAGAAACTCATGCGCCAGTATTGCGGCGTTGTAACCTATTATTGAGTTGTCTCCAATCTCAATGAGCTCTGGAAAAAATATGTCAAACATCGCACCCAGGCCAATGGAAACATTCCTCCCCACCCTCATTCCGGTCAGCCTCAAAAGCATGCGCTTCAGTGCCAGTGATGGCAAAAAGCGGCAGGTGTATATCACAATAAAATTGAAGACCACACGAAGGGGGTTCTTTATCCTGTACCACTTCTCGAGAGAGTTGCTGCCTTCGCTTGGGTATACCTCAAGCCTGCGCATCCTCAAACACAACCTCTGCCTTAGCTACCAGATACCTCACAAGCGGGCATCTCTCGTGGCACGCACCGCAGGATGTGCAGCGCTCAGTTATCCTCGCCTTCTCCTCAATTTCAATCGCATCACCACGACACTGGGCCACGCACACACCGCAGGCAAGGCAGTGCTCCGCACGCTCTATGACGCCCTGCATCCTCCTCACCTTCTCCTTAAGCGTGGACCTATCTCCCGCCACGGCCTCTGCGATACCACCACGGTAGAACCTTATCCCCTCCACCTCTATAAAGTCATTACTCTCGGTTTTAATCCCCAGCGTCCTGGCAAAACCTGCGATATCTTCAAAGGCTGCGCTGAAGCGCGTTCTCGCAAGAAGCTCATTGTTCCTTCTCTCGATAGTGTATCTAAACCTTACTCTTCTCCTCCTTGCCCCGAGCCCCACTTTTTTCGCGAGTTGCTCCTGTCCTTTTGGCAGGTGCCGCCACCGCCACAGCCCATGCAAAAATTCCGCCTCGCTGAAGCCCTGCCTTGCAAGCACATCCCTTAGCTTCTCCCATAGCTCGGGATGGCTCTGCCTGAGCATGGCTATCTCCGCCATCTCAGAGCCAGGACAGAGCCAGCATCCCAGGCGATAGTTTCCCTCCTGGTAGAGCGGGTTAAAGGCAACACCTTCCTTCAGGAGGAAGAGCCACACGTGCAGTGCTGTCCACTCCTGTATTGGCGATGCTGCGAGCTGGCTTCTAAGCCAGGGGTTACGCCACACCCTCCGGGAAGCTGCCCTTGTCTCACTCTCATAGCGGCGCTGACCTATGAAAGTCAGGCACCCATCGGGAAAATGTTCCCTGATAACCCTAGCCGTGGGGCCAAGTTTCACCACCTTGCAGCACCACCTGTAGTCCCTGCCCGGAAAGCCGAAGTACTCCACGCCTCGCCAGAATCTATCCCCAGCCCTTGCCACAAGAAGCTCCGCACCTACCGCTTTCACAGCTTCCTCAGCAAACTTCATAGTCTCAGGAAACTCCACACCCGTATCCACAACTAAAGCGGTAGCCTCACCCAGTGCTTTCTTCACAAGCAGAAGCGTCGCCAGGCTGTCCTTGCCCCCGCTGAAGGCCACTATTACCGGCCTGCGGCTTTTTTCCGCGATTTCCCTTATAAACCTCACCGCCTCGCGTTCGTAATTCTCTATAACACGACGGTTTGCTTTTACTGCGTCCTCCCAGCTTTTACCACCAGGAAGCTCATCTTTCACATCGCCGCAGTACCTGCGAACCTTGACGAACATACCCTTCCTTCGCGAAGCCGCCTCCTCAGCATTCATCCTGGCCTTCCCTACAGCTATGGCTCTGCCACCGCAGGTTACAATAACCTCATCCCCACGCCTTATTTCTGGATCGAAGCCCGTAACTCCCGGCAAAAGAACACTCGCTCCCTTAGCCAGAAAAGGTTCAACGTCCGGGGCAACCTCAACGTAGCCTTTCCCGCCTTTAATCAACCTCTGTGCTCCAGCAGGAGAAGGCATGAGCACATAGCCGCGCTCAAAATCATAGCGCAGCGCTCCCAGCACAGTTCCGTCTGCGATTATCTCATCCAGCATGTCCTCACCGGGAGCGCGGTTGAGCACCGCCAGGCGGTCTTCAGAGAGCAGGCGAGTACCGAACTGCTTCTCAGCGGCACGGTTGATAATCTCAACATCACGGGCGAAGGCGGGTCTTACATCTCCCGGTGGGGTAATGGGTACGCTCTCCCCGGGTTTACTGCAGATGGCACACCTCTTAGTAAGCAGAGGAAGGTTGCACCTCTTACACCAGCGCAGGCGCAGCCTGCCGAGATAAGGAGCCTTCATATCTGCGCCTTCTCCAGCTTTGTTTTAGCCTTGCTCAGTCCCTTAAGCGCGAGGTGGAACTCCTCAGGCGAAGCCTCATAGTTGGCAAACTCAACAAGTTCACAGAGCTTAACTGTATCTCTTACTAGATTTTTAACTTCTTCATCCACATCATCCTTCTCGAGGAGTGCCAGGTACTCGCGCAGGGTGAGCTTGCTCTGCGGAGAATACCTGCGGTTGAAAATCTGCTTCAGCTCCTCTGAGATCATAACAAAAGCTTCCTTTTTCTTCCCCCCGTAGAACACCTCCTTCGCCTCTTTGAAAAGGTCTCGCTTTGGAGCCTCTATCCTCTTCTCCTGATATATCCTGGCAATCTCCCTGCCGCGCTTTCCAAAGCGCTTAAAGGCGAGGTAGGCAAATGGGAGCAGGCCAAGGAAACCTATAAGCGAGAACTTCAGAGCCTGCTTCACAGTAAGTCCCTTCTTGGGCTCCGGATAAAGCCTGGTCTCGGCGCTCTTATTGGCCACATCTCCCGTAAAGTTTTGAGTGCTCCCGCTTGGTGGTGGCGGTAATGGTGTAACTTGGAGTACCACCTCACCAGAGCGCAGAGTGACCTTCTTCCCGCCAACACTGAACTCAAGCTCTGCACTCGGCAGTGTGAAGTTACCCTCCTGAGTGGGGACTATGGTGTAGGTGAAGCTTCGCTTCTCGCCAGGAGCGAGGTAGCTGAGGTATTCAAGGTAGTTGTAGCTGAACCCCGGCAGAGAAACGCTATCTTTGAGCTTCAGATCTGTTATTGCTTCCCTGCCTTTGTTGCTGACTGTGAGCACCACTGTTACAGGCTCCCCCACAGCCACAACGCTCTTGCTCAAACTCTTTTCAAAGGCAACACTACCCTGGGCATGTACAGTGCCAAGGAGGAGAAGCAACACCAGGAGTGCGGTGAAACGCATGCCCACTGGCTAAAGGGTAACTACGTTAAAGATAGTTTTTTAATCTCCTGCACAATCGCCTCCACACTCTCGCACACCTTCGGGTACGCTAACCTTGGACGGCGCACAACTATCGCCGGGATGCCTGCCTCACGGGCTGCGGCTAGCTTTTCCACCACACCCCCCTCCCTGCCACTTTCCTTAGTTACCAGCACTTCTGCTTTGTACGCTTTAAACAGTGCCTTATTTAACTCTCTGTCAAAGCGTGGATGCATAGCGATTATGTCCTCCGGGGCAACCCCCAGCTCAATTATGCGAGCTATCACCTCCGGAAAGGGGAGCGCCCTAACAACAACCCGCGACGAGCAGTGCTTAAGGAAGGTGGGAAGATTTTTTACTCCGGCAGTATAGAAGATAACCCTCCCAAGCTCAGAGGCAAGCTTTGCAGCCTCCTCAAAGTCGTCAACCTCGCGTATTCCTTCACCGGCCAGGTTGAGCCCTTTCCTCTCATACCTGATGTATCCCACCCCTGCAGCCTTTGCCGCCCTCATTGCATTCTCGCTCGCCTCAGCGGCGAAGGGGTGGGTGGCGTCGATAACAATACGAACCTCCCTGTCTTTGATAAGGCGTAACATATCCTCAAAGCCAAGCTGCCCAACCACAACCTCGTCCGCACCCGCACGCTTCGCAAGCTCTGCTCCATACTGCGTTGTAGCGCTGGCAATGACTCCAAAACCCTCCTGAGAGAGCCTTGAGATGATTTCGCCCGCGTCGCTTGTCCCTGCGAGCACCCAGAGCATATTACCCCCTCAGAGAATACTTCCTCTTATACCCGCGGGGGGTGATGATTTTGCCATCGTAAACAAAGCTCCTGGAGCTGCCTATTATGACAGTTGTGAGCATATCAGCCTGCTCAGTATCCATCCCGCCAAGGGTGGTAACCTCGACGGTGCAACCTTCGCGGTAGGCGTTCTTTACAATGCCAACCGGCGTTTCAGACGTGCGATATCTGAGCACAATCTCTCTCGCCCTGTCGAGCTGCCAGTTTCTCTTTGAGCTTCTCGGGTTGTAAAGAACTATAACAAAGTCCCCCCTGGCGGCTAACTCAATGCGGCGCTCTATCTCGCGCCATGGCACAAGGAGGTCACTGAGACTTATTACTGCGAAGTCATTACCCAGGGGCGAGCCCAGCAGCGCTGCCGCCGCAAGTGCAGATGTTATTCCCGGAATAATCTCCACTTCTAACCTGAGCGCATTCTCAGCCAGGTATTCAAGCACCACACTTGCCATTGCATAAACTCCGGGATCGCCACTGCTTACCACTGCCACCTTCTTACCCTTAAGCGCAAGCTCTACCCCCAGCTTAGCTCGCTCCACCTCGTGGCGCATCCCCGAGGAAACCACTTCTTTGCCCGAGAGCAGATCTTCCACAAGCTTCAGGTAGCTTTTGTAGCCGACCACAACGTCGCTCCCTTTAATTGCCTCAATCGCTCGAGGCGTTGCATACTCCAGGCTTCCAGGTCCTATTCCCACGAGGTAGAGCTTGCCTGACATACTTCCAACTTCAGAAGCAAGTTTTTAATATTTTCCGGTGTACTCTCTAGCTATGTTCCCTCACAGAAGGCCGTGCAGTGCGTCAAAACAGGCAATATCCCGGGCAGCAATGTCCCTGGACATTAAATCCAGCGCCGAAATGGTAGAGGAGGCGTGCAGAACCATATCTAAGCTCACCCGCCACGAATTCGCCAGAGTGGTGACAAGTGGAAGCTGTGCCGCTTTAGCTGCGCTGAGCGCCATTAAAGGCAGGGTGATGCTTCCCGACCAGGGGGGATGGAGGGGCTTTAAGGTATATGCCCGGCTTCTGGGTAAAGATATTTGCGAGGTTGAAACTGAGCTGGGTGTGATTCACCAGGGAACACTGGAGGAGGCGCTTGAACGCGAGAGGCCTGAAGCTCTAATTATAACCTCCTTCGCTGGCTACATTGCTGAGCAGAATCTGCGGGAGATTTACCGGCTCTGCCAGGAGTACGGGGTCCTCCTAATTGAGGACGCCTCCTCTGCCATAGGAGATAAAAAACTCGCAAAGGGCGAGAATGCGGATGTAATTATCTGCTCCACCGGAGACCCGAAAATCACCAACCTCACCACAGGCGGTTTTATCTCAACCAGCGACGAGGAGTTTTTGAGAAGAGCGGCAAAAGTAATTAAAGCCTGTCGCCTCAGTGGTGTTCTCGCCGCTGGGCTTATTGAGGAACTTAAAATTGCTCCAAGAGTTGTTGAACGATTGACAGAGTTTGCATCGCTCCTCAAGACCAGACTTCCCAATATCGTTCACCCTGACAGGCGGGGAGTTTGTGTGGGCATGCTGCACCCCGAGCCGAAGGAGGTTGCGAGAAGAGCACGCTCCTGTGGATTAATGACAGACCTTGGAAGGAGCCTTATCACCACATGCCCAAATTATGACCGCTTTCTTGAGTCTGGGTTCTGTGTTGAGCTTAAAAAGCTGGATGTGCTCAGCATGCATAGAGAGGAGGTGCTTCTGCTCGCGGAGAAGCTGGAAAAACTACTTACCTAAGCTTTATATTGTGCGGTCTGGAATTCTTAATTAATGAAGCATGTAGAGGTAATTATCAAAAGTGCCATTGATATAGCCAAAAAGCTTGAAGCTTCTGCAATAGTAGTTGTAACCGAGTCTGGTGACGCCTTTGAAGAGTTTAAAAAGGCAAAGCTGCGTCTGCCGGTAATCTTCGCCACAGCTTCAGAGGAACTGTTCCAGAGTATGCTTAAAGAGGCTACTGAAAGCGCCCTTGAGGTAGAATTTGTGGACAAAAAAGTTGAGCACAGCTTGCCCGAAATGCATGTGCTAAAGCTCCTCACCAGAAAAAGTTCTGTGGCGGAGATGGTGGAGGATGCGATTGTACGCGGGATTGAGAAGGGTATTATCCATGATGAGGATGTGATAGTCGCAATAGGTTCCACGCTGAACACAGAGGCAAACTCCATATTCTACTATGAGGTAAGAGAAGAGGCTCTCGACCTGGCGCTTTACCACTTCCTCCGGGACATAGAGGTTAAGCCTGAGGTGTTTGAGGCAGTGCTGAACATCGCCCTGGAGATAGGTAAAGAAGGGAGGGAGGGCAGAATGATAGGTACCGCCTTCCTGATAGGCGACTCGAAGAGGATTCTAAAGAATTCCAGGCAGCTCATCCTCAACCCCTTCGAGGGACATCTCGTGGGAGAGCGCTCTGTGCTCAACCCGGAGATTAAGGAGACCATCAAGGAGCTTGCGCAGCTTGACGGCGTCTTCGTGATAAGCAACGACGGAATCATAGAGTCCGCTGGAGTCTACCTCAACGTGGACACCAGCAGCGTGGACATACCCCGCGGTCTTGGCTCGAGGCATGCTGCGGTGGCGGCTACCACGGCAAAGACTAAAAGCATAGGCATCACAGTGAGCCAGAGCGGCGGAATAGTGCGTGTGTTCAAAGATGGCAAGGTGGTGCTCACCATTGAGCCTCAGCGCAGGTTTTCAATGAGGTGAAGAAGAGTTATCAATAAAGCTCAACTGCCACAGCCACCTTTTCCCTTGGTAAAATATTTATTCTACCCGGGAAATCCCTTTTAAGGAGGATTGTTATGCCGCGGAATATCTTTGTGGAGCAGGTTATACGCACCCCTGTGGAGGAGCAGCGGGTTGAACTTGTGGAGAGGAAGGGCATAGGCCATCCCGACAGCCTGGCGGACGGCATTGCGGATGCGGTCAGCAGGGCTCTATGCAGGGAATACATTGAGGAGTTCGGCTGTGTTATGCACCACAACACAGACCAGGTAGAAGTGGTGGGCGGACAGGCTGATGTAAAATTTGGCGGTGGAGAGGTGATTAAGCCGATATACATCCTGCTCTCAGGGAGAGCCACCACAATCGTGGACGACAGGGTTGTGCCTGTGCACAAGATTGCAATTAAGGCCGCCAAGGAGTATCTCGCCGGCTCAATAAGAAACCTGGATGTGGAAAGCGACGTCATTATAGACTCCCGCATAGGTCAGGGCAGCGTAGACCTGGTGGACGTGTTCAAGCGTTCCCAAGAGGTGCCCCTCGCCAACGACACATCCTTCGGCGTGGGCTTTGCGCCGCTGAGCGATGTTGAGCGCCTGTGTTACCAGACGGAGCGCTATCTGAACAGCGAGGAGTTCAAGAAGCACTTTCCCGAGAGTGGTGAGGACATAAAGGTCATGGGGCTCCGCGAGGATGACCGCATCGCTCTCACCATATCCATGGCGATGATTGCAAAGCACGTCCCCGACATGGACCACTACATAAGCGTTATTCAGCAGGTAAAGGAGGAGGTGGAGAAGCTCGCCTCCAGGATAACAGAGCGGGAGGTTGAGGTTTTCCTCAACACGGGTGACGACTATGAGAGGAAGGCGGTCTACCTCACGGTTACAGGCACCTCGAGCGAGATGGGCGACGACGGCAGTGTGGGCAGGGGGAACAGGGTAAACGGGCTTATAACGCCCAACCGCCACATGAGCATGGAAGCGGCTGCGGGCAAAAACCCGGTGAACCACGTGGGCAAGATATACAACCTCCTCGCTCCGAGAATAGCGGAGCAGATAACACGGGAGGTGGCCGGCGTTAAGGAGGTGTACGTGCGCCTGCTCTCCCAGATAGGCAGGCCCATAGACCAGCCCAAGGCGGCGAGTGTGCAGCTCATCCTTGAAGAGGGCGTGAGCCTGAGCGCCGTTGAGGGCGACATCTCGGGCATAGTGGATGAGAATCTGGCGAATATAACAAAAATTACGGACATGTTCATTAAGGGTGAGCTGACCACCTTCTGAGCTTTCTTCTTTTTCGCTGATTGCGAAGAGTAATTGCCCAGCCGGCGGTAGGGCTTTTCTATTATTTTTTTCACGTTAAGTTACTTTAATCAGAATGTATGGTGGGGGAGTACTATACTCTTGCGGAGCTCGAGGATAGGGCGCCGAAGCTGTTTGGCATTCCAACGGGCACGAGGCTGGATGAGCTCTTCTTTAAGGTTGAGAAGACGGAGGGGGGCTACGAGCGCAGACCTCTCGGAGGAATACCCCACCTGGCGGTGCTCAACATCACCGGCATACCCGACACCGGCAAGAGCATCCTTGCAGAGCAGTTCGCCGTCGCCCAGGCGGGCGCCGGCTACAGGGTGCTTTATGTTACAGTGGAGAGCCCTGCGAACTTTCTGTACACGGCGATGAGGCAGAAGAGCGACGCCCTGGGAGTGGACTTTTCGCAGGTGGAGAGGAATGTGGTGGTCATAGACGCCTCCGCCAGCGAGGAGCTCAGGGAGAACCCCAGGGCGCTGCTGGATACCATGGGCTATGCGATTAAGGAGAAGAAGATTACAAACGTGGTGATAGACAGCATCACCGGCTTATACGAGCACAAGGAAGTGGCCGCGAGGCAGATTGTGAGGCAGTTCTTCAACTTCCTCAAGAAGTGGCGCCAGACCGCCCTCCTGGTATCCCAGAAGCGCTCTGCGCAGGCGAGCGAGAGCGCAGAGGCAGCCGGCGGACTTGCGGTGGCGCACATCCTGGATGGCACCATAGTGCTGGACAAGAAGCTTATTGAGACGCGCTGGGATGTCTCGCTGTACCGCCTGCCCCTTGGCAGCGTGCTGCGCACCCTGCGCATAGATGGCTGCCGTCTCGCACCCCACGACTCCCGCACCTGGGTGTTTGAAATCACCGACCTCGGGATTATAGACATAATCTCTCCCCTGGAGGAGTACATAAAGAAAAAGTAAGGGAGGTGGTAAGGTGGAGGTGATCACAAAGCCGGTGAGCACCAGCATCGACGAAATGGCGGAGCAGGTTTTTACCGAGAGCATTGCCCTCCTGGGCGGGCTGAGAAAGCTGGTGGAGTACCGCAACCTCACCTGGCTTCCCTCCCTGGCGGAGGCAGCCTATGTGGTGGTGCTGAGGAATGAGGCGATGAAGAGCTACGCGGAGATCGCGAGAGAGCTGGGCATAACAGAGCAGACTGTGCGCAACATTGCCACCGCCAAGGAGGAGAGGGTTAAGGCCTACCTCGCGGGGGAGGTGGAGAAGCCGGATGAGCACATCGCCGGCGGCCTGGCGAAGCTTGCCTACCAGAAGCTGAAGCGCGAGGAGCGTCTGGGTGAGGAGGTGAGGCTGGCGCAGCGCGAGGCTGAGGTGCTGGGGATAGACTGGGCGGTGCATGTGCTCGCCAGGATTAAGGGACTGGACTTTCCTGTGGAGAAGGAGCAGCTCGCCAGCAGGCTTGGCGGGCTGGTGATAAAGGGCAGGCAAGTGGAGGAGATTCTGGAAAAGCTGGAGTACCCCATTAAAACGCCCGCTGAGCTTCTGCACAGGATAAGGGAGCAGCTCTAGCAGACACCTTTTTATTCTCCCCCGCAAAGGTAGTATAAGGGAGGTGATTCTGTGGGAGCGAAGAAGATACTCATGCTGGTGGGAGACTACGTTGAGGACTACGAGGTAATGGTGCCCTTTCAGGCGCTGCAGATGGTCGGCCACGAGGTGCACGCGGTCTGCCCCGACAAGAAGGCGGGCGAGAAGGTGCGCACCGCAGTGCACGACTTCGAGGGCGACCAGACCTACAGCGAGAAACGGGGGCACAACTTCACCCTCAACGCCACCTTCGACGAGATTAACCCCGGGGATTATGATGCCCTGGTAATACCCGGCGGCCGCGCACCCGAGTACATCCGCCTGAATGAGCGCGTGCTGGAGATTGTGCGCCACTTCGCTCAGGCCGGTAAACCCATCGCCGCCATCTGCCACGGAGCGCAGGTGCTCGCTGCGGCAGGAGTTATTAAAGGCGTAGCCTGCACAGCCTACCCCGCGGTGTCGCCTGAGGTGAAGGCAGCAGGGGCTAAGTGGGTGGATGTTCCCCTCGACGGTGCCCACGTGGATAAGAACATAGTCACCGCCCCCGCATGGCCGGCGCATCCTGCATGGCTGAGGAAGTTTCTTGAGCTGCTGGGCACAAAGATAGAGCCCTAGCCGGGCTTCTCCATCACCACCATGTGGTAGAGGCTCTCCCCCGAGTGCCTCCTGAGCTTGGGCTTTAAGCCAAGCGCCTCCGCCTCTTTCAGGAGCTCCTCCAGGGGCACAATCTCAATCCCCAGCTGCTCAGCCCAGTCGTAGGCGCCCTTGAGCGGGAATCTCGCCAGGTACTCTTTGTAAATCGCCACGTGTATAGTGCCCCCCTCGCGAAGGGCGCCGCAGGCCTCGCCCAGCACACGCCGCCACGCTTTGCCTATGTGGTTCAGCCCGAAGAAGATTGTCACACTGTCGAAGGCTTCGGTAAGCGTCAATGGTGAATCACCCTCCAGGGTGCGCGCAGTGCTCAAGCTGGAGGCATCGCCCTGGAGCAGGGTGATGTTCTCCAGCCTCGCGCCGTGCCTCTCCCAGAAGAGCCTGGCGAAGTCGGCATAGCGGATGAATTTCTCGCGGTTTGCGCGGATAAACGCCTGTCCCTCTGGAAAGCCTGGAAAGAGTTCTATCGTGGTGCCCTCAATGTAAATCCTGTCCTCCCCGTAAACGATGGGGTTCGCGTACGCGCTGTCCAGCGCATAGACCTGCGCCCTCTCGCTCAGAAGCACAGGCACCCAGCCAAAGCCACTCGCTACGTCAAGCACCCTCTCCCCCTTCACATAGCCGCAGAACTCCCTGGCGAAGGCGTAGTTGGCGTCCGGCTCTGCCTCAAGCTCATCCGAGCTGAGCATTGCCACAAAGCCGAGCTCTAACTCTTTCCCCGAAAATCTCTCCAGCTCCTCAAGCACTGTCAATGGAAGCGCATACCCTCGCTTCCAGAGGGCGATATTATCCCCGAGCAGCTCAAGGGCATTGTCATCAATCTCCAGCACAGGCTCAGAAGCCAGAGCAAGGTAAAGCTCTTCTAAAAATTCTCTATCATCTCTAAGAAGGTGCCTCACTCTGGCAAGGGCGTCGTCGCTGAGGAGCACATAAAGCTCGTGCATTCCGCTACCCCAGCGCAGGAGTTACACCTCTGTCGAGCAGCGCCTTTGCAAAGCCATAGCCCAGGCGTTCCATACCGGTACCGAACAGCTCCTTCAGGAACGGCTTCCTCTCATAGGTAACCAGCTGGGGCTTGCCCTTTATACCAGCCAGTTCTGCTGCCTTCTCAACCGCAACCCTGCGGGTGCCCACCTCATCCACAAGGCCTAGCTCTTTTGCGCGCTTTGCAGAGTATATTCTGCCCTCAGCAATCCGCTTCACATGCTCAACACTGAGATTGCGGTTCTGCGCCACCTCGGCGATAAACTGCTCATAGAAGTCGTAGATTATGTCCTCCACCATCCTGCGCTCCTCCTCGGTAAGGGGGCGGTAGCCGGTGGAGAAGTCCTTGTACTCTCCCGCCTTGATTACAGTCATGTTTATCCCCAGCTTTTCCAGCAATCTGGAGTACTCGGGGAAGACCGAGATAACGCCTATGCTCCCCGTTATTGTGCCGGGATCGGCCACGATATAGCTACTCGCACTGGCGACGTAGTACCCCCCTGAGGTGGCTATTTCCCCGAGCCATGCCACGACGGGCTTCTTCTGCTTCGCCTCCTTAATCGCCTCCGCAATCTCCTCACTGGCGACGACGCTGCCCCCGGGTGAGTTTATCTCTATGAGGATGGCCTTTACCGAGCCGTCGCTGAGTGCGCGGTCAAGCTGGGATTTGAACTCCTCTGGCGTTGTCGCTTCAGTGGAAAACACACCCTCACCGGAGTCCATGGAAATTACTCCGCTGATTTTTATAACAGCAACTCTATCACCTGCGATTATACCATCACCCGGCTTTGAGATCAGGAACGCACCCAGAATAGAGATCCCAATCAAAGCAACTGTCACAGCCACTACTATTAGAAGACTCCTGTTCATATTCCTCCTCCAAAGTAAAATATAAATATCACCTCTGTGAATATCACCTCTTAGTTAACTTCAACCGAAATTTAAGATTTTCTGAGGTTACTGTGTCAAGAAGTGATAGCTCACAACTCTTACAGAGGGTTGGTTTGGCTTCCCCCACAATCCTCGGGAAGCGATGACGAGGTTACCCATGATGAAGTGGGATAAAAAGTGCCTTTTGGAGGTGAAAATTTGGGAAGAATCAGGCAGAAGTACATAAAGCGCACAGCTCTTGAACTTGTGGACAGGTATGGTGACGCTCTAACCCTTGATTTCAAGAAGAACCGTGAGTTTGTCCAGCGTGTGCTTGACCTGCAGGGAAAGATGCTGGCAAATAGAATCGCGGGATATGTCACGCGTATACTTAAGCAGAGGCAGCGGGTAAGGGAGTGAGATGTTTAAGGGTTGCTTTACGGCAATTGTAACACCCTTTAAGGACACAGGTGTTAGACCTGAGCTTGACCTGGATGCCTATGCTCGCCTGGTGGAGATGCAGAATGAGGGTGGTGTTGCTGGCATAGTCGCTGTGGGCACAACCGGCGAATCGCCTGTGCTCAGCCATGAGGAGCACAATAAGGTTATTGAAGCCACTGTTGAGCATGCGCACTGCGCTGTTATTGCTGGCACGGGTTCAAACTGCACCTGGGAGGCGATTGAGCTAAGCAGGCACGCCAGCGATGTTGGCGCAGATGCAACACTTCAGGTTTGCCCATATTACAACAAGCCCAACCAGGAGGGGCTGTTCCGGCACTTCTCCGCGATAGCGGAGCGTGTGGATATACCGCACATACTTTACAACATCCCCGGGCGAAGTGCTCGCGAGATAGCGCCTGAAACCATGGCGCGACTGAAGGAAGAACACTCGAACATTATAGGTGTTAAGGAGGCGAGTGGCAACCCCGAGACCTGGCGCAGGATCCGCGAACTCTGTGGCGAAGACTTTCTAATACTCTCAGGCAACGACGGAGATACCTTCGCCTTAATGCGGGATCATGCCGCGAAGGGGGTTATTTCAGTCGCCTCAAATATAATACCACAGCGCATGCAGCGCTTTGTTGAGCTGGGTTTGAAGGGTGACTTTGATGCCATGGAGAAAGAGCACCTTGTTCTCAAGGAGCTCTTTGATGTGCTATTTATTGACACAAACCCCATACCAATCAAGGAGGCGATGAGCCTCGCAGGAATGCCTGCTGGCGGTTTCCGCCTGCCTCTGTGTGAGACCTCCCAGGAAAAGCGGGAGCGCATACGCGAGGTTATTAGCAGACTGGGCATAATCTAGGTGGTGCCCTTGATACGCGTGGCTGTAACTGGAGCCCTTGGAAGAATGGGGGGCGGGATAGTCAGGAGTGTTCTCGCCCAGGATGATATGAAGCTGGTCGCAGCTATAGAGGCGCCGGGGAAGGAGGGTGCAGGAAAAGACGTGGGCGAGCTCCTAGGAGTTGGGAAGTGTGGTGTGGCATTGAGCACCGCCGATGAGCTGCGCGAGGTTTTGCTTGAATCAAAGCCGGAGGTGCTGATCGACTTCACCACAGCCAAAGCGTGCGTGAGCACCGCAAAGACTGCCGCCTCGCTGGGAGTTAATCTGGTGATAGGCACTACCGGCTTTGATGAGAAGGAAAAGCAGGAAATTGTCCGCGCTGTGGAGGAGAATCGCATAGCGGCGGTGATCTCGCCAAACATGGCAACGGGCGTAAATGTGTTTTTCAAAATTGCCGAGCAGCTTGCAAAGGTGCTTCGTGACTATGATGTGGAGATTATAGAGATACACCACCGCCACAAGAAGGATGCACCCTCCGGCACCGCCTTGAGGGTAGGGGAGCTTATAGCTCAGGCGAGGAGTAAAAAGCTGGAGGAATGTGCCAGATACTCGCGCGAAAAGGGCTTAATAGGCGAGCGCAGCGATGAGGAGATAGGCTTCCACGCGGTTCGAGCGGGCGACGTGGTGGGGGAGCACATAGTGATATTCGCCGGCGAGGGTGAGAGGGTCGAGCTGATCCACCGCGCGCACTCAAGGCAGGCCTTCGTGGAGGGCGCTATAAAGGCGGCGCGCTTCGTGGCAGGAGCAGAGAAGGGCAGGATCTACTCCACCTTCGATGTGCTCGGGATTTAAGTATGTCCTCGCCCAAGCTGCCACCGGGGCAGAAAGTGGTTGAGCACCTGCCTGTTCTTCATTTTGACGGTATACCTAATATTGACATCTCAAAGTGGAGCCTCAGGATATTCGGGCTGGTGAAGGAGGAGGTGGAGCTGAGTTATGCTGAGTTCATGTCCCTCCCGCGAATTACGGTTAATTTAGACGTTCATTGTGTTACCGGCTGGTCAAAGCTGGGCTTAACCTGGGAAGGAGTCAGCACCCGCGAGATTAAAAGGCTTGTACACCCCTCGCCTGAGGCGAGGTATGTTATGGTTCACTCTGCCGATGGCTATGCCACCAACCTCCCGCTTGCCGATTTCCTCGCCGAGGATGCGCTTCTTGCTGTGAAGCTCAATGGCAGGCCTCTGACCCCTGAGCATGGTTTCCCTGTGAGGCTCGTGGTACCCGAGCTATACTTCTGGAAGAGTGCAAAGTGGGTGGTGGGAATTGAGTTCATGGCCGAGAATAAGCCTGGCTTCTGGGAGGCGAGGGGATACCACATGCGTGGCAATGTGTGGCGGGAAGAGAGGCACGGAAAGCAGAATCTATAATGTTGCCTCACCCTCCTCACCCTTCATCACCATCATGCGGTGCAGCCTGTCCAGGGGGAAAATTTCTACCTTATCCTCATACATGAGGTATATCACACCATCTGCGATATCGTAGCGATGTACCTCCCGCGTCAGCTTCTCCACATTCTCCCTTGCCACGTCAAGAAGCTCCAGCTCAATCTTCATTTACCTGCCTCCTTTGCATCAATTACCCGGTAACTCAGTCCTGCCCTTTCAAGCTTTCTGAGCAGGAGATGAAGCTCATCCTCAACCGCAACCGCAATCACCTGCATGCCGTGAAGCGCCGCCTCCACGCACGCATATGCTGAGCCGAAGAAGGCATCACAGGCTATGCCTGCCTTCTCAATGGCAACCTTTGCCTCCACACCCAGTGCTGCAACAAACTCCGCGCTCTCCGCCAGGTACTTGAGCCTGTGCAGATTGACGGCTCTGCTGCCGCCTTTCTCAACCCTGGGAACCTTCACAACAGTAACTGTGCCCGGAGGTGGTGCCACAAGCTCACGAACCTCGACCACGGCTACGTCTTCACCCCGCTGCACCGCGCTCAGTGTTTTTCCCCGCGCGCCCTGGCGGCGCCTCCCCGCGAAGAGCAGCCCCCGCTCCATCCACAGGGAAACCTCCTCATTTGCTTTTAAATCCTCCGACGCAATGGCAGTGTACACTCGCAGCCCTGCCACTATTTCCTGCAGTATAAAACTCGACAGGTCTCTGAGTTCCCTCGCACTGGTGAAGAGATATTCATAGCCTCTGGGTGTGAGGATATAGTTCCCCTTCCCACCGCTCTCCACCAGACCGGCTTTTATCAGTGATTTTACGCACTCTGACACTGCCTGTGCACTTATCCCGAGCTCTTTTGCTATCTCTGCCTGTCTCACACTGGGCTGCCTCGCAGCTATTTCGGCAAGCACAAGAAAACTTGTGGCGAGGGCGCGCATGCCAAATCAAGAAAACTTTAGCAAAGACAAATAAATTAGCCACCCTCACATAGGCCATCTCTGCGGAGCCTGCAGAAGTGACAGGTCGTCTTTGTGACCATCGCCATCATATGAAGACAGACTATCTCCTTTTCGTCCTCCTCAACGTAGGAGACAAACTCGTGATGGCAGGAGGGACAATCACGGATAAACCGGGGATAGCTGGTACCAAACTTCACACCACAGGAGGCACACTGATACTCCCTCCCGGGCTCCATCCAGAAACCTCTTCTGTAGTGGGGAGGCATTGCAGTGACTCCATATTTTATAGC
>WANW01000014.1 GCA_015521615.1 Candidatus Hydrothermarchaeota archaeon
GACCGCAACATGAAGCTCATAGGCATAGTTACCATTACGGACGTAATCCGCTCCCACATAGAGAGGGCAACCCCGGGGAAGGTCAAGAAGCTCCAGGAGTCGCTGGAGAAGCTCTACGGGGTTAAAAGCATAGTGCGCCTGGGGAGGGTGAAAATCTCCCAGCTAATACCCACGCAGGCGAAGGTTCACCCGGACGAGTTCCGCGGACGCGAGTACGAGCTCAAGCGGGGCTTAGCTGAGCCCGTGGTGGTGATAAAGACCGGAGAAAGAATGATACTCGTGGACGGCCATCACCGCGCCCTCGCGGCAAAGAAGCTGAGCATAGAGGAGATAGACGCCTACATAATAGTGCTCAGCCGCGACATCGAGCTCGGCCTGGAGCGTACTGCCCGTGCTCAGGGGTTGAGAAGTATTGACGACATTACAATAGCCGAGGAGACGGAGCACGGCATTGTCGCAGACATAGTCGGAGGAAAGCGGAAATGAGCTGCACAGTGCTTGACGAGGTATTTGAGGTAATAAAGCAGAGAAAGGCGGAAATGCCACCCGGAAGTTATGTAGCCTCGCTATTTGAAAAAGGCGAGGACAAAATTCTGGAAAAGGTTGGCGAGGAGGCGATAGAGGTAATCCTCGCCTCAAAGAGCGGTGGGAAGGGAGAGCTAATCTACGAGAGTGCTGATTTGATTTTTCACCTCATGGTGCTCCTCGCCTCAAAAGGAGTGGAGCTCTCCGAGGTCTACGAAGAGCTGAGGAGGAGGCGCAGGTAGTGGCAAAGTGCAGCTATTGCGGCGCAAGTGAGAGCATGCCCTTCACCTGCAAGTTCTGCGGCGGCAAGTTCTGCGCCGAGCACCGCCTGCCTGAGAATCATGCATGCCCAGGTTTGGTGGTGTACAAGGAGTCCCGCGGAAAGGAGCCCGAGAAGTGGATATACGAGCCCTTCAAGGCGGAGTACAAGGAACTAGCGGGCAGAGTGCCAGAGAAGAGTATCGCATTCAGATTAAGAGAGTTCTTCTCCAGCCTGGACATGCGCAAGGCACTTTATATAATTGTGGCAATTATCCTGCTCAGCGTTGTACTGCGAAGCCTTGGTGTAATCTAAGCATCACCGCTGATCCACGCCTCGACCATCTCTCTGGCTACGTCATCGGGATGCTGCACCGGCGGAGACTTCATGAAGTAAGCCGAAGGTGCTTCAAGCGCTCCTGTCTCACCCCTGTCGAGGGCAATTTTTGCGCACCTCACTGCGTCTATAACCACGCCCGCGCTGTTGGGTGAGTCCCACACCTCAAGCTTTAGCTCGATATTCAGCGGAACGTCGCCGAAGCTGCGCCCTTCGAGGCGGATGTACGCCCACTTTCTGTCGGTAAGCCAGGCAACATAGTCGCTTGGGCCTATGTGTACATTCTCCTCACCAATGTCATAGTCCAGCATAGACGTAACAGCACTGGTCTTTGAAATCTTCTTGCTCTCAAGGCGCTCCCTCTCGAGCATGTTAAAGAAGTCCATGTTGCCTCCTACGTTGAGCTGCATGGTGCGCTCAAGCCTTACTCCACGTGCCTTAAAGAGGTTCGCCAGGGTGCGGTGCACTATAGTGGCGCCTACCTGGCTCTTCACGTCGTCGCCTATTATGGGCACCCCCGCCTTCTCAAAAACCTCCTGCCAGCGCTTCTCCCGTGCTATGAACACGGGGATGCAGTTCACAAAGGCGCAGCCCGCCTTGAGCGCCTGCTCCACGTACCACTTCGTGGCGAACTCACTCCCCACGGGCAGGTAGTTCACCACCACATCGGTGTTTGTCTCTTCCAGCACTCCTGCTACATCGACAGTGGCGGAGGGGTGCTTCTCTATCCTCCCGCTCAAATACTTCCCTATTCCATCGTGGGTCATACCCCGCATTACCTCGACATCTAGGCTGGGCACTTCGGCGAACTTTATGGTGTTGTTGGGCTCCGTAAAAATCGCCTCGCTCAGGTCTTTGCCCACCTTTCTCGCATCTATGTCGAAGGCGGCGCTGAACTCTATATCGCGGATGTGGTAGTCTCCGAGCTTCACATGCATTAAACCGGGGATGCTCTCCTTTTCATCAGCGTTTTTATAGTACTCCACTCCCTGCACCAGCGAGGAAGCGCAGTTACCCACGCCGATTATAGCTACTCTCACCTTTCCCATCTGCTCACCAGTGTTTTATGTACATAAAATAGTATAAGTATTTTATGGCCGTAAAATATCGGATAGAAATTTATACTCATAAACTTAAAACAGCAACTTCGTGCAACTGCGCCCCACATTGAGCACTCTTTCGTGGCAGGCAGCGAGCTGGAGATTTAGTCGCTCTTGAGGTTCAAAAATGAGGAAAGGCTGGAAAATCATAATCGATAAAAAAGCGAGGCTCAAGATAGAGAAGCATGGCTTAACAGTTCACCAAGTTAAAAGAGCGTTAATGGGCAAGGTTTACATCTACAAGACTTACGGCAGGAGATATGCGGTACTTGGTGAGGATTTCGGAAAGATTATAAAGGTTATTATTGAGCCTTTGAAACAACTGAAAAAGCTGAGGGTGATAACTGCCTATGAGCCGTCGCAAAAAGACAAAAAATTGTACAAAAGGAAAGTCAAAAAATGAGACTCCCACCATGGAGGACATCCTCAACTTAAAGCCGGGTGAGGGATTAGTTCTGCCAAAGGGATTCTTTGAGGTAGAAGTAGTCGACGGAAATTTTCCCAAGCGGAAACTTAAATTAAAGCCGAGGTAAGCAGTTGGGTTCTTTTTAATCAATTTGACGGGGGATTTCTCTATCACACCAATTTGCCCATGAGTATATATAAGGCTGGCGTCGATAGTTACTCATGCCTCTACGCCGGCTCAGGGATAAGACCACAAAGGAGGTGCTCTGGCTGTACATCCTGCGCCTTCTGAAGGAAAAGGAACTCTACGCCTATGAGATAAAGCCCCTGCTAAGGGAGAGATTCGGGATATCTCCGGCGTTGGTAACGCCGTACGTGGTGCTCTATCGCCTAGAAAGCGGGGGCTATGTCGAGGCAAGACGAAGCGACAATAAAAAATACTACAGGATTACCGAGAAGGGTGAAAAGCTGCTTGAAGAGGGTATCGAATACCTTCGCTCGCTTATAGAAAAGCTCGAGGTACAGCGCTAGTTTTATTTATGTTCTCAGGCAATCTTTTTACATATGAGATGGCTTGTGCTCATTGTGCTCCTGCTCGTCGCAGGCTGCACAGGAGGAGGCACCGGCGGGAAGGATGTTACCCTGACCACCGAGGACGGAGTGAAGATAGCGGCCACCTACTACGCTGGCGGGGAGAGAGGTGTAATACTGCTCCACATGCTCGGACGCAGCCGCGGGGATTATGCCGGACTTGCGCAGGAGCTCAATACGAGGGGCTTCTCTGTCATAGCCATAGACCTGAGGGGACATGGGCAGAGCGAGGGCAACTGGCGGAGCTTCTCACCAAGAGAATTCAATGCCATGACCCTTGATGTGAGGGCTGCGAAGGAGTATCTGGTAAGCAGGGGTGTGAAACCGGGCAGGATAGGAATCGTGGGCGCCAGCATAGGCGCAAATATTGCCCTGCGCTATGCCGCTGAAGATCGCGATATCAAGACGGTAGTGCTGCTCTCGCCTGGACTCGACTACCGGGGTGTGGTCACAGAAGATGCGGCGAGACAGCTCCGCTCCGCCTTCTTTGCCGCAAGCGAGGAGGATACATATGCATACTCCTCCACGGAGCGGCTATATTCCCTGGCTGAGGGAGAGAAGGTATTTGAGAGACTGCGCGGTGCCGGGCATGGCACGGAGATGCTTGATGCATCGCCCCAGCTCAGGAAGAAGGTTATCGCCTGGCTTGAGGCACGACTTTAGGCGATGATACGCTTCACTTCCCTACAACCTTGATGAACTCGCCTGCCGCCTCCCGCGTAGTGCCCACAACCAGACGCAGATAGCTCCTTCTGCGTGAGGTAACCTCTTCCAGGTAGCCTTTTGCGAGGATGCGCTCACCCTCAAAGGCCTGGCCTGCGTAGGTGTGGGTGTAGGCAACCACCTCCTCTATATCATAATCCTCGCAGCTCACAACGTAGCGTGCAGGGTAGTCAAAGGCGTAGCTTGCGTCCTCCACAATGCATGTGACCTCCACCATGCCCAGGCGGGTGTAGCTCTCTCCACCCCAGCGCTCCTTCACAGCCTCCCTCACAAGAAGCAGGTCAAAGGTTGTACCATCAAAGCTGGCCTTATGAAACTTCCTGCGCTCGTGCCACAGGAATTCTGAGAAGCTAAGTGTTTTCTCATCCGGAAAGCGCTTATTATAGGCACGGCGCCACTCTTTGCTGGAAAGCTCTCTTATCTCACCACCTTCTTCAATCAGCTCTGCCAGAAGCTCTCTCGCTCTGAGGTGGTTCCTTCTGCCATAAACCACCAGGTCTATATCAGAGCTTGGCAGATGCAGACGGGGGAGCAGCGAGCCCGTAACACCGAGCTTGGTAACTGGCACTGCCTGAGAAAAAATATCAGCGAGACGGGCGGCCTTCCTCTCAAGCACATCCTCAGGTTCAGCGACAATCTCAGCCAGCCTCTCACTGGGTGAGAGCACCTTCTCAACCCTCGTGCAGGGCACCGCCTGCATGCGTGTGTCCCGGCGGGTAAAGATATACTCAGGGTACCACTCCTGCAGGTACTTGAAGGACTGCGCCGTGGAGGTGACCTTGCAGTAACTCACGCCGGAGCGCACCCTGTCTCCTCGCTCGCAGGGGTAGTAGCGCAGGAAGGCAAGATAGTGTCCCGGCGGATGGACATAGCTCACCGCCGCGAATATCATGCGCTCCTTGGTGATTATGAAATCGCGCAACCTCACAGGCATGCGCTAAGCACAAAAACTAACGGCTGTAATCTAGCCGCGGAACCTCAGCAATAGCAGGCATACATAGCCCAATCCAAGGGCAAAAGAGTAGTAGATGGCACGGGACAGGAGTATCCCCGCCAGAGCAGCGCTCCCCTCTATGCCAGCGCCTGCAAAGAGTGCCACCATCATCGCCTCTGTAGCGCCAACACCGCCCGGGAGAAAGCTGGCCATACCAACGAGTATGGCCACTGTTTTAACTGCAACCACAAGAGGCAGCGGGGCGTTGACACCGAGCGCCAAGAACACAAGATATGTCTTCAGATAGGATGTGGACCACATCGCAAAGGAGAGCAGCAGATTTGCCAGGAGCACACTGCGGCGCGTTGAGATTTGCTTAAGGGTGCGCATGAACAGCTCAAGCCTGGAGGAGAGGAAGCTCTCAAAGGCTGCATAGCTGCTGAACCTCTGCCTCAGCATCTTCAGGAGTGGCAGGTGGTACACAAAGCGCAGCACCTTCGCCTGAGCAGCATCACTCCTCCTTATATACGTGGAGGAAAGAGCGACCAGAATGAGCACGAGCAGAAGCACCTCACCGAGGAGCTTGAGCACCGGTGGTATCTCTAGGAGGAGCCACAGCATGAATATTGATACCAGTGAGAAGGTGAAGAAAGCGGCATAGTTTCCCGCCTTGTCAAGCGTAACCGTGGCCATGGCTGCGCTCTTCCTGATGCCCGCCTCCCTGGCAAGGTAATAGGCACGCAGCGGCTCGCCACCCACCTGCGCACCTGGTGTGGAGGTGCTCACAAACAGGCCGGCGAGCAGAATAATGAGAAGGCGAGAGAAGCGCACCTCAGCGATGGGTTTTACAAAGAGCATCCACTTCAGGTTCCATAGCAGAAACCTCGCCACAGTTACACCCACCGCAAGAGCGATGTATTCATGCTCCGCACTGGAGGCTATCTCCAGAGCCTCACGCCAGCTTATTTCCCCTGCCCCCCAGAGCAGGAGGAGGGTCACGAGCAGAAGAACTAAAAGATTCTGCCATTTCATGTTCAGCTAATCACAAAACAAAAGATTTAAATATGTCTCCCAGTAAACTTTGATTGTACCTGGAGGGAGGTATTCTGCGGCCAGTACAGCTTTACAGGGTGGGGTCGTTCAAGCCCGCGCTGATAAATGGTTTATTTGGATTCACATGCATTCTTTTCTCTGTACACTACCTTTTGAATGACGATTTCTCCCAATTTTCTGTGCTGTTTATTCTGGGGTTTGCTTTTTTTGTGCTTGCTATAAGGATTTCCGGCAGTGAGTAGAGTTATTGTTTTGCTTGTGATTGTTATCTCAGGGTTATCGCCGTAGAGGTTACCAGCATGCAGGTGAAGCTGTACGATACCACCCTGCGGGACGGCACACAGTCCGAGTATATTTCCTTCTCCGTAGATGATAAGCTCCACATCGCCGCAAAGCTGGATGAGCTGGGAATCCACTATATCGAGGGTGGATGGCCAGGATCCAACCCGAAGGATGCAGAATTTTTTGAAAGAGCCAGGAAGCTGGAGCTGAGCAGCTCCCGCATAGTCGCCTTTGGCAGCACCCGCAAGGCAAACATAAAAGCCGATAAAGACATGAATCTCCTCGCCCTTGTGGAAAGCGGTGTTGATACAGTTACTATTTTCGGTAAAAGCTGGGATCTGCACGTTAAGGCGGCGCTCAAGGTAGGGCTTGAAGAAAACCTTGCCATGATTACTGAAAGTGTGGAGTTCCTCAAGGAGCACGGCCTGGAGGTTTTCTTTGATGCAGAGCACTTCTTCGATGCCTACAAGAGCAACCCCGAATATGCTTTAGCCACGCTTCATGCTGCGGAGCAGGCTAAGGTTGACTGCCTGGTGCTGTGCGACACCAACGGAGGTACGCTGCCCTTTGAGACCATGGAGATTGTAAATGAAGTTAAGGGTAAGGTTTCTACACCTCTCGGGATACATGCCCATAATGACGCAGATACTGCGGTGGCCAACTCAATTATCGCCGTTCGCATGGGTGCTGTGCAGGTGCAGGGTACAATAAACGGCTACGGTGAGCGCTGTGGTAATGCGAACCTGTGTTCAATAATCCCAAACCTGAAACTGAAGCTGGGTATAGACTGCATAAGCGATGAGAAGCTTAAGAAGCTGACAGAGGTATCGCGCTTTGTAAGTGAGATTGCCAATCTGCCCCATCAGCACAACCTTCCCTACGTTGGAAGCTCCGCCTTCGCCCACAAGGCGGGTATACATGTCGACGCCGTGTACAAGTCACCACGTACCTATGAGCATGTGGACCCTGAGAGTGTCGGGAATACGAGACGTTTCCTGGTTTCAGAGCTCTCGGGAAGGACTAATATCTACGTTAAGGCCAGAGAGTATGGTATTCCCCTGGAGAAGGACTCACCAGAGGTCAGGCTCATACTCCAGAAACTCAAAGAGATGGAGAAGCAGGGATACCAGTTTGAAGGTGCAGAGGCGAGTTTTGAGCTGCTGATGAAGCGCGCTCTGGGGTTGACGAAGCCCTTCTTTGAGCTGGAAGGTTTCCGTGTGATGGTGAGCACAGAGCGTGAGAGGATTCGCTCAGAAGCAACGGTAAAGGTCAGGGTTCATGATAAGTATGAGCACACCGCCGCGGAGGGTAATGGACCTGTGAATGCGCTTGACAATGCCCTTCGCAAGGCTCTGGAGAAGTTCTACCCGGTGCTCAAGCAGGTGTACCTTACCGATTATAAAGTCAGGGTGCTTGACACTCATGAAGGCACCGGCGCCAAGGTGCGGGTGCTCATAGAGAGCAGCGACGGAAAGAGCAGCTGGGGCACAGTGGGGGTATCTGAGAATATCATTGAAGCTAGCTGGATAGCCCTTGCCGACAGCATTGAATACAAGCTCATGAAGGAGCAGGAAGCCTGCTCACCGCAGCGAGGTTGAGTCAGAGGGCTGCTTTTCTATGGCTCTACTCCCCCTAAAACGAGTTAAATATAAATACCATCGATGGAAATCTTTAACCCGGGATGATGGAAAATGTCTACACTCTTCTGGTGACTGTCCCTGCCGGGATTACCCGTCCAGTGGCATCGCATGGCACTGCAGTTGGTGAACCTCTGAGCTTTGCGCTGAGTTTTGCTGTAATTTTCTTTGTCCTCCTGCTCGACTGCATGTTCAGGAAGCTTGGTGATTGAAATGGGAATACTGCGCCTCGCTACCCTTGTGCCTCTTTCCCTCTCTGTAATCCTGCTCAGCCTCACGGCAATGAGGCAGGCCCTTATTGGAGGAGATACAAAAATTGTTGGTGTGTACCTCGGTACAGCATTTCTGCTGCTGGGGGTTGAGCTCTATATTGTAAGGTATGAGATTCTGGACGAACTCCTTACAGATATCCTGGAAAGGCGGAGCAGGCTGGGGATAGTGTACAGTGAAAAGGGTTTTATCAAGGGCACCACACTCTTCGCATTCGTGGCTCTCGCAGTTAGTAGCTTTGCCCTGCTCCTGAAGTATATCTCGGGGTCCAGGCCATGATTGCGGAAATTGTAGACTGGCTGGACGAAAGGCTCGCGATTCGCCGCGACCTGGAGCGAGCACTGCGCAGGACTGTGCCAGAGCATGCCACAGGTGCTATTTACTGCCTCGGGGGTATTGCTTTCCTTGCATTTCTGGTTGAGGTAATCACCGGCATTGCACTTGCCAGGTACTATCAGCCAAACGCAGCGCTCGCCTATGAAAGCGTCAGGATAATAACCTACGATGTGCCTCTTGGTTCTCTGGTGAGGAGTCTGCACTACTGGGCTGGCAATGTAATGATTGCCGCCATGCTTCTGCACATGCTCAGAGTGTACTTCATGGGAGCATACCGCAAACCCAGAGAACTGAACTGGATTGTGGGCGTAGCGCTACTTCTGCTCACCTTCACCTTTGGATTCAGCGGCTATGCACTGCGCTGGGACACAGCAAGCTATGGCGCAACAAGCATAGTGGTGCTCGCTCCTGCCTCGCTGCCCTTTGCCGGAGCATGGGTAATAAAGGTATTCCTTGGAGACGTAATAATAACTGGAGAAACTCTTACGAGGCTGTACTTCCTGCACGTCTTTCTCCTGCCCATGACCGCGTTTGTGCTGATGCTCATTCACTTCCTGATTGTGAGGAGGCAGGGCATTGCCAGCTATGGTGAGGTGACTTTATGAGGGAGATACCATTCTTTCCGCACCAGGTGGTTCGTGAACTTGCGCTTGCCAGCTTTGTGCTGGGTGTGCTTCTAATCCTGGCTGCACTCTTCCCGGCGCCCCTGGGTAAGGAGGCAGTACCTGGAGAAGTAACGGCGATAGAACCACCCTGGTACCTCTCACCCCTCTTTGGCTTTCTGGCCTTCTGGCGGGCCAACATTTCCACAAATTTGAGCTTTGCCATTGCCTTGCCTGTGATTGTCCTCGTAATAATATTGCTCCTCCCCTTCATAGACAGGGGCAAGGAGGAGGCAACACCACCCATGAAGAGGCAGGCGTGGAGCATTGCAGGCGTGGCCTTCATCCTGGTTCTCCTCTACTTCGCGTACTACGCCTACACCGCAGGCTTAATGGGCTATGCAGAGCTGCTCCCATGAAACTCGAAATCGCCTTAAAGCTGGCTGCGCTGGCACTGATGACCCTGGCGGTAGAGAGAATATTTTCCGGAGATATCAGGGCACTGCTTCTGATGCTGCTTGCGGCTGTACTTGTTTATTTTTCCTCAAGGCAAGCTATTCGGCAGGCAGGGTAAAGCAGAACTTGCTCCCCTTTCCGGGCTCACTCTCTGCCCAGATGGTGCCTCCATGAAGCTCAACCATGCGTTTTGCCAGTGCGAGGCCCATTCCAGTGCCTGGATAGCGTCTGGTGGTTGAAGAGTCCACCTGAAACAGAGGCTCGAATATCTTCTCAAGGTGATGCTTCTCTATGCCTATGCCGGTATCTTCCACGCACACCACTATGAAGCCAGCGCTGAGCACTGATGCTTTAACTCTCACCTCCCCTCCCGTACGGTTGAACTTTATCGCATTGTCTATGAGGTTGTTGAGCACATGCTTTATGCCCATAACGTCAACCTTAACAGGTGGAAGACGCCTTTCAAGCTCCACATATATCCTAACTCCATGCCTTGTGGCCATCTCCTCCTTTCTCTCCACCACCTCCCGTATAATACCCTCAATATCTGCCACCTCCAAATTAAGCGAGACCTCTCCGCGGTGTATCTCCGCAACCTTCACCAGGTCATCGATTATGTGATTCTGCCTCTCCAGCGCCTCAGCTGCCAGTTTTAAATACTCCTTTATACTGCCGTTCACCTCTCCCATGGCAAGTTCTATAAATCCTCTGGCTACAGTAAGCGGCGTTTTAAGTTCATGGCTTACATTTGAAATTATATCTGTCTTTATCTGATCTATCTCCCGGAGCTCATCATAAGCGAACTTGAGCTCTTCATGTGCCTTTTCAAGGTCCTGGAGCATGTTGAAGTATGCATCTCTGCTCTGCTTGAGCATCTCCTCATAGCGCTTTCTCTGCGTAATGTCCCGCACTATTGCGGTGAAGCCCTGCCTGCCAAGAGATGTGAGGGTCATCTCCACATCTATAACATCACCATCCTTTCTGCGCATCTTCAGCTCACTCTGTCTGGCAAATCCTTCTATTCTTGCCTTTTTTATGAGTTCCCTCAGCTCCTCCCTAACCTCCGGTGGAAACAGGGTCTCAAAGAGTTCGCCTACAATTTCAGCCTCACTGTAGCCCAGAATATCCTCAGCTCCGCGGCTCCACATAAGTATCTCGCCTTTGCTGCTAAAATTAATCACTGCGTCCATCGAAGCCATAAGAATGGCGCGAAGCTCTGCAGTGCGTTCATCTACAAGCTCCTTTAAATGTTCTGAATAGTGTCTCAGTTCTTTTGTCTTCTCTTCAACTATCTTAACCAGCTCTTCTGTATGCCTTCTTAACTCTGCTTCAAGCTCAACTTTTTTGCTAACCAGGTAGGCAAAGGCTGTGGAAAGTGCAGGCGCCAGAAAAATCATGATGTGAAAGGTAATAAACAGTGGATCTGCCCTTATAAGGTGAGCACTAAGCCCTCTAAATCCAGACATAGCTTTATACTCGTAGGCGAGGTAGAAGATAAGCAGAAACCAGCCGCTCAGGCCTATTGCAATACTCAGCCTGTAGGTCTTTATCGTCTCTGTGAGCTCTTTGATAAATCTCAGCATCATACCTCGCCTCTTAATCTGCGAAGCTCTTCACGAAGTTTTGCAATTTCATTTTTGAGCTCTATCATCTTCATCTCCCTGCCTATAGCCATGTTATAGAAGTCCTCCAGTTCACGCATCTTGCGGCGGAGTTCCTCCTCCGCCTTAACCTCCTTTGTTATATCCTTTGATATTCCAACCATACCTATTGGCTTACCCTTCGGATCCTTCAGCAGGGAGAGGGACAGACTTATGTCTATAAGCTTGCCATCCTTTCTGTATATCTTCATTCTGTAGTTTCTTATTGCATCTTCCGGATACTCAAGAAGAAACTCTTCCATCCTTTTCCTCTTATCCCGGAACTCCTCAGGATAGAGGTCGTATATGCTTCTACCCATAATCTCCTCTGCGGTGAAGCCAAACATATCCTCTGCTCCCTGACTCCAGAATGTTACCCTGCCTTCCAGGTCGGTTGCAATTATGGCATCTCCAGAACTCTTTACAATATTGTTGAGGAAGTCTCCTGTCTCCCTCAGCTTCTTTTCCAGCTCATGCCTCTCTGTTATATCACTTACAACCTCAAGAACACGATTTATCTCTCCTTTGTCGTTTTTCAGAGGATATGCATTTATCTCTGCGTAAAACTTTCTTCCTTTTTTTGTTCGATGTTCATGCACCACCTTCGCAGGCCTACCTGTAGAAAAGACCTCAAGAACAGGACAGGATTCCCTCTCCTCTGCACAGGGCCACTCTCTGAAATGTGCCACTTCGTAGCACTTTCTGCCAATAATCTCTTCCTTTTTTAAGTCGCACATCTCCGCATACGCTTTGTTGCACATAAGGATTCTAAACTCGCGGTCCACCACAGCTATACCATGCCCCAGGCTCTCTAGTATGTTCTCAAGAAAGTCTCTGCTGCGCTCTATCTCCTTTTCCAGCATCGCCTTTTCTGTCGCATCCTCACTGAGGAGTATCAGACCCTCTATCTCACCGCCCGCTCCTCGAAGGGGTTGCAGCGTGAAGTTCAGATAAACGGTAGCTCCTGCCTTTGAGCGGTGTTCATGACTGTAAACCTTTATAACCTCGCCATCTTCCAGCACCCGCCTGAAAAGCTCCTGGAAGCTTTCACCCCTGTACTCTTCCTCAAGCAGTGTGCTTATCTCGCTGAAATGCCTTCCGATAACCTCTTCGCGGGTTATATCCAGCTTCCCAAATCTGCGCATGTGCTCCACTTGATAAGTATTCATGGCCTTTATTTTCAAATCACTGTCTAGAACGATTATTCCAGTTGATATACTATCAAATACACTTTTGCTGAAGTTTTTAAGCCTTAGAAGTTCTTCCTTTGCCAGCTCACCCTCAGTTATGTCACGTATAATTGTCAGGACATATATTTCTCCCTCAAAATCAAGAGGAAGCTTTGTAATCTCAAGAAAACATACTTTTCCATCATGTTCCAGCTTTTCAATGTTCCGTATACATTTATTTGAGCTAAAAACTTTTAAATAATCCTCTTTTCTTATAGGTATGAGGTCATACACCCTCTTTCCCTTTATTTCATCTTCCTGCATGCCAAGTAGTTGAGCAAATCTGCGATTGAAAAATACGATCTCAAAGTCTCTATTGATGACATACACAGCCTCTTCAAGGCACTCCACAACTTCTCTCCAGAGTTTGAATTTTTCTTCAATCATGCTGCAAATTGTTTATATACGTTTCAATATTTTTAATGTTTTTGATAGGGAATTTTTTTACCGAGTGTCACAATACCTTATGCGATGAGATACGCGCTCATATTTCTGCTCCTGTTCCCCTGCGCTCTGGCAGAGCCGGCAACAGCGACGCAGGTTACAGCCTTCTCCTCGCCAGAGTCAGCGCTGGGTGCGCTCGCAGGCTTTATAGCGTCCGCCAACACCACCCTCTACATAAATGTGTACACCCTGACCAGCGAGGAGATAGCGGGGCTTATCCTGAAGGAGGTGGAGGAGGGCACAAGTGTCACGCTCATGGTGGACGGAGCACCCGTCGGTGGGCTTCCGGAGAAGGAGCGCCTTCTGCTGGGAACACTCGCCTCGCATGGCGTTGAGGTGTACCTCTACGATGGCCCCCTCAGGTTCAACCACGCGAAGTATGCCGTGGCAGACAACACAAGCGTGCTCATAACCACCGAGAACTTCGGTGCCAGCGGATTTCCGCCCAATGGAGAGGGCAACAGGGGCTGGGGCGCTGTAATAGTCAGTAAGGGGCTCGCCAAGGAACTCGCGCGGCTCTTCTTCTACGACCTGCGCCATGCCGATAGGTTCACAGGCGAAGGGCGGATGCAGCTCTCTGCACAGGAGGCGCGCCCCTACGCGGGTGTGAGGTATGAGGGCAGCTTCCCTGTGCTTGCGGTTGTAGCTCCTGAGAATGCGATAGATGCCACGCTTGCGCTGCTCAGGAGCGCAAACCGCTCCATATACATAGAGCAGTTCTACATCTACACCTACTGGGGCAGGGCAAAGGAGGGCTCCCCCGCGACAACACCCAACCTCTTCCTCGAGGAGGTAATAAACGCGGCGCGCAGGGGCGTGGAGGTAAAGATACTCCTCGACTCCACCTGGTACAACGTTAAGAGGGACGACCCGCGGAGCAACCTTCGCACCGTCCAGTATGTGAATGAGATAGCGCGCAGGGAGAACCTGCCGCTCGAGGCACGCCTTGCGAAGCAGGACAACAGGATAAGAAAATACCACATCAAGGGCGTGGTGGTGGACGGCAGAGCGGTTATGTTTGGAAGCATGAACTGGAACGAGCACTCTCCCAAGAAGAACCGCGAGGTGAGCGTAATAATCTACGGCGAGCCCGCGCGCTACTTTGAAAGGCTATTCCTCGAAGACTGGGAGAGGAGCGGAGAAGGCGGCACGGAACGGCAGCCGTGGCTCGTTGCAGCGCTTCTGGCGCTCCTTTTCCTCGCGCTCCTGCTCAAAAGGCGCGCCTCTTAAAAGTTTACTCCTCCAGCAGCTTTTGCCTGTAGGAGCGGAACTCTGCATCCAGCACCCGCGCTATGCTGCGCGCCTTCTCCCGCCCTATGCCCGGAACCTTCATAAGCTCCCCCTCCCTCGCGGCGAACACTCTGCGCGGCGTGCGAAAGTGGGTGAGCAGGCGCTCCGCAAGCTCCGCACCAACGCTCGGCAGGCCACTCACCAGGAATATCTGCTTCTCCTCCATGTTCAGCATCTTCGGCTTGGCCCTTATCCTCGGCTTCGACCGGCGCTTCTCCTGCTCCCTCCTTGCAAGGGTGAATATCGCCCTCGCAACGGAAAGCTCATCCCTCGCCTGAAGCACAGCCACCCCCATCTCCAGGCTAAGCGAGAAGAGGCTGCCCCATATCGCCGAGAAGTTGCTGAAGTACTCCAGCTCCTCTTCCAGGTAGCCCTGTATGAGTATCAGAGGCTTCTCATATGCCTCGCTCAGCCTGCTCGCCTGGTCAAAGAGCCTGCCCGAGAACAGCGAAGATAAGAAGTCCCTCGCCGACTTGCGCTCAATACCGACGCGCTCACTCACCACGTAATCTGCAACGCTCAGAGTGCGCAGCTTCACCTTAGCTCCGAGCTCCTCAAGCAGCGCGGGCACCTGTGAGGCCTGCTCCCTTACATCCACAACTACCTCAACCATTCTCTTCCTCCAGCAGGTATGCGGTAGGCGCGACAACGCTCATGTAGGTGTAAACCACCGCCTGCACAAGCCTCCCTGCCAAAAACAGGGCAACTCCCGCAGCAAAAGCCTTGCCCCTGAACTGGGTCGCCATACCTATCAGCATTGTTATGAATATCAGCAGCATGAAGATTAAATTTATAGCCACCACCTCACCGCTGCGCCTTGTACCGAGGGAAGCACTCCTCTCCATGGCAGCGAGAAAGCCCTTGCCCTCAAGCACTGCAACCGGCACAGCGAAGAAGAGCAGTGCAAAGGCGACCACGCCGAGCAGTGATATCAGCAATGTGAGCAGAGCGAAGAGCACGGAGCGGGTGTAAACGAAGCCTGCCAGACTGAGGGAGCTTACGACGAAGATGCAGCCCACAAAGAGCAGCGCGGCAACGCCTATTGCGAGTAGGCTTTTCCAGCGTGAGAGCGCCTGTCTCAGAGCGAGAATAAGGGAAACTTCACCCCGCCTGTACTGCTCGGCAAGCGAGGCGTACATCCCGTAGGTCAGCATGTCCACAGCAAGCAGGGCGGGAAGGCTTGCCACAACAGGCAGAGCAAGATGCCTCACTCCTTGGACCTCCCCCCGCTGGAGCATTAGAGCAACCTCGTAGAGCACCCTGCTCAGGAAGAGTAGAAAAGCTGTGTAGATGAAGGTGGTCGCAATTCTGGGCACAAAGAGCTTTGGCTCGGCGCGCAGCAGGGCAAGTGCCTCTGCAAGCACGCGGAGGGTGCGCATGCTAACGCCTCCTGTGGCGAGGTTTAACCGCAATCCCACGCTCGAGCTCGAGCATCTCCTCGGCGCTCAGCAGCGCAGTACCCGTTGCGAGCAGTTCGTCGCTCTCATCAACCACCACAACCTCCTGCATCGCCCTTATCTCCGGGTCGCAGTCCACCACGAACCTCGCAAACACGCTCTTTCCTGCCTTTGCAAATTCAACTGCCTCCTCAGCCACGACGACACGGCAGCGGGGGTAGCGAAGCCTGAGCAGGCGCTCCGCTCCTGCTATCGTTGGCACCACCATACCATCGCTGGCGCGTATCGTGGCAACAAGCTCCCCGCCAACAAACGCACGTCTTATCCTGCCAGTACGCCTCGAGTACTCTGCCCTTGCGCCTGCGAAGAGCACTTCACCTGCACCCCTCCCAAGCTGATAATCTGCAAGGGCACGGAGCTTTAGCTCTTCCCCACCGCCGGTGTGGAATTGGGAAACATCCTCAAAGGGTTCGCCGTCTATGCCCAGAAACTCGAGCTCCGCATGGTAGTGCACCTTTTTAAAACCCCGCGCATACTCTCCTACAACCCGGCGCATAAAGCTGAGCTGCTCTTCATCAAGCGTAGCCACACCCTCGTGCTGGGTGAGCGGGTATGTCTCCTCAACCTCCAAGGGGATTACTCCGAAGACCGGCGATACCACACAGATGTGGTAGCGCTCGCTGCTCGCTATGCGGTAGCTGCGTGAGTAGGGCTTCTCCCGCTCCGGCAGGAACACGAGCTCATCACCACGGCGCTCAATCCAGGACAGCCTCTCAATGTGCCTCACCACCGCCGGCCACGAAAGCGACTCGGCGCCTGTGTAGAAGAAGGCTGAGCGCTTTGTCACCGGCTCCAAGCGCTCGAGCCACGAGGAGTAGCCCCTAAGCACGCGCAGCGCCTCAAGCAACGCGGGATGCGCCCTTGCGCGCTGTGCCACAAGCTCCCACAGTGAGCCCTCGTATATCGCCTGCCTCACGCGCTTTATCTCCTCCAGGCAGGAGATGAGGTTGTGCTTTGCGAGCAAACGCTCTTGCTCCTCTGCTTCAAGGCTCCTTAGCTCCTTGACGGAGTGTTCCGCGCAGACCTCGCAGGAACACGGAAGCTCGCGAAGCTCCTCCAGCTTGAAGGTCCCGCCAGGGGTTATGTAGCGCCCATCTCTCGCGTAGAGCGCATACGCCGCGCTGTCGAAGAGGTCGCAGCCGAGGAGCGCTGCAAGAGCAAACACCACCGGATGCCCTGCCCCAAAGAGATGCACCGGCTTCGAATGCCCCAGCCCGCGCTTCGCGTGCAGAATCACCCTGGCAAGCTCGGCAAAGCGGTAGTCCTCCATCAGGGGCACAACCCCACCTATCGCATGCACATCAAAGTTGAGCCTAGCTATACGCGAGGCTGCACGCTCCCTGAGCTCGGGGTAGGTGGAGCCCTGCACAGTGCCCGCCAGGAGCATATTCCTATCAAGCTGAGCCGCCTCCTCCGCCCTCCTCACCGTCTCCTCAAGCTCCCGCTGAGCGCGCTCATAGCCAGCATCGGGAGGAGTTGGAATGTCGAGAATGACACCTATGTCCACATTTATGTTATCCTGAAACCGGACTATTTCAGAGGGTGAAACCTCGACGCTGCCGTAATGGTAGAGCTGGAAGGAGCCCGAGTCCGTCATCACCACGCCATCAAAGCCTATGAGCGCATGAACCCCCCTCTCCAGGGCGCGTTCCCTCAGCCCAGGGTCCCGGTAGATGATGTATGAGTTGGTGATCACACCTTTAAAGCCGAGCCTCTCTATCTCCTTCAGCTCCAGCACCTGACGCTTCGGGTTTACCACCGGGAACAGGTATGGCGTCTCAAGTATTTTGCCATTAACCTCAAAAACGCCAGAACGTGCTGCGCCATCCTTGTACTTTATCTCGAACATAACCCTGCCTATGTCCCGCGATTAAATAAGTGTTTCCACAACCTTTATTTAAATTCGGCTGCAAGTTAATGGAAGAATGCGGCTGAGCGGAAAGGTTGCCATTGTAACAGGTGCTGGGCGCGGAATAGGCGCAGCGGTTGCAAGACTCCTAGCACGTGAGCACGCGAGGGTTGTGCTCGCCTCTCGCACCGAGAGTGAGCTAAGGAGCGTGGCAGAGGAGATAAAGCGAATGGGTGGAGAGGCGCTCCCTGTGCGTGCAGATGTGCGCAGCGCCGGGCAGGTTAGGGCAATGTTCGACGCCGCAGAGAGGCTTGGCAGGGTGGAGGTGCTCATAAATAACGCAGGTATCGCACTGCGGAAGCCGCTAGTGGACACCACTGAGGAGGAGTTCGACGATATTATGGCCACGAATGTCAAGGGGGTCTTCCTGTGCTGTCGGGAGGCACTGCGCAGGGGTATGCTTGAGCACGGGGGTGTTATAGTAAACGTGTCCTCCGGCGCAGGCAAGATTGGCTTCCCCCAGCTCAGCGCATACTGCGCCAGCAAGTTTGCTGTGCTCGGCCTCACAGAAGCCCTTGCATACGAGGTATCGCCATGGGTTAAGGTGTATGCGGTCTGCCCCGGAGGCACTGACACTGACATGTACCGCTCCCTCTACCCAGAGGACGACTTCTCAAAGCTTCTCTCCCCAGAGGATGTAGCACAGGCAATAGTGGCACTGTGCAGGGGCGAGGTTGAAATAGGATATGGAGAATGTCTTGAAGTGTACTGAGGTGATTAAGATGAGCAAGGTGGTTGTTGTCATAGGAAGCGAGTCCGACCGCGGGCTTGCGGAGAAGGCTGAAGCCGTGCTTAAGGAGTTCGACGTAGCCTGTGAGGTGCACGTCGCAAGTGCCCACCGCACGCCCGAGAGGGTTAAGAACCTTGCCGAGCGCGAGGATGTGGACGTGTTCATCGCCATCGCGGGCTTGAGTGCCGCCCTTCCGGGTGCAATAGCAAGCCACACAATTAAGCCTGTAATAGGCGTTCCGCGTGAGGTGAAGCTCCTCGGCCTGGATGCACTTCTTGCCATTGCCCAGCTCCCGCCCGGCATACCTGTAGCTACAGTGGGCATAGACAATGCAAAAAATGCCGCTCTGCTCGCGGTTGAGATTCTCGCCCTGAAGGATGAAGAGCTGAGAGCCAAACTCAAGGAGTTCAGGAGGAAGATGAGGGGCGAATAAGCAGGGGCACCATTGCAAGAAGGGCGAGCAGAGTAGGGCCGCACATACCCTTCTTTTCTTCCGGTTTTTCTGTGGCAGGAGGCGGGGTTGTGGCCGGAGTGGTTACTGGTGGGGATGTTGTTACTGGAGCCCGTGTCTCCTCTGGCTCGGGTGGTGCAGCAAACTCCTCCCTCAGCTTTATGCTCAGCTTCCCGGCGTCATCGTAACAGAGCTCATAGAGGGTGTCATCTATATTCACGCAACCTTCGTGGAGTCTGATGACCTCGCCCCGGAAATGGATGAAATCTCTCGCATCGTCGCCCAGCGTGGGGCCGCCTTCGCCTCTGCCCCCGTATTTAAGGGTGAAGGCTGCAACACTCCTGTAGCCCAGCACGTCTGTATCACCGTTCTTTACCCATACTGTATTTTCCTCCCCCCTCATTACAATAACAAGTTTTGCATGCGTGGGGTTAGCTTCAATCACATATACCTTATATTTTCTAAAGGGGTCCTTGAGCTCTGAAGTTATTTCCCTTGGAAACCTTCCCTCAAAGATGCTGAGAGAGGAGTGATAACTACCGCCAACAAAGAAGGCAAGAGTCCCAATCACATTACCCAGGCTGACAGTGGGATTAACATACTCTACCTTGAGGTTAGGGTCCTGCGGGAAAGGTGTGGCCTCTCCTGAGAGAATGCTTGGCTTACGGGGCAAGATGAGATAGTGATACCTCTCCGCATAGCGGAACTGCTGCTGATATGGACTCGAATAGATGAGCAGATACTCCTTGCCCCTTACATTTATTGTCTCTGCTTCTCTCGGGTCATAGAAACTGAGCACAAGCTCGGCATATGAGGAGTTGGGTATGTACAGTGCATTGTAGAGCACATAATCCCCCTCATCCAGAGCATCACCGTCCCCATTAGCATCCACCCTGAGGGGAGGATCAATAAAATAGTAGGTCCCCTGTTCACCGGAAATGTCAATCTCTTCACCCTCAAAAATGCGGGGTGTTTTTGTGGCAGGATCCCAGGAATAGAATTTAGGGACATCTGCAGCAACCCCAACTGGTAATAAGATAAAAATTAGTATTAATAGAGCATACCTCATAATCATCCACCTCTTTAAAAACTTGATGTTCCTGACTATTAAATTTACCTGACTATCTCCGGAGCAATCTCTGCCTCTGCTGTTTTTAAATCATTCGGGGTATCTATCTCTATCCACGGGAAGCCACCTGTTGTGGCGTAGTTGATCCCCACATCCTTTTCGATAAGCCTCCTGAAAGCCTCCTCATAAAAGACTTCGGTGCCAAGCTCCAGGAGTACCTCATTAAGTGCAGAAAAGAAGACGGAAGTAAAGGCAGGATCAACACGGGCCAGGCCTATATATTCCCCGTCGGCCTCCCCAGGAGGTATCTCCTTGCCTATGTCTGTAATGCGTCCTCCCCGTGCTACAACCTTCATCTCCTCCTCCCCCAGTTCCTTCTCCATATCCACCATTAAAGTTATACCGCCGCCCTCGGCCTCAATAAGCCTCCGCAGAATCTCCGGGTGGAAGAACACATCGGAGTTCACTATCAGAAAACCCTCTGAAGCAACCCTCTGCTCCGCCAGACTCAAACTGTAGATGTTGTTGGTCGAATCATAGCGGGGGTTTCTGACGTACCTCACCTTAAGCCCGAATTCAGAGCCATCCTTCACCATCTCGCGAATCTTCTCATCTTCATAACCTGTTATTATTATAACCTCTTCTACCCCGGCCGCAGAGAGACATTCGAGTATGTGGAATATCAGTGGTTTGCCCCTAACCTGCAGTAATGTCTTTGGTTTATCTCTGGTAAACTCACCGAGTCTGCTACCCATGCCTGCTGCAAGGATAACCGCCTTCATTGTTTTACCCCTCTAAATGACAATATTGAACTACAATAATATTTCTTGTGATTAAAATTCTATTAAAAGGGTGGTGGGATTTGCTTAATCAGCCTTTGATGGGAATTTATGTAGTAAGGCTGTGTTACAATAGAAAATACCAAAAAAGATTATCGGGTTGTTTAAAATGGAGTTGAAATATCCACTTACTCACTATGTATACAGGCGATTTTCCATACCCATTGCAAGGCTGCTGATGCACACGCCGCTAACACCCAACATGATAACTATTATAGCAACCCTCCTGGGATTTTATGCCGCTTACCTTATAGCCATGCAGAGCATAATCGCAGGTGTAGCTGTGCTCATGATATCTCAGATTCTGGACTGCGCCGATGGCGACCTGGCCAGGCTCTCCAGCAGGGTGACAAAGGTCGGAGCCTACCTTGACAGGGTGCTGGACAGATTTGTGGACGCTGCATTAATAATCGCCCTTATTGCCTTCAACCCCGCAGATTACTGGCTGGTGGGCAGTCTGGCAATTGTGGGCACCTTCCTGGTTAGTGTTACCAGGATAATGGCTGAAGCGGTTGGGGCAGAGTGCAAGGTTGGTATCGCAACGAGGGACTTTAGAATTCTCGCAATTGTAATAGGCCTGCTCGTGGGAGAGGTGTATTACCTCCTGGTATTCCTGGCATTGCTCGGATTCCTTACAGCCTTCCACAGGATGGCTTATTCAATTAAACAGATGTGATGGCCATGATATTGAAACACTTCAAACAGATACTCCTGCCTGTGGATGTAAGGATACATAAAGGGGCGATGAAGCACGTGTCCAAGCTGGTCAGCAGATACGATTTGAGAAATGTGATAATTGTAACCGGGCCCAAGACAAATGGAATCGCCGGAGAGAAAGTAGAGGAGCTTATATGCAGCAGCAATGAGTGCAAATCCAAGAAATTTATTGTTAAAACCGCCTCAAGGGTGAGTGCGAAGAAAATTGAGCAGGAGATGAGGGGCGATCTTGGTGATTATGACGCTGTTTTTGGTGTGGGTGGAGGCAAGGTGCTCGACGTGGCAAAGGTGGTGGCATTCCACTCAAATGCGCTGCTCATCAGCATACCCACCAACGCTGCCCACGATGGCATAGCCTCTCCGCTGGCGAGCTTCAAGGAAAAGGGGCTGCCTATCTCAATCAAGGCTGCCTCTCCCATAGCGATTATCGCCGACCTGGAAGTCATAAGGAAGAGTCCTGTCAGGCTCCTCCGCTCCGGCTACGGTGACCTCATCTCCAACCTGGTGGAGGTGAAGGACTGGCTTCTCGGAGTGGAGAAGATAGACGAAGATTACGACGAGATAGTGGCCAGTATCTCCACGATGCCTGCGATGCTCCTGCTCAAGAGTGCAGATGAACTCGACTTCAGGGATGCCAAGTATCTCAAGCTTCTGGTGAGAGGACTCATTCTGGGAGGGCTTGCCATTAACATGTATGGCACCTCCCGCCCGGTTTCCGGCTCTGCCCATAAGTTCAGCCACGCACTGGACTACCTGGGCTATGGGAGAGGTACCCACGGCGAACAGGTGGGGATTGGCACAATAATAATGGAATACATGCATCAACACTATTATGGCGAGGGTGACTGGGAGCTTCTGAAGTATTCTCTGGAGAAGATCCTTGCCCCCACCACAGCCAGGGAAATAGGGCTCACAAAGAAACAGATACTTGAAGCGCTGATGTACGCGAAGAAAATACGTCCCTCGCGCTATACCATCCTAGAGGATCAGGACCCCAGCAAGAGGGACTTTGAGATATGTCTCGAGAAGACAGGGGTGGCGAGGTGAACCTGCTCCATCTAAAAACGCAGCCAGAGCATGGTGATGTGCTGGCTGTGATAGAGGTTCCAAAAGGTGCAAAAGCAAAGTACGAGTACGATTTTGAGCTGGGGATTATAAAGCTTGCGAGGGTGAGCTTCACCTCCTTCGCCTCGCCAGCAAATTACGGCTTCATCCCGCGCACCTGGTGCGAGGACTCCTCACCTCTGGATATCCTGGTGCTCTGCCAGGAGGCGCTTTATCCCGGGATAGTGGTGGAAGCCCGCATTCTTGGTATGCTTGACGTAAGAGCGCAGCACAAAAGAGACCCGAAGCTACTCGGTGTGGTGGCGAGAGATCCTCAGCTGAAGCATCTGGTGGACCTTGAGGATGTACCAGAACATTTTCTCAGCGAGGTGGCGCACTTCTTTTCACACTACAGGGAGCTTGAAGGAAGAGATATAGTGGTGGGGAGCTGGCAACCCCGAGAGAGAGCATTGGCAGAGCTTGAGATGGCAAAGGCGAGGTATGAGGAGAATAACAAAAAATAAACTCTAAGACGGACACGAATCGCAATCCTCACGCCCCTCGCAGAAGATACTCGCCCTGCGCAGCAGTGCGCGGTGCTTCTCGAGGCAGCGCACTATATTCTCAGCCGGAAGAGAATTTTTAATAAAGAGCACATGATGCTTCTTCGCCGCTCGCATCGCTAATTCCCGGTCATGAGTAACGATGATACAGCGCAACTTGGCCAGGAGGTGAAGAATCTCTTCATCGCTCATGTGGGTATCCACATCGCCAATGTGAAGAACGCGAGTACCATGGTTAAGCTTCTTCACCCGCTTCGGGATATTGACGTCAAGGAGCACATCGATTACTATCCAATCACCTCCCGGTGAAGCATGCTGCAACGCCTCTGCTGAGAGGGCGCCTCCACATATGAATGCATAACCCACGGATCCTTCACATCTCCACCGGTGTAATTCCTCAGCTTCAGGTCCCCAAGACCATAACAGGCAAGTGCGTGGACAAGCTCTGGCAGGTCTTCATGGGAGAACACAGGTGGTGCAAGAGTTGCTGTAATCCGGCAGGGCACCTGCGATGAGGAGAGTACCTCCAGCGATTGAAATACCATCTCAGCGGCGTCCTCTTTTCCGGTTACCATTGCATACCTCTCAGTATCCAGAGGTGCCTTTATTTCTATCTCCACAAGATCCGCAATCCCCTCATCTACCACCTTCTCCAGTACATCTGGATAGTAGCCTGTGGTATGGATTTTTATATCAAATCCTTTCTCCTTAAGCTGTGCCGCAAGCTCCAGCGATGCCTCCTGCTTAAGAGGCTCGCATCCTGCAATAGCTACTGCATCTATCAGCTCCTTCCCCTCCTCAAAGAGCTCTACAAGCTTCTGCGTCTCTGCTCTTCCTGCCCCGGTGTCCTCTGCTGTACAGTAGATGCATGTCAGAGGGCATCCATGGGTATGCACAACTGAACATGGCCGGCCCGGATATGCAGTGGTTGAAAGGTGCTCTATATGGGAGAATATCAGTTCCATTTTAACCAAACCCTCCAATGTCACAGCCCGAGCCTATGTCGCCATGATAATAGCTCCAGAAGCGCAGCTTGGTATGCTCAGCCACCTTCTGCGAAAGCTCCACTAATGCCGTTACGTCAGGCGAAGCTTCACCTATCAATATCCTGGAAACTGCACCTCCTCTGCAGAGTGGATGAAACTCACCCTCTATGCTCAGCCTCCTGTGCAGGGGAAGCTCAGCATCTGCCCTCACCCAGGAGGCATGGGTGTAGTATACGCTGCCCTCCCGCCTATTACCTCTGGCTACAAGCCTGTCTGCAAACATTCCATGGTCAAGCTTTGCCAGCCTCATCGCCGGGTTTTCGTCCATTGCCTGGGTTAGTACAATACTCAGCCCAGTATCTCGGCTGAACTGCTCCACAAGGGCGTACATATACCTCACCACACGCTCTCCGAGTTTTGCAGCTTCGCCTTCATGAAGCTCTTCGCCAAGATGGGCTGTGAGCATCTCATTTAGCCCGACGTAGCCCACACCGAGAAGAATTCTAGCGCTGGAGTAGTTGTCAGAAAGCACCGGCAACATCCCGGTCATAACCCGGCGATCTATAACCTCCTTCTTTAAAAGAAGTGCATCTATGGCAAGCCTTACCCTCTCTTCCAGAAGCTCAAAGAGCTTTCTCTCCCTGCCATCGCTCTGGTAGGCTATTCTGGGGAGATTTAGAGTAACCACTTGTAGCATTCCAGCGCTCAGCTGATGCAGCGACCCATCTGCAGAGAATGAGTAGTTTGCAATCTGAAGCTCAGTTCCGTGAGGTGCTGCAAAGCAGTGACTTGCACCACTGGAAGCCGCCAGATGCGCTGCATGCAGGTACGCATCATAGCCCTCCTTTTTCACGTACTCCTTACGCAGCCTGAAGTAGACCTTGGGACAGAGGAAAGGTCTTGCAAAGTAGTCACCGGAGGCGAAGGCTTCTGCAAGAGCGAGAGCCAGAGCACGGGCTTCCTCCTCAAAGTCTCCATATGCAGAATCGCCAACATCACCACCGGGAAGCGTCGCAGACTCTGAAGCGAGAAACTCTGGTACGCCATATTCAACGCCAAGTTCGTAGCGCTCTCCATTGCCAAGCTGAGAAACCTCATAAATCAGCATCCTAGCAACTCGCTCTATTTCTGCGCTGCTCATTCCACTTACATAAGGGGCGAGCCACACATTTATGTAGTCCAGGCACTGCGAGGTCGAGAAGCTACCATCCCCATGACGAAGCGCATTTATTGCGGTAAGCACCGCCTCTACAGCATGCTCTGCTGGTGGAGTTGCGCTGCTACCGCTCCTGACACCTGCAGTGAGATAGGGGCGAAGGTCATGTACAAAAGTGCCAGCTTTTGTTGCAAAAGCCTCAAGGGCATGGATGTGGAGGTCGCCCTTCATGTGAGCGTCCGCAAGGGTCAGAGGTAGAACCTTCAGAAGTGCAAACTCCTTGAGCACATTCGCAGCCATGGCGCGATGCACAGCTTCAGCACTCTTTGCCTCACCCTCAACCAGGCGAGAGGCGTCGTAAACGGGCATCCCGAGGCGGGTGTAGCTGGCTCTGGCTTCCTCAAAACCATGCTCAAGCAGCTTTACATTCACCACCTCGCGTATCAGCGGAGCTGAGATGAACTCCAGCTTGAGCCTGCGTAATTCCGCCTCAGCCTCGCGCGCTATGTTCTCGGCAATCTCCCGTGGCAGGGAGGTCTCCAGTATCAGGGACTCCACTATCTTTTTCCTGTCAAAGGCCTCGATGGTATTCCGCGAGGTGCGCACATACATGCTGTGGTAGCGCTTGTAGCGCTCCGCCGCCTCCGGGTTCATGGCGTAGAGCACGCGCAGTGTCTCCTGCTGAATCTCCCTTGTAGAGACACCATCCCTTATCCGCTTTGCAACCTCCTGCGCAACCTCCACCGCAGTCCAGAAATCTATCCCAGCATTAACACAGTCGTTGGTAACCATGTTGGGGTCAAATGCCTCTATCTCACCAGAAGCTTTGACAATACGAATCCGGGTGCCCGTCACGCCCATACTCAACCCCACATTTGGATTTCTAATTATCCGAGGTTTTAAGATTAATAGATACGTGGTTTACAATACATATAAATGTTTCGAAAGGGTTTTCTTAACCATGTAGCAAAAGATATTTATATGTGCTAACCTAATAGCTATAGACATCCAAACCCCGGGATATGTGGTTAG
Source organism: Candidatus Hydrothermarchaeota archaeon (assembly GCA_015521615.1). GTDB lineage: Archaea > Hydrothermarchaeota > Hydrothermarchaeia > Hydrothermarchaeales > BMS3B > Pyrohabitans. The sequence goes on from WANW01000014.1 coordinate 26,066, forward strand.
AATTGCAAACTGGTGTTGTCGATGGATGATGTGGACAGGAAGATTCTTGAGATGCTGATGAAGAATTCCAGGACCTCATATAAAGAAATCGCAAAGAAGACAAAAATTTCAGATGTTGCTGTGCATAAACGCATAAAAAAACTAGAGAAGAGCACAATTAAAGCCTTCACAGTGCTTATTAGCCAGGAGGCTATGGGCAAACCAATAACCTGTATACTGAGTATAAGGTGCAGCATTTCGGACAGCGCTGCAATAGCAAAGGAGATTGCAGATCTGGAAGATGTCACCGAAGTTTATACCACTCTGGGGGAGTATGACATCGTCGCGAAGATACGCACAGAGAGCATAGCAAAGCTCAGGGAGATAGTGGAAAAGAAAATTTCAAGAATCTCTGGCATAAACGAGGTTCGAGCCAGTGTGGTCTTTGAATGTCTTAAGGAGAATGTGAGTCTTGTGATCTGAGCATACTCTCAGGCATATTTTCCTTTTTAACCCTGATTCTCATCCTTTTCTTTGGTACATTCACTATTTTCTTTAGTTCCACTGTAACATCCTCTCTCAGGGTGAACTCATGCATTGGCACATCTGGAAGCCTGCCGTTTACCTCGTAGATGTAGTAACCCTCCTCTCCATCTATGCTCACCACGAAACCCCTCGCTCCGACACGCTCTACCTGTACATTTGCCACCTGTTTTAAAGCATCGAGCACATTTGTGCCTGGCGGTACCTCCACGCTCACTTCCTCCGCGAAGTACTCCAGGAGCTCATATATCTTCTCGGGTTTGGCCCTGAAAACACTGGTCCTGCCGAAGGTCCTGCGTTCCACCAGACCCTTCTCTTCAAGCACAGAACAATGTTTACTCGCCTGGGGTACGGAGATGCCAAGCTCCCTCGCTATGCCTGAAATATGCATCTCCCGCTTGAGGAGTAACCTGAGAATCTCCCTCCTAGTTTTGCTTCTGAGTACACCGAATATGTCCCTTATTGTTGCCATAGTGGTTAACATATGTTAATACAATCGTTAGATATTTAAGTCTTTGGGTACAAGTGAGGCCATGGATGTAGATGCAGAGCTTGCAGCCTGCAAAGAGGAGCTTGAAGCTGCAATGCGCCTTGGCTTAGGTGCAGTGCTCAGGCTGGCCGGGAGCTTGACTGAACGTGCCTTTTTAGCCAGGGATTTGCTGCACAGGGCGGTGCTGTTGCAAAGCGCCGGGGAGTGCTATCTGGTAGTTCACAGGAACATCCCAACACCACACCATGAGCTGGCTCTACTGGCGCTGGAGCAGGCGAAGAGCAACTTTATGAGCGCAGCCATACTCTACGAGGCCTGCGGCAGAGCTAAGGCAGCGGCTGAGGTTTATAGTGAGTTGCTAATCTGCTTGAAAAGGCAGATACTCAGAATGATAAACCATAGAAATACAGAGACGGTGGCTGCACTTCTCTCGCCAGTGGTGAGACAGTGTGAGAGCAGACTTGAAATCCTGGAGAAAGGTGACGGGACAGAAAATTTTATATATGTGAACATATGAGCATTTGCTCATATGAGCAAGAATAGCTACGTATGTGAGGTTGAGTATGTCAACAGGGAGGCGGTGGAGGAAGCAAGAGCTGGAATGCTGGAGCAGGAGCTGATTTTTAAGGTGGCAGATATCTTCAAAATCCTGGGAGATCCCACCCGCGTGAGGATTCTGCACGCCCTCTCCCTGCGCGAGCTGTGTGTCTGCGACCTCTCGGCGCTGCTGGGTATGAGCCAGTCCGCCGTCTCACACCAGCTCAGACTACTGAGAAGCGCGAGGCTGGTGAGGTACAGGAGGGAGGGAAAGGTGGTGTACTACGCTCTAGCGGATGAGCACATAGTAAAGCTGATTGAGATGGGTGTGGAGCATGCAAGGGAATAAAAAGCACGAAGCCTGCGAAGAGGAGAGTTGTGACTTCTGCGGAGCTGGAGAACATGCCCACGAACATGAGGGTAATGCAAGGCTGATGATCCCCGCTGGGGGAGTGCTACTCCTCCTAGGGCTCTACCTGGAGTTCTTCACCCAGCAAAAGCTGCTCGCCCAGCTGCTCTTCCTGGCAGTGGTGGCAGTGGCGGGGCACGGGATAATAAGGAGCGGAGTAAGTGCGGCCCTTCGGGGAAGGTTGAACATAAACTTCCTCATAACCCTCGCCGCCGCTGGTGCCTTTCTAATCGGCCACGGAGAGGAGGGCGCCGCCGTTGTCTACCTCTTTTTCATTGCCGAGTATCTGGAGGAGTACGCCTCCGCCAGAGCGAAGCACTCCATTGCAGAGCTGATGAAGCTCGCCCCGGAGAAGGCGACGGTGAAGCGCAACGGCGAAGAGGTGGAGGTGCACGTCCACGCTGTAAGGGTGGGCGATGTGGTGGTTGTTAGACCTGGGGACAGGATACCCCTCGACGGAGTGGTTGTGAGCGGGGCGAGCAGTGTCAACCAGGCACCGATTACAGGGGAGAGCATGCCGGTGCCAAAGCGCAAGGGCGATGAGGTCTACGCTGGCACAATAAACCAGGAGGGCTACCTGGAGATAAGGGTGAGCAGGCGCTCAGAAGAAACCCTGCTCTCAAAGATTGTAAAGCTGGTGGAGCAGGCGCAGATGGAGAAGTCGAGGACGGAGGCCTTTATAGACAGGTTCGCCAGGTGCTACACCCCGGTGGTGATCTCACTCGCTCTGCTGGTGAGCATCCTTCCTCCCCTCCTCTTCGACCAGCCCTTCAGGGAGTGGGTCTATCGCGGCCTCGTGCTCCTCGTGATCTCCTGCCCCTGCGCCCTGGCGATTTCCACGCCCGTCTCAATGGTTTCGGCGATAACCTCGGCGGCGCGCAATGGCGTGCTCATCAAGGGCGGGAGCTACATCGAGGAGATAAAGCACGCTCGGGTAGTGGTCTTCGACAAGACGGGTACGCTCACCACAGGCATGCCCGAGGTCACCGACGTGATTGCGCTGAACGGCACCGGCGAGGCAGAGCTACTCAGGATAGCAGCCTCCCTGGAGGCAAAGGCGAGGCACCCCCTCGCAAGAGCAATCGTCGCCGCAGCGGAGCAGAAGGGCGTACCCCTCGTCGAGGTCTCTGAGTTCAGGGCGCTGCCCGGGAGAGGAATTGAGGGTGAGATTGAGGGCAGGCGCTACTTCGTAGGAAGCGGGCTCTTCCTGAGGGAGAGGGGCCTCTCCCCGCCCGAGGAGCTGGTTCACAGGCTGGAGCGGGAGGGCAAGAGCATCGTGGCTGTGAGCAGCGATGGCACCGTAATAGGGGTGATAGCCCTCAGGGACAGGCTGCGCGACTCGGCGCTGGAGACGGTGAGGGAGCTGAAGCGCAGGGGAATACGCGTAATCATGCTCACAGGCGACAACCGGAGGGCTGCGAAGGCGGTGGCGGAGGCGCTTGGCATCGACGAGTACCATGCGGAGCTCCTCCCCCAGGATAAAGTGCGCATCGTTGAGGAGCTCCTGCGCAGGTATGAGCACGTGGTGATGGTGGGTGACGGCGTGAACGATGCTCCAGCCCTTGCGAAAGCGCACGTGGGCATAGCCATGGGAGCCATAGGTTCTGACGTGGCGATTGAAAGCGCAGACATAGCGCTGATGGAGGACGACCTCTCGAAGATCACCTACCTCCTCCACCTGAGCGAGAAGACCATGAGCGTGGTGAGGCAGAACGTGGCCGCCTCCATACTGATAAAGGGCTCCTTCGCAGTGCTCGCCTTCCCGGGCTACATAACCCTGTGGCTGGCTGTTGCAGTCGGAGACATGGGCCTGAGCCTTGCGGTAATCCTCAACGCGCTGAGGATAGGGAGGGTGAGCTGAGCTCCTCCATCACCGCCTCCCACTCGCGTATCAGCATCTCCTCCCTTCCCTTGTCTATCATGGAAGCCGCGGCTATCCTGTGGCTTGCGTCGGCGCTTCCGCCAACGCGCTCTGTGGCGAGGGGCAGGGTGACGTCCAGGCCGGGGACCTCACCGCGGAGCACGCGCCTTTCCAGCGGGGCAGGAGCGCGGAAGCTCACCTTCACCCCCTCCCAGTCTATCCTTCCCAGGTCCGGAAGCTCGGGGATGAAGTCCTGAAAGCCCGCGACGAACCTGTTCTCGTCGATAAAGCTCATGTCCTTAATCACGTGGCAGAAGAGCCCTATCACCTTCACCCCCATGGGAGCAAAGCTTCTCCCCACGTGGAACCACTGCACGTACCTCTCCTTCCTCAGAGCGCTTTGCTTGAGCTCCCGGATTTTCTGCCTGAACCTCTCCTCCTTCAGCCTCTTTAGCTCTTCGGCCCTCTCCACTGCGCGCTCATCAAAGCCGTGCAGCGCCGCCTCGCGCGCAAGCCTGAAGCCGCCCTCGTAGTACCCCACGGAGCCCAGGGTGGTGAGGCGCTCCGCTATAACATCTGCGAACTCGTTGAAGCCGTGTAGGAAGTACCTCTCCCTGCTGTCCACTATCTTTATCTTCGCCTCCCCCGCGTGAAGCGCCTGATCCAGAGCGTAGCGGTCGTAGCCGAGAATGCCGCCGCTCCTGTCGTGGTAGTCCCCCACAGAGCCCACCACTGCGAGGGAGGCGCAGCCCTGCATTTCCAGGCCAGTGAGCTGTCTGCAGAAGAGGTAGGCGAGGGTGGAGGCGGAGATGAACACGTCTCCGCTTACGCCGAAGAGCTCAGGCGCTACCACAATAATCCTCTCCCCCTCCACGTTCTTTGCCGGGTGGTGGTCCAGGATGAGCACCAGATTTCTGCCCCTGTCAACATCGCGGATGACCTCACCCGCCAGGCCACCCAGGTCTGTGTACACAATCAGCGAGCCCTCGCGGCGGTGTATCCTCTCAACTATGGCGGGGTGCACCCGCTCAATGCAGTACAGCGTGGGCTCAAATCCAAGGGCGGAGAAGGACTTGTGGAGAATCGCTCCGGCGCAGATTCCATCGGCATCGTTGTGGTGCACAACAACAACGCGGTCAAAGGCTACTGAGCAAATGCCAGCCTTCGCCCTCTCGAGGGCGTTGAAGAGCTCCTCCTCTATGAACTCCTTCAGCATCCTTCACCCCTCCAGGTCGGCGATGCTTTTGAGCACATAATCCGGCTTTACCTCGGACCTTTCCACATCCTCCGGCTTTGCCACGCCGGTGAGCACCAGGGCTGTGTCTATGCCGGCGTTTTTGCCAGCGAGAACGTCGCTTTCGATTATGTCCCCCACCATGAGGCACTCCTCGCGGGGCACGCCCAGTGCTTTAAGCGCCTGCTCCATTATGGGCCCTGAGGGTTTGCCGATTACCACGTCCGGCTGCCTGCCGGTGATGTACTGCAGCGCCCCCACCACTGCACCGGTGCCAGGGATTACCCTGTCCTCCGCCGGGTAGAGCTTGTCCAGGTTGGTGGTTATCCACGGCTTGCCGGCAAGCAAAACCGAAGTGGCCTGGCTCAGCTTCTGGTAGTTTATCGCCGGATCAGAGCCGGTGACGAGCACCTCCGCCCTCTCGGGCTCTGCCACGAGCCTGAGCCCAGCTCTAAGAAGCTCCTTCACAAGCCCCAGTGCGCCGACGACAAAAATGCGCTCCTGCGCGTGCCTCTCCGCAAGGTAGCGCGCCGTGGCGTAGGTGGCGGGTATAATCTCCTCCTCCGCAATTGGCAGCCCCAGCTCGGAGATCCTCTCAGCGTAGTCGTCCCTCGCCCTGGTGGAGTTGTTGCTCACAAACACCAGCCTCTTGCCGCGCCGACGAAGCCTCTCCAGCGTCTCGACCGCTCCGGGAATAAGCGTGTCTCCCCTGTAGAGCACGCCGTCCATATCGAAGATGTAACCCTTATATTCCCTCATCGCACACCTCCTGCAAAGTACCCGGTGGCTATTGCAACGCCCCAGCCACTCTTCTCTGTGCAGTAGTCGTAGCCTCCCAGGAGAGCGCCAGCCACTCTCACATTCAGAATTTTTTCCCCTCTGTAAAAGGGGCTGAGATTCCCGTCCACCTTAACCCCGAGCCTTGAGTAGGGGTGCCCCCCCTCTGGCAGGGGCGTTTTCACAGCGAGACCCTCCACCCTCACCAGCTCCAGGCCCAGCAGCGGCTCCCTCATCCCCACGAGTCCTCCTCCAGTCCAGTCCCCGGTAGCGAGCACAAAGGCATCGCCCGCGTAGCTCTGCCTGCCCACCAGAGCCTTAAGCTCTCCTCCCTCAACTACCGCTCTGCTAATCTTGTCCTGGACTATGCGAACCCCAGCCTCGGCGGCATGCTCAGTGAGCCTCTCAACCACCTGCTCGCCGTCTCCCAGCAGGGGCAGGGCGCGGGCGTTTTCGCCATTGCCAAGCTGCCTCAGGGGTTTGAGCACAAGCTCGCCCTCTCCCTTCGCCTCTATTCTTCTCGGACCAGCTAGGCCAAGCTTTGGCAGGAGCCAGGAGAGGGAAGCAGCGACAAAGCCCGGGCTGAAGTTCCTCTCCTCCTCTCCGGAGATGACCACCCTCTTTCCGCTCCACTCCTCCACCCTGCCGGCGTAAACCTTCTCCGGTGCAAGACAGGTGGGCTTAACGGTGCCAAACTGTGTGGCAATGTGGATGTTCTCCTCAAGGCTGCCCCGGAAGGGGATGCCCGCCCTCGCTGTAACCTCCCTGAAGAACTCCAGCGCCTCCCTAACGCGCTCAACACCTAAAAGGGAGTAGGGGTGCTCCTCCTCCCTCTCCACTAGGATTTTTATCCCCTCCTCCGGGCTGCTCAGCTCCTCACCGTCCAGGTAGCCCAGCACGTCCACCACACCCAGGGAGCGCGAACTGGCACTCTTACCGGAGCTTACCAGCACCACCTCATTGCCCAGAGCCCTCGCGCGAAGCGCAGCCACAACGCCTGAGATGCCCGAGCCAGCGACCACAACCCTCATAGGAAGCTCACCAGCCCGCGAAGGTGCTTCTTAATCTTATCGTAGTTGCCTGCGCAACCATAGGTTGCCTCCATGAGCTTCGCCTCCCTCATGCTCGCCTCCAGCACCGGCAGAATGCCCTTCCACCTCTCGCGGAGGCTGTTAACCACCTGTACCTGGGCCTGCTCCGCAGAGGCGAGGCCTTCTGAGAAGAGGGTCATAGCGGCCTCGAGGGTGCACCTCCTGCCCTGACAGTAGCCCATCCCCAGCCTCGTTCGCCGGCGGATGTCGCGGATGTTTCTGCAGAAGAGTTCCCTGGCGGCGAACACCACCTCGCCCCTGCTCACGCCCTCGCACAGGCAGGTGATGGTGCGCTTCTCTGCATAGGGCACTAGAGCACGGGCAAGCGCCCCGTACCTCGCGTACAGCCTGTTAAAGCCCCGTCCGAGCAGCGCCTTCAGCTCTTCGCCCTCCTCCACAATCGGCTCCTTTGCAGTGGTGCACTGCGCACGAATACCCAGAAGCCTGCATGCTGCATCGCTGGCGCGCTCCGCCATCAAGCGATAGGTGGTGAACTTTCCTCCAGTTATTGTGATGAAGCTTCCATCCTCAATGATGGTAAAGCCCCTTTTCTCCCCACTGCCCACTACCGGGCGCAACCCCGCGTAGGCGCGGATAACCCTGCGCCCTGCAAGGAAGGGGACCTTGGCTATGCCCTCCCTCTTCAGGAGCTCAACCTCCTCCCTGGAGATTGAAAACTTCTCAAGCCTCGCCTCGGGCACAAAGGAGGTGCCCACCAGAGTGGTCCCCTTATGAGGGAGGATTATGTCTCCCTGCGACGGCCTGCGCAGGTGGTTCACCACCCTTCCCACGGCGCTGCCCTGATACACCAGGATGGTGCCCTTGTAGGACTTAACCTCCACCCTTCTCCCGGCGAGCTTCGCCACCTCGCCGGCCCACACCCCGGAGGCGTTTATCACCACCTCCGCCTCTATCTCCTGCCTTCTCCCGTCCTGCAGATAGCTCACCCTTCCGTCGGCTACCTCCACCACCCTTGCGTAGGTCTCTATTTTAGCTCCATGCCTGTACGCAGCAAAGGCGTTCGCGACAGTGAGCAGGAAGGGGTCCGCCACCGCGTCGTTGACCTCCACCGCCGCCACAAGCTCCGGGTTCAGCTGCGGCTCAAGTTTAAGCGCCTCCTTCGGCGAGAGCTCCTCTGCAGCTACGCCTGCGCTCCTGCACCCCCTGAGGAACTCCTCCAGGTATGCGGGGTCGTCCTCGCCGAGCGCGACGAAGAGCCCGCCGGTGGCGTGGATGAAGCTGGGAGCGATTTCCCTCAGGATTCTGTTCTCGGAGGCGCACTGCTCTGCGCTCTCAGGGTCGGTTACCACGTACCTCGCCCCGCTGTGGACCAGGCCATGACTCCTCCCTGTGGAGCCCACAGCAAGATCGCCCTTCTCAAGAAGCACCACCTCCACGCCTCTAAGGGCAAGGTCTCTGGCGATGCCGGCGCCGGTTATTCCCCCTCCTATGACGCAGACCTCGTAGCGGGAGCCCATTGTAAGTATTAAGTCTGATGCCATAGATATAATTTAGGCTAAACAGAAGGAGGCAGGTTATGAGGTTCTACAAGTACCACGGCGCAGGCAACGACTTTGTGCTGGTGGAGAATCTGAATGGAGAAATTGAGGAGGAGGCAAAGCCAGAGCTCGCGCGCACCCTGTGCCACCGTCACTTTGGCGTGGGAGGCGACGGCCTGCTTCTGGTGGAGCGCTCTAGTAAGGCAGACGCGCGCTTCAGGTACTTCAACAGCGACGGCAGCGAGGCGGAGATGTGCGGCAATGGTATGCGCTGCTTTGCAAAGCACCTCTACGACTTTGGGATAGTGAGGAAGGAGAGGATGCGCATAGAGACGCTCGCCGGCGTTATAGGGGTGAGAGTTTTTCAGAAGGACGGGACGGTGGAAGAGGTGGAGGTGGAGCTCGGCGCGCCGAGGCTCGCGCGGAAGGAGATACCAGCGCTGGGAGAGGGGAGGTTTCTGGGACAGAGGCTGCGCATTGCTGGAGAGGAGCTGGAGGTGAGCGCCGTGAACACGGGCGTTCCCCACGCCGTTGTAATGGTGCACGACCTTGAGGGTGTGGATGTGCTCCGCCTGGGCAGGGCGCTGCGCTTCCACAAGGTCTTCCCCCAGGGCGCGAATGTCAACTTTCTTGAGAAGCTGGGGGAAAACGTCTTTGCGGTGCGCACCTACGAGCGCGGCGTTGAGGGCGAGACCCTCGCCTGCGGCACGGGCATTGCCGCCTGCGCTGCTGTTGCGGTGCTCCTAGGCGAGGCTTCACCGGAGAAGCCAGTGGAAATACGCGCAAGGGGTGGTACGCTCTATGTCAAAGCAGAGGTGCGCGACGGTGAGATTGTGAACCTCAGGATGCGTGGCCCCGCAAGGCGGGTGTTCAGGGGCGAGACAGAGGAGATATTCCGGGAATGAGGGACGAGGCGCTTCTGGTACTCTTCCTGCTGTTCTCCGGCTCTGCTGCGCTGCTCTACCAGCACGAACTCCTCACCGCAGGTGCTGCACCGGAGCCGGAGATGGAGGGAGAAGCAAGCCTGGGCTACGCCCTTGCGCTTCCCCTGCTCTTCATCCTTGCGCTCAACCTCTACCTCATTCTCTTTCGCTCCGGGGGATTTCTGAGGGTTCTCAGGCTTGTGATTCTTGCCTCTGCCTACTTCAGCTACCTCCTGGTGCTCCTCCTGGCACTGGCGCTGCTGGAGGCGCTCTTTCCGCAGCTGGGCTTTTTATTCCTCCTAGCTTTGCTCGCCGGCGCCCTCCTGCCCCTCCTCGCCACCAAGAGGCTGAAACCCTGGCTGAGGAACCTGCAGCTGGCGAGCCTCGCTGGTGTGGCAGGAGCCGCGCTGGCGGAGTACCTCAGCCTCCCCGGCCTGGTGCTCGCCCTCGCCCTGCTCGCGGTGCTGGACTACCACTACGTGGTGAGAAGGAAGACCATACCTAAGCTCGCCTCAAAGCTGGAAGGCGCGGGGGTGCCCATGGGCGTGGAGGTGGACTCCGGCGAGGACCGCCTTCTGCTCGGCTTCGGCGACCTACTCTTCGCCGCCTGCATAGCGGCGGCAAGCTATACGGAGCTCGGCCTAGCCTGGGGAATCGCCGCTATATTCTCAGCCGCCGTCGCCATTCTCGTCTTCCTGCGCCTCACACTGAGAGGCGCTGAAAAAGCCTACCCGGCGCTTCCCGCAATCTTTGCGGCGGCGCTGCTGGTGTGGCTCATGGCTGAGGTTTACGGTGTAATTGGGAGAGTTTAAATGCTGACCGCAAATTACTGACACAAGCATTCTTGCAGAAACCTTACCGTGGTATTGAACATCCATTATAAGGAGGTAGCATGGTGAAGCTATTTACCGCAATAATTCACAAGGAAGAGGACATGTATGCAAAATATCTATGATTCCTACTCCTCAAGCCTGCGCAGGCAGGAGGTTTTGAGGGAGTAGAGCACCTCACCCCCCTCGCGGATGTGCATTTTCTCGGCCACATGCCTGGGCACGTCGGCGCTGACCTCGAAGCCCCCGCTGGCGATGCGCAGCCTGAGCATTGCGCTTCCCTGGGGTGAGACCTCGCGGACAACCCCCGTGAGAACATTCCTGTGTCTCGGGTTCAGGGGCACGTCGGTGCGGAGGAGCATGACCTCCTCGGGGCGGATGCCCACGCACACGCGCTCCCCCGGCGAGGCATCGAAGGCATGCATCACAAGCGTTACCTCGCCCACCCTCACACTGCAGTAGTCGCTGCTCACTTCCACAACCTCGCCCTCATAGATGTTCACCATGCCGGTGAATTCCGCCACGAAGCGCGTCTTTGGTGCGAAGATGACCTCTCCCGGCGGACCCACCTGCTGAAGTCTGCCGTCTTTGAGCACCGCCACGCGGTCGCCCAGGGCGATGGCCTCGTGCTGTTTGTGCGTGGTCAGCACCACGCTTATCCCCAGCTCCTTTATCCGTCTTATAATTCCGTGCACCCTCATCTCGCTTATCGGGTCCAGGCTCGTGGTGGGCTCGTCCAAGAGCAGAAGCTCGGGCTGAATCACCACCGCCCTTGCAAAGGCCACGCGCTGCGCCTCCCCTCCCGACAGCGTGCGAGCGCTGCGCTCCTCGTATCCCTCCAGGCCCACAAGGCGCAGCGCCTCGCGCACCCTCTTCTCTATCTCCGCCCTTGAGTAGCCCCTTATCTTGAGGCCATAGGCGACGTTGTCGAAGACGCTGCCCGTGAACATGACCGGCTTCTGGAACACCATCACCATGCTGCGCCTTACCTCGAGCAGCTCCCTGCCGCTCAGCGTCGCCACGTCCTTCCCCCGGAAGTAGAGCCTGCCCTCGCTCGGCTCTGTGAAGAGGTTGATAATCCGCATAAGCGTGGTCTTACCAGCGCCGCTGGGACCGAGTAGGGTGAGGAGCTCCCCCTCCCTTATCTCAAGGTTTATGCCACTCAGCACCTCCCTGCCGGAGAAGCGCTTGCCTATGTTCTCCAAGCGCACAATGCTACGCAATTCCCGCCCTCCTGCGCAGGAAGCTCACCAGAATATTCAAAATGAAGGTTATTGTGAGCAGTATCAGCCCAAAGGCTATCGCCGCCGCTATGTCGCCCTGGCTGGTCTCGAGGGGTATCGCAGTAGAGAGGGTGCGCGTCTTTGAGACGTGGATTATCCCCTCCGGCGTGGCTATGTCGTAGGCGATGTTCCCGCCCACTGTGAGGATCGCCCCCACCTCGGCGAAAACCCTGCCCGCACCCGCGAGGATGCCGGTGATTATCCCGAAGGCGGCCTCCTTAATCACCAGCAGCGCAACCTCGCGGTCCCGCGCTCCCAGCGTGTAGGCGGTTTCGCGTATGCTCCTGGGCACGGCGTTTATGGCGGCGATGCTCACGCCGAGTATTATTGGAAAAGCCAGAATGTACTGTGCAACCACCATTATTTCTCTGGTGTAAATCATATCAAGAAAGCCCAGCGGGCCACGACGCATGAAGAATACGAAGACCACCAGACCAACCACAACAGGTGGGAGACCCATGCCGGTGTTTATCAGCGTCAGGAGGAAGTTCCTCAGCGGGAAGTTTTTGAAGCAGAAGAGCACCGCCAGGGGCACTGCCGTAATGGAGGCAAGCAGCACAGCGCTGGTGGAGACTATAATCTGAACTTTTGCAACACTTATAACGTATGGGTCAAGAGTTGCTATCAGAGTCACCGCACGAAGCACGCCCTCTATAAGGTATTCCATGTGAGCACCTTCACGCTGAGGTATAAAAATAACGCTGTAAAAAAGAAAAGAGAGGAGGTGGAGATTATTCTAACCCTTTGGAGGTAGAGTTACTCCTGTGTATGGCTCACCCTGCTCGTTGTACAACCCGTGTATGGTCACAGGCAGGTACTGGTTGTAGTTCTCCCTGTCCACGAGGGCATCCGGATAGAAGAGCTGCTCTCCATTCTTCCTGTACTCTGCGATAAGCTTCTGCCCTTCCGGAGATGTCAGAAAGCCTATGTACAGCATCGCCAGCTCATAGTTCCGGTCTGGGTACTTTTTGGGATTTACGGCAATTACCGCATATGGGTTTGCCAGAATCGGGTCCCCACCCTTAACAGGACCCTCTACAAGAACCTCCAGGTCCAGCTTGCCCTTGTAGGCAAGAAAAGTACCCCTGTCCGTTAATGTGTAGGCATGTTTTTCACTGGCTATGGTCAGCGTCTTGCCCATCCCCTGCCCTGTCTTCTCATACCAGTCACCACTCGGTGTAATCCCGGCAAGCTTCCATATTATCAGCTCCTTTGTATTTGTCCCGGAATTGTCGCCGCGGGAGAGAAACTTGGCCTTCGCCTGGGCTATCTTCTTAAAAGCTTCGGTTGCACTCTTCATACCACGAATGCCAGCAGGGTCATCCTTTGGTCCGACTATAACAAAATCATTGTACATCACATTGCGCCGGTTTATGCCATAGCCATCCTCCAGGAACTTGTCCTCCTTGCTGCGCGCATGCACCAGCACCACATCAACCTCACCATCCCGCGCCATACGTATAGCCGCGCCCGTACCGACTGCGTGCACCTCCACAAGTACGCCGTACTTCTTCTGAAAGGCCGAGTTGAGAACACCCAGCAGGCCAGAGTTGTAAGTGCTTGTTGTGGTTGCGAGAACCAGCTTTGGCATCTCTTTAGCAGGTGCTGCCGCCGCCTCAGGCACGCTCTTTGACTCCTGTGCACCACTCTTGGAAGTACATCCAAGACTGAGCGTCAGAAGAAGAATCAAGAAAACTATTCCAAACAGCCTCAGCTTTCTCATACTACACCTCCTTAGAAATTTTGTAAGGTAGTAATGATAACCCATTATATAAAAGTTGTGCAAATATTTTAAAATTGTAAGCGAAAATATTTACCATTTCTTTAGATTCCCGGCCTTTCTAGCAGATTAACCTCCCACCACTTAAATATTTGGATGAACGTAATATGATCTATTTACTCTTCCAGAAAAATGTGTTAAAGGGTGGCGAATACACTGAAGATGTAAGCGGAAATATTTATTTACCTGCCTGACAGATTTAAAGCCAGGTGATGGCTTGAGCCGTAACAACGGTTTCCTGACAGAGAAGCAGCTTAAAATCCTGGAGCTGCGCGCTCAGGGTTACAAACAGCGGGAGATTGCAGAGCTTCTCGGCACCAGCAGGGAGAATGTGGCAATACTCGAGAAGCGCGCCAGGGAGAATGTGGAAAAGGCGAGGCGTACAATTATCGCCTTTGAGAGACTCTCTCCCGTGAGAGTGCTCCTGGAGGAGGGTGAAGAACTCTTCGCCGCGCCTGAGAAAATTCTCCGCATTGCCGATAAGCATGGTATAAAAGTGGTGCACAACAAGACCTCGCTTATTGGCATGCTGCGCAGGCATGCAGGTAGCAGGATCCAGGGAAACCGCATCACCGGTAAGATAGGGGTTAGTATTCTGAGAAGTGGCAGGATAATAGTGGAGTGAGGCCAGTATGATAATTGAGTTTCTCAGGAAGTCTCTGCCCGTGCCAGATGGCTGCTGTGGAATTGAATTTCCAGATGAAAGCGAGGGGACCGAAAGGGCACTAATGCAAGCGCTTGAAGAAAAGACCGGGCGAAAATGGGTGAACACATTGAGCATCTTTGAAGATTTGCACGGAAACAGGCTTATAGTTTACCACTTCCCCCGGAACCTGCACAGGGCCGAAAAGCTCGGTATTGAGCAGCTTCCCGCTCTGATAGTAGATCGAGAGGTGGTCATTCTGGGCGATGCCACATACAGGGAAATACTTGAAAAGCTAAAGCTGTAATAAGGACACATGCAAAGATTTTGAAGGTCGGACATTTAAATAATCGAGATATATGATAAACTGGTTTTTAAATATAATAAATTAATTTTTTATTGTTATAACTTTTTATTTTTAGGATGCAAATAGGGAGGTATTACAGGTTCGACAGAATGGAGGCTGCTGGTTCGCTGGGTGACCTGGGTACGCTTCTACCTCTCGCGCTGGGGCTTATACTTCTAAATGGTGTGAGTGCCATTGGTCTCTTTTTCATGGTGGGACTGTTCTATATTCTGGCTGGAGCCTACTACCGTGTACCCACGCCAGTACAGCCCATGAAGGTTATAGGTGCCTATGCAATAGCAAACTACGCCATGATAACTCCCAACATAGTCTACGCCGCCGCCCTCCTCGTTGGAGCAATCCTGCTATTTCTAGGTGCCACGGGTTTAATAGAGCTAAGTCGTTATGTTCCAAAAACTGTCGTCAGAGGGGTGCAGCTCAGCGTGGGCACACTGCTGCTCATCCGCGGGCTCGAATTCATAAAGGCTCCACCAAGTTCTGATGTAGTACCCAGCTACCAGTTCAAACTCGCTGAGCTTGGTGTAGGAGATATAAGTGTTTACTTCCTGCTCGGTATAGCAGGTCTAGCGGTGGCGTACCTGCTCCTCGAAAACAGGCGCGCACCGGCTGCTCTTATAATAGTGATTGGGGGTTTCCTGGTAGGTTTGGCCTTTGAAACCCCGCGTGTGGCTCTCGGCCTGCACCTTCCCAAGCCAATTTTTCTCGAGGGGGTGCCGAGCATAGACGATTTTGTCACAGCCTTCTTCCTCCTGGTTCTGCCTCAAATCCCCATGACCCTGGGCAATGCTGTAATTGCCCAGCACGACCTGGCGAAGAGTTACTTCGGCGATAGAGCAAACAGGGTAACCTACAGGGCGCTTGCCACGAGTCAGGGGCTGGCAAATCTTGGGGCTTTCCTGCTGCAGGGCATGCCCATGTGCCATGGCGCGGGTGGCCTGGCAGCACACTATCGCTTTGGCGCGAGAACTGCGGGAAACAACATAATAATAGGAAGCTTCTTCCTGGGTGTTGCTTTACTCTTTGGGGAGAGTTCAATAGAGATATTAAAGCTTCTGCCATTCTCAATCCTGGGTGTGCTCCTTTTCATTGCAGGTGCAGAGCTCATGACAATGATAAAGGACCTGAAAGGAAAGAGTGAGTTCTATGTGCCCCTGGTGATGCTGGGCATTACGCTCATGAGCAACCTGGCCTGGGCATTCGTCATAGGGCTCATCCTGGCCTACCTCCTGAAGTATGAAAAAATAAAGGTTTGAAGCTGTAAGAAGCGCAAAAAATAAAAGCCACGCCGTTAATATTTTTCTAACCATTACTTACTATAATGGAGATGGAGGTGTCTGATGTGATGGCAACGATGGGAGGGCAGCCTGTGCTTATTCTTAAGGAGGGTACACAGCGCACCC
>WANW01000015.1 GCA_015521615.1 Candidatus Hydrothermarchaeota archaeon
GCTTGGCTACCCCGACTAAGCCTTTAGAACAAACATATCGAGATTAACTATTATTATCCAGACTTCATTTAGCTGCCACTGGAGCTGCTGATAGTGCTCTTTTAATTTTTTTCAGCATGGTGCTTATATCAAAAGGCTTCTGGATGTAGTCCACAGCTCCGGCCTCTTCAACAGCCTCCTGGAGCCCCTCCTGAAAGCTCATTATTGTAAAAAGTATTATTGGAACCCTGCCAAATCTGCTCTCTTTCCTTATATGCTTTGCTACCACCACGCCATCGTCCCCAGGCATAAAGTAGTCCATAAGTATCAGGTCTGGAGAGAAAGTCCTGAGTTTTTCAATGCACTCTTTACCACTCAGTGCAATTTCCACATCATACCCTTCCCGTCCCAGTATAATTGAAACCAGGTGAGCTATCTCTTCGTTGTCGTCCACCACAAGAATACGTGCCATACAAGTTATCTTTTATATTCCTTCTTTTTTATAAATCTTTTTTTAATTTAATTTTAATTTGCAGAAAAATATTTTAATTTAAAGCGGGCGCGCTCCAGGGTGGGAGCCTCTCACCCGCGCCAGTTGACCGGGACAAAAGCTCCGAGCCGCAACCCCGCAAGCACCGCATGTCCCGCCTACCGCTGCTCTCTTCCGAGCCTGACGGGGTTCAGCGGGTAAATCCCCTTTGCGCACCCCCTCCGAGGTGCACTGGGGAACCACCGGTCCTGCGGGACGACCCATCACCGCCCTGTCCCGGGCTGAAACGCGGGCTTGAGCCTCCGCCCCCGGAGCTTCGGCCCCTGCATATCGACGGTTTCAGGTTACAGGGGACGCCGAGCCCCCCGGCCTAGCCCGCAGATATCTGAAACAAGCTTAACAACTCAAAAAGATAGCATTATCTTTACATATATCCCATGCATAAACCACCACATGCGCACTGAGAGTAAGAGCAGACGTGTGCGAAGAATGTTCTCCAGCATAGCGGGGCGCTACGACATAGCGAACACTGTGCTCAGCCTGGGCAGGGATGCGGGCTGGCGCAGATTTGCGGTTCGCGTTGCGGAGCTTTGCGAGGATAACATCGCCCTCGACGTGGCCACAGGCACAGGAGAGCTTGCCTTTGAGCTTGCCAGGAGGATGGACAGAGGAAGCGTCGTCGGAGTTGACTTCAGCGCAGAGATGCTCTCAATTGCGAGACAGAAGGCTGAGCAGAGAGGAGCCAAAAATGTGCACTTCGCTCTTTGCGATGCCCTTAACCTCTGCTTTCGCGACGGTTGCTTCGATGCCGCCCTTGTAGCCTTCGGGCTGAGGAACTTCGCAAGCGCTGAGAGGGCGCTCCGCGAGCTTGCACGCGTAACAAAGCGCGGCGGCAGGGTGGTGGTGCTGGAGTTCACCCTCCCCCCAAACAGGCTTCTCAGGTGGCTCTACTCCCTCTACTTCTTCCACGTGCTCCCCTTCCTCGGCGGGCTTATCACCGGCAAACGCGATGCGTACGCCTACCTCCCCGCCTCTGTGGCAGAGTTCCCACCTCCGGAGGAGATTCGCGAACTCATGCAAAGTGCGGGGCTTGAGAACGTTAGGTATCACCTCCTTACCCTGGGAACGGTCGCCGTATATGTAGGGCAGAGGAAATGACGCGAAGGTTCTGTGCCAGGTGCGGTAAGCGGAGCGAGAGGCTGATAGGAGCGCTGTGCAGGGAGTGCTACCTCGAGCACGAGGTCAGCGTGGAGCTCCCAAAGAGGCTGAGGGGCTACGTGTGCAGGGAGTGCAAGGCGGTGCTCAAGCAGGGCAGGTGGGAGAGGAGCGGGAGCCCTGAAGAAGCTGTTGAAGAGGCTGGCTTTGCCGCGGTATCGCAGGGGCTGCGCGTGAGGGGACTTTCCCGGCCCGAGGTCGGCATCGCCTTTATTGAGGCGAGGAGGAGCTCGCCCAGGGACTACCTCACCAAGTACCGCCTCGAGGTTAAAGGAAGCGCCGGCGGCGAGCGGGTGGAGCTCTCGCAGGAGGTTGAGGTAAGGGTGAGGCTCTCGCTTTGCGAGAGCTGCCAGAGGAGAGCTTCGCGCTACTACGAGGCTGTGCTTCAGATTCGGGGGCATGCGCCGCTTACCGAGCGCGAGAGAAAGGAGCTTTCTGAGCTTGTGCGCCGCGAGGTGGAGGCAAGGCGAGGCGAGGACAGGGCGTTCATCTCAAGCCTCGAGGAGAGGAGGGAGGGTATCGACTTCTATATAGGCTCTGCGAAGCTGGCAAAGCAGATAGCCAGCCTGCTTGTGGCCAAGTATGGGGGCACACTCAAGACCTCGACGAAGCTGGTGGGCATGGATGAGAGCGGCAAGAGCGTGCTTCGCTACACCTATGCGTACCGCCTGCCCAGGGTTAAGCGGGGCGATGTGGTGAAGCTCGGGGAAAGGGTCTGCCAGGTGCTCAGGCTGAGCAGGGGCAGCGTAAGCCTGCTCGACCTTGCAACGAGAAGGAGCTTCTCCCTGCCTGAGAAGCAGCTCGCAAGGGCTGAGATTCTCGCAGGCGAAGAGGATGCAATTAAGGGCATGGTAACCGAGGTGGTCAGGGGGAGGGTGCAGGTTTTAGAATTTAAGGATTACAAAACTTTTTATTTTGATATCCCGCTTCCCCTAAGGGTGGGCGACGAGGTGCGACTCCTGAAGATAGGGAGAAGTGCCTATCTTCTTGCAACACACCTGGAGGAATGAGATGGACTTAGAGGAGAGGCTGAGGCTCATCAAGGGCGTTGCCGAGGAGGTTGTTACCGACGAGGAGCTGCGCCAGCTCCTTGAGACCAAGAGCGAGCCCGTAGCTTACGACGGCTTCGAACCCAGCGGCATAGCCCACCTCCCTGTGGGAATATACCGCCCGCTTCTGCTCAGGGACCTGCTAAGGGCAAGGGTGAGGTTCAAGCTCCTCCTCGCCGACTCCTTTGCGTGGATAAACAACAAGCTGGGAGGCGAGATAGAGAGGATACGCGACGCTGGCAGGTATTTTATAGAGGTCTGGCGCGCCGCCGGCGTGGACATGCGCCGCGTGGAGGTGGTGTGGCACCGCGAGCACTTCGCGGACGAGGACTACTGGAGGAAGGTAATACTCATAGCAAAGAACCACACCCTAAAGCGGACGCTGCGCAGCCTGACAATCGCGGGGAGGGAGGAGGACGCCTCAAATCCAGCGGCCTTCGTGTTCTACCCCAGCATGCAGTGCGCCGACATCTTCCACCTGCGCGCAGATATATGCCAGCTTGGCATGGACCAGCGCAAGGTGAATATGCTCGCTCGCGAAATTGCTGAGAAGAAGGGGATGGTTAAGCTACTGGGCTACGAGGGCTGCGGTGCAGGAGGAAAGCCCGTCGTGGTCAGCCACCACATGCTGCTCTCGCTCCGGGGCTTCGCCCCAAAGGCTGAGCAGAGCAGGCAGAAGGCGGCTCTCGCTGTAGAGGCGAAGATGTCCAAGTCCATGCCCGAGAGCGCCATCTTCGTGCACGACTCGCGGGAGGAGATAGGGCGAAAGATAGCCAAAGCGTACTGCCCCATGAGGGAGGTGGAGGGCAACCCGGTGCTGGACTACACGAAGGAGATAATCTTCCGTGCCTTCGACGAGTTTACAATAGAGAGGCCCGCGAAGTACGGCGGAGATGTTACCTACTACTCCTACGCAGAGCTGGAGCGGGACTACCGCGAGGAGAAGCTTCATCCCCAGGACCTGAAGAATGCGGTGGCGGAGTACCTGGATAAGCTTATTGCACCTGTGAGGGAGCACTTCGAGCGCAGCCGCAAGGCGAGGGAGCTGTACGAGCGCGTGAGGAGCTACAACATTACGCGCTGATTTTTAAACTTTATTTTTGTTTCGTTTTTGTTTTACGAATCGAAAGAAAAAGAATAAGTATTCTGTGCCTGCAATCTGATGGCAGGTGGTAGAATGGGAGAGGAGCTGGACTACAGCAGGGCGATTGAGATTCACGACGGGATATACTGGCTCGGCTGGACGGAGGAGAACTCCGCCTTCAGGTCGAATCCCTACTTGATAGACGACGGTGAGGATGTTATTTTAATAGAGCCGGGCTCAGTGCCCCACTTCAACACCTTCTACAGCAAGCTGGAGTCGGTGGTGGAGCCGGAGAGGGTGAACTACATCTTCGTTTCGCACCAGGACCCTGACCTGTGCACAGGCATCCCCCTGCTGGAGGAGAGGCTGAACAAAACCTTCACCATACTAACGCACACAAGAACAACCTTTCTGCTGCCCTTCTACGGAATAAAGAGCAGGTACTACGCCGTGGACATGCACGGCTGGAAGCTGAAGCTGAAGAGCGGCAGGGAGCTTAAATTTATATTCATGCCCTACTGCCACTTCCCGGGCATGACGGTGATGTACGACGAGAAGAGCAAAATCCTCTTCTCCGGCGACCTCTTCGGCGGGCTTTCCTACGACTGGAGCCTCTACGCGGGCGAGTGGTACATTGAGGCGATGAAGGCCTTCCACGAGCACTACATGCCCAGCAAAGAGATACTCAGGCACAACGTCTCAAAGCTGGAGAAGCTGGACATAGCCATGATAGCACCCCAGCACGGCTCAATAATACGCGAGGACGTGCAGCGCTACATCGAGGCGCTTAAAAACCTGGAGTGCGGGGAGTACATGCTTCTGGGAGAGGAGTAAAATGGCAACCTACAGGGACGCGCTGGAGCTGGTGATAAGGCGGGAGTTCGGCGTCTACGGCGCGGAGAAGATTATAGACTTCGCCGCTAAGCTCGGGATAACCGTGGGCAGGAACGGGAACATAATAAGCACACCCCCCGGGAAGAGCGACAGGGAGCTGCTGGTGGAGTTCATGAACCGCCTGCGCGAGGAGTTCGGCGAGGTTTCTGTAATATCCTGCAGGGTTGCGCTGAACAGCTTCTTCATGAAGAATAACCTGGAGAATCCGCTTTAGCCAGCGCTCTTACCCTCGCCTCTCTACCACTTTTATCAATAAGCACAAGTCCTGCGTCTTCAAGCTTTTTCAGATGGTAGGAGACAGTGGAGGGGGAGAGACCTAGAGCACGTGCTATGTCTCCGGCGGTGGACTCCTGCACTATTGAAAGATATCTAAGAATTTCCTTTGCTGTGCCATTGAGGTACCTGTCGTTGAAGGAGTCGGTATAATAGACCTTAAACCTGCCTGCCTTCGCGGACCTTACCAGACCGAATCTTTCAAGAACATTCAGGTGATAGCTGAGGGTGCTCTTCTTGAGGTTGAGAATCCTTGCCACACCGCTGAAGTGCAAAGCTCCCTTTTCTTCCAGACAACGCAGTATTCTGCTCCTCACTTCCGTTTTTATCCGCTTTATTTTGTAGATGAAAATTACCGCAGCAGAAATTCCGAAGAGAATCAGAATAGAGTACACTGTCAGCGCCAGGTACTCGAACATCAGAAGAAACTCGCCCACAACTCCTGCGAGCAGTGCGGAGGTGAACAGCTCTCTATTTTTTATTTGAGGAAGAGTCCGCCTTAAAGTGAAGGCAAAGACCGCCAGTGCTGACGCCCAGACAAGCAGATGCAATGACATAAACTCCAGCGAATACCCTTTTAGAAAGATTAGGTAGGCTATTCCAAAGGGATCGATGGGAATGTAAACGCCTGCAAGCTCTTCTTCCAGGTAAGTGACATAGAAATTGTATATAATAAAGGGAACTGCGGAATATCCAACTATTCTGTGCATCTGGAGAGGGCTGATTTTGAGACCCTTCGAGGTCAGGTAGTAGTATAAAAGCCAGGACAGCAAGGACCAGTTGATGAGCAGAAACCAGAGGATTAGTATCCCTGCCTGCCTGTCAACGGACTCTCCAACGGAAGCGGCAACAACTCCTGCAATTTTTATCTCAGAGATGCCAAGGAGAAAAACAAAAAATAGAGGAAATAAATCCCTGAGAGTCATGACCCCACCTCTGAAGCTGCTGTTACCTCTGGAGCTCATAGTATATAAATGGTAGACTCCTGTCCTCCAGGCTAAAGTCTGCCAGTGCCACTTCCCTGCTGCCTGATATCCTGTTAAGATTCCCAATAGCGGCGTATCCCCTTATAGCTATTACGCCTTCCAGATACGCTGGACTAAGACCGAGCTCTCTGTGCCTGCTGTTTATTTTCTTGGTTACTCCGACAATCCTCTCTCTGGTTTTGCTTTCATCGTCGTACTTGACAAAGGCATAGCTGTTGGTGTACTTCAGGTCAACGGCTTCCAGCTTAATCTCTGCCTTTCTGGCTATGTCAGTTGCCGAATCGAAAGAGACCGGACGTTTAAAGGTAATCGTGGTATATACTCGCTTTGTTGGCATCTTTTTGCTCAGTGACGCCAGCTCAAGCTTCTTCTTTTTCACATATTCGCTGGCGTTAAACCTCTCTGGTTTTGCCAATGTTCCTGTTGAAAGCTGAGATAAAGCAGCCTGAGAGCTACTGCATGCGGGTGTGCTTTTGGTGGGCGGATATATTGTTATCACCCTGTATCCACTGGGAGGTGGGACAAAGCAGTCTGCGCCTATTAACCTGTAGTCCACAGCTCTCGGGTCGAGTGGGTTTGGGAATCCGGGGAGAGCCCCGAGTTCCGATTTTATAAAAACCTCCACGGTTTTTGTTGTTGATCCGAGGGTTTCCATCCAGAAGTCGACGTAGTAGAAGCTCCTATCCTGTATGTCCTGGGAGCTTCCAGAGACCACTTCAAGCTCTGCTCTATTTTCACCGGAGTTCCACTCCACGCCGGTGGTGTATGCTCCAGGAAGATTTGAATACGCAGCCTCGTAGTCGTATTTAGACCTGAGCTCACTTTCACTGCTCCACTCAGAGCCGCCCCACCTTATTTCGTGATCATATACTTCTATAGAAGACCGAACCATTCTCCATTGTCGTTGCTCCTGTCCCAGGCGATTGACGACTCAAAGACGTCCGGCGAAGCTACGTGGTCTACGCTGTAGTAATAGTCTGGAAACCACCATGGTTGTCCGGGTACTGTGGCGCCTGCGGCTCCAGCCACCAGCGCTACTACTAATAGCGCCGGTATTCCTGCATTTAACCACCTGCTCTTCATTCCTTTCACCTCCTCTTTTTCTCTTTGAGGAGGCGCCTCCCCGGCTATTACAGTACTGCTTCTGCTATAAGTAATTTATAGAACAATCTTCAAAATGTTCATGAGTGGTGAACCAACGCGGCAACACTCAAAAGCCACACCGCCACCACAGCCCACGCGACCAGACCAGCGCCAGGGAAATAATTTCTAAAGCTCCCGCCGCAGGCTCTTCCCTCTGCAAACCGTCATCTCGACCTTCTTTATCGGGATGTTGAAGAAACCGTAGCCCGTGAGGGAGACATCCCACCAGGTGTTGTTCCTCACGACCTCAGTCACCTTATACCTCAGAGAACAACCTCCCACTCGGTCTTTGCGTCCTTACCGCTATCTCCTTTTTCTCGCCTGCCAAGCCGGAGTAGTCGTCAGGGAGAAATATGGGGGAGTACCATATCAGGAGCAAGAGCAACACTGTAATTCTCCTGGGTAACATCTTCTGTCCTCACTTTCAAATCATTTTATAAAGACCCCAATAGTCTGGCAATTTTATAGATAATTATCCTTAGAACTGCCAAAACCGCAAAAATAAATATAAGTAGAAATAAATATCCAAAAATTTCAACATATTTTATATAAGGAGAAAATTTTTCATAATTATAGACTGAAGTCAAAAATAAAATCACAAACAATATTATCAGGCTAATTACAATAGTCTTATTTAATATTTCATTTAACATTTTTTCAATTTTATTTTTCAGTAGCATAGGCATAGGCCATGGAAATAACATAACAAAATAAAAAATTATAAAGGAAATTAGTTCACAGTCACACTGAAAGAGTCACTGTCCTGCGCTTTAACCCCCAGTGGAATCTGTTCTTCGGTTACATGGGAAAACATTGCAAAGGAGCCACTCGAAGTGTATTTCACTTTGACTTTTATGAATTTCTCATAGTTCCAGCTGTGGACTACTCCCCAGTATAACACAGTAGCAGGGCCGCAAACCAAGCCATAATTGGGGATTGGCTGACATTCTCCAGAGTCTAAGTAAAATACGTTTGACGGCTGTGGTCCGTCGTAGACATTAATGTAGGTGACTCCATTAGGTATCTTAAGGAAGTAACTGGCAAAACCGAGTGGATTCGCATAGGTCTTGACATGGATGTTAACTGTGCCATAATCGTTTACATTGTAGCTGTATTTGTCAGGAAATATATCTATGAACGCATCGACGAGTATAGCGGTTGGCTGAATCTCTGACGAATCTCTAGTTTTAAGGTATACTGTTCCGTTCTTGACGTACCCGTCCTTTAGTTCGAATTGCAGATTTTCCACCTTCTTTATGTGCTCTGAGAGTGGTATCGCAATTGTCTTTTCCGACACCTTTGTAGATACAGCAAACACACTCCCGGCCACCAGCACTACAGCCAGTAGCACCGATATTCCTGCATTTAATCTTCTACTCCTCATTTATCTCACCTCCTCTTTTTTCTTTGAGGAGGCGCCCCCTCTTTTCGTTGTTTAGAAGCTGCTGCTATAAGTAATTTCTGTGACAATCTTCAAAATGTTCATGAGTGGTGAACTTATAATTTCTCAAAATTTTTATTCTTCTGCACCCTCTCTGAATTTTTCACTCACAAGTACAAGGACTCCATAGGAGAATATCAGAACCCCTGCGATGCTAACACTTTTGCTGCTATCTGTAAACTGGGGGACAATGGATAAAATTGCACCAATAACGATAATATCCAAGGCTCTTGCCCGATTGTCTTTTATCTGAGCAGCACTTCTAATCCAGAGGATAATTCCTGTTAATGCGATAAGGGCGAGCAGTATCTCCATCATCTCTCCCCCTTGAACTCCTTTATTGAAACGTATATCAGGGTTACCAATCCGGCTGCAATCATCAACCCTGCTGCATAGCCAGCGCCTCCATCTCCAAGGCTTACGCTTTTCCCGGTTGTTACCGCATAGAGAATGGCGGGCAGGGCCACTATTAAAGGCGTGAAAATAAGGATAGTACCCATAACTTTCAACGAATTTAGACATCCATCGTTCATAGTTAATACCTTCTGCAAGCCCTCATTAACCATTACTCTACAACCACCCTTACTCCTCCTGATTCTATCCTGCCCACCCAGTAGGGCTTTGTTATCTTTTCATTTTCAGGTTTTCCTGTGAAATAAATTGCCTTCAGCAGGTACTCTCCTTTCCTCAGAATCCAGCAGTCTCTCCAGGCTTCTGCTTCCAAAACAAATTTAAGGGATTCCCCGGGCTTTAGCTCCATTAAGTTTTTGTTTGTCATCTGAAACCTCTGAATAACAGGACAGCGATGTTTTGAAACTGGTGTACCATTCAAATAGTAGAAGGCTATATCGTAGTCAATGAGCCACTCCGGCTTCCAGATATTAATGATATTTTTTCCATCATTTTTCAGTATAAATTCTATATCAAAGGCCTCTCCTTCGTTAATGCGGGTTTTCTCCGGCACCGCTGTAAGAGTGAGGTTTCCATGTTGAGGTTGTGCTAAGAGTTTATATGGCAGTGAAGTGTTAAATAGCCATTGAAAAGCTACTATCAGTATAAGAGCTGTTAAAATAAGATAAATCTGTCTCATCATTCCGTTACCCCCAATGCTAACACTAAAAAATAGAAATAACAAAAAATAAAAAATTATCTGTACCCAGCGACAGTGGTCTTTGTCTCGGAAATCCTCCTGATGTTGTCGTGGGTGGAGTCTCCGTGATTGTTTCTGTCTGAGAACTCAAGCTGCATTCCACCGATCCAGCCAGTGCCCATGAAGGGTGTCCATAGTGCAGTGTATCTGTCCCATATGATGTACTTCCATGATGTACTTCCAGTGGTACGCCCTTGCGTAATTTGGGTCTGTGTTATCCTGATGTCCCGCATCAAAGTTGTGCCCTGTTTCATGAGCTGTTACGATGCACCTATCCTTAAAACTTGCAGTGTAGCGGGTTCCAGGTTCGGCTACCATTTGAGCAGTCGCAAATCCGCACCATGCGCTCCCACCACAGTACCCGTAGGAACATCCACCCGCCTGTCCGTCGAAGTTCTTGCCCGAGAAGAGAAAGGCTAAATCGCTTTTGGTGCTGTCTCTGTCGCTGCTTGCCCTGCCAAAAAAGCTTCCAAGCACATTGCCGCAATCTCCGTTGGGTATGTTGGAATAGTATCTATAACTTTTAATGGAGAGTTGCACTCCAGCTGGAGCGTATGCATCGTTTACGCTGGCTATCATGCTGGCAATCTCAGCTGTTGGATTGGAAAACGCATTTTTAAACTCGGTATCATACCCTGCTAGTAAATCTACAGTAGTCGTTGATAAAGTCCCTGGAAGTGTATTTTCTACCGTCGAGTCCACCGTTTTTAGGTTAATGTGGCTTATCACATCACCATCCAGCGACATAGGAGTGGCGTTTGTCTTGTCTCTGAGCATTTCTGAGCTATAGATAATGTGAACCACTCTTCCGTTGTACTTCTTGTTTGTCTGGTCTATCACATAATATTTGTCTCCAAGTTCTATCATACCGACGACTACATCACTGCTCACCGTGAAGATGACTCTGCTGTTTTTGATTCCTTCGACTTTGCCTTTGTAGGTGTAGAGGGGTGGAGCTTCCATTATGAATTTACCACTCTGGTTTTCAATGATTATCACGGCATTCTCTGACTGAACCTTCACAGGCATTAGCAGTATTTTTAATTCTCTTCCAAACAGTTCAAGACTTACAACCCCTGAATCCGCTGCTTTCTTAAAAGCCATAGGGTCTATAATAACCGTCTTGAATTCTTTTAGGAAATCACTGGCCTCAATTGCTGATTTGTTATATGGTATCTCTTTGAAGAAACTGGAACTCTGATTTGTGCTACTTGCTAAGCCAGCAAACACACTCCCAACCAGCAGCATCGTAAGCAGTGCTGGCAGCACGACCTTTATCCATCTACTCCTCATCCAACATCACCTCCTCTTTTTTGGCTTTCGCGAGGAGGCGCCCCCTCTTTTCGTTGTTTAGAAGCTGCTGCTATAAGTAATTTCTGTGACAATCTTCAAAATGTTCGTGAGTGGTGAACTTATAATTTCTCAAAATTTTTATTCTTCCGCACCCTCTCTGAATTTTTCACTCAGAAATATAA
>WANW01000016.1 GCA_015521615.1 Candidatus Hydrothermarchaeota archaeon
AATCTGAAGTACCTGGTTGGTGTTGCGGTGGTACTTGTTTTTGTTGGCATAGCCTTCAGCACGACTTCGAGTGAGAGTTTTGTGAATCCGTACAAGAGTGTTAGCGAGGTTGTTGATAACCTTCAGAGTTATCAGGGCAGGCAGGTTCAGGTTCAGGGTTATGTTGTTGAGGGCACGGTGAGCTGGGTGCCAAAGAATCTGAACTTCACCCTTACCGACGGCAAGGCGAGCATACGCGTCGCATACTACGGTGTTATACCCGCAACCTTCCCCCTGGATAAGGAACTCGACCCCAGCTCGCAGATAGACGTCGTCGCAATAGGAACCCTCAGGGGAAATACAATAATAGCTAACAAATTGCTCGTAAAGTGCCCGTCCAAGTACGAGGCAAAGGTAAGCGCAGAGTGAAGCTTATCGGCATCGTCTGCCATGAGCGGGCAGGTGCTGGGGAGGTCTGGCGAAACAGCCTCGGCAACCCCCAGCACCTTTAGCTGAAACTCACCCACAGGAATACGCCATAGAAGAGCAGGAGTACCAGTCCCTCCGCCCTCGTAATCTTCCACCCAGTTCTCATAAATATCAGCATTAAAGCTGTGACTATAAGCATCATCGGAGTGCTCCTGAAAGCTATTGGGCTGTCAACCAAAATTGGACTGGCAACTGCAGCGGCACCAAGCACAAGCAGGATGTTAAATATGTTGCTGCCCACCACATTTCCGACAACCATGGTAAAGTAGCCTTTCTTCGCAGCCACCAGGGATACTGCAAGCTCGGGTACACTTGTGCCAAAGGCGACCAGGGTTAGACCAATAACCGACTCTGGTATGCCCAGGGTATGGGCAATGGCTGCGGCAGAATTTACAAGCAACACACTTCCTATCAGTACGCCTGCAAGCCCGAACACTACATGAACCCCGGCCATTCTTGCATCTTCAGTTGCGTCTGGGGTATGGATAGAGTTGGCCGGATTTTTGATTGAGTAAAAAATATAAAAGGCAAATGCCAGAAGCAGCAGAATCCCATCCAGGCGTGATACCACATAACCCTGGAGAATCAGTATGCTCCCCAGCACTGTGAGCAAAAAGCAGGCTATACCATTTATGAATTCCATCTTTTTCCTGATAGCTGCTGCTCTAATGAAGGCTGCCAGACCAAGAATAAGACCGATATTTGCAATATTCGACCCGATCACATTTCCTATGGCGATGCCACCGGTGCCTGAGAGCGAGGCATAAACAGATGTGAAAAGCTCGGGCGAGGAGGTGCCGAATCCGATTACCACCGCACCTATGATAAACTTCGAAACCCCGAATCTTCGCGCAATCTTAGCCGCGCCTTCTGTAAAATAGTCACTGGAATATGCCAGAATAACTATTGATAAGGCCAGAGTAATGAAATTGAATATCATTAACAACATCTCGCCAGACATGGCAGCCTCATACTGAGGAAGATAACCTCGACATCCTGCTTGGAGTTATGATTGCTGTGGATTTGCCTGCTCTATAATTTCAAATTCACAGTAATCTTTACCGGTGCCCCAGCACGCGACCTCTTTAACACTGAAGCGGGAACCAAGCTTTTTTTCCAGAACCCCTGCGATTATTCCCTCATCTGTGGCGCAAAGAGGTTTGCCCACATCCGGCATGTGCATGCACTGGTAACAATCTCTAACTACGATCCTTGCCCTGTCGCTTGCTTCAAGAATCTCTACTGTGCCCAGCTTTAACTCCTCCCATAACCTGCCAAGTGAAACTAGCACCTCTTCAAGGCTCTCTCCAGCCACCATCTCAGAAAAAACATTCTTACCGAGTTCGTACCCATGATCAAACAGTACATCATCCAGATTCACTTTTGCAAAAAGAAGTGCACTTTTGTACAGTCTTAAAAATGAGATATTCACTTCATCGCTCAACTTTTCCCTGAATTTTTTATTCTGGAAGAGCTTTCTGAACTCCTTCTCCACTTCCTCCATCACAGGCTTGGAGATATCCTCTCTGCCATACTCAAGAAACTTTGCATCAATTGTATAGTACTTTTTTGGTATCCCCCTCGTTTCCTCGACTCTTGAAACTCTCACCACTCCAGCTTTTTCCAGAATTTTCATGTGGTGGCTCACAGTTGCCTTTGAAATTCCAAGCTCCCGAGCAAGGAGCGTATTTGTCATCTCACCCCTCTTTTCCAGAAGTTCTATTATCTTGGCCCTGGTTCTGTCTGAGAAGACTTTTGCGGTTTCGGGGTCTGGCTTCAGCATGTAGGGCTTCTGTGGCATATCATCACCCAGTGATTATTAGAAGTTCATCAAATTGTTATATTTTTATTAAGCAAGGTTGCATAACGAACTCAAACATAATGAGGATACCAGCAACCAAAAAATTTTTATAGTTAGATGCATTTTTAACAGTTACATAATTATGAAACAGTTAAAAAAATATTAAACATGGAGGTGAAGCAATGGAGCTTGTAAGTGAGAATAAGCTGGGTGTCTGCAAGGGCAGTGTCGTGGAAGAGGAGGTAAACATGAACTTCCGCGGTGAGTGCACCGAGGTGGGACTTTACCTTGCCATGGCGAGAGTTGCCATGCGTGAAGGCTACCCTGAGGTCGCCCTAGCCCTTGAAAAGATTGCCTGGGAAGAGGCGCAGCACGCTGCTGTGTTTGCGGAGATGAACGGTTTGGTGAGCGAGAGCACAAAGGCCAACCTTGAGAAGATGCTCAAGGGTGAGCAGAACGCAAATAAGGGCAAGAGAAAGGCTGCTGTAAAAGCCAAGGAGAACGGCATAGACGAGGCACACGACTTTTTCGATGTCTCAGCGAGGGACGAAGCAAGGCATGCAAGGGCACTTAAAGCTCTGTTAGACCGCTACTTCGGCTGAGTGGAAAGAGCACCATTATGGGGTGTTTCCTGTGGAAACTGTTAGCGAGGACTTTGAGCCTACAGGAACGCTGGTGGTGATGGCACTCCTTGCGCTGGTGATTCTGGCGATATGGCTGGGAATGTACTTCGGCGTCTTCCTGCCCAGAAACTTTGGAGTCGGGGGGTGCTGCTACATATGAGCATCAACAAGTACGAAAAGGCGTGGCTTGGGTTTTCTATAATAATGGTTTTTGCTTTTCTTGGAATCACCGGTTACTTCAGCTTCGTTGCCGGGTTTCAGACCCCACAGGATGCTGAGGTCATAGACCCCACAAAAATCGATGAAGACGAACGCTTCGCTAACCCCAGGGTTGAGGAGGTGATTCCTGGCGAGCTATACAATGTTTACATGGTGGCGAGGATGTGGAGCTACTCGCCTACAGAGATTCGCGTACCTAAGGGTGCGTATGTGAAATTCTACATCACTTCCCCAGACGTGCAGCATGGCTTCCATGTGGTGGGTACGAATGTCCAGACTAATGTAATCCCCGGCTACATTACTGTAATTACAGCTAAATTTGAGAAAACTGGTGAGTATCTCATCGTCTGCAATGAGTACTGTGGCAGAGGGCATCAATTCATGAAAGGCACGCTCATAGTGACGGAGGGATGAAAAATGGGTAACTTCAAGGATGACGTTTTTATTAGGCTCGGTTTTTATGTTTCTTACGTGGCGATTGGGCTTGGTGCTCTCTTCGGCTTGCTGCAGGTGCTAGAGCGCGTACCTGGGATAAGAATCATTCCGGCAGACAAGTACTACCTTTCTCTCACAGCCCACGGTGTTATCATGGCCCTGGTGTTCACCACATTCTTTATAATGGCGTTGGCGATATATGTGGTCACGCGCGGGCTGGGCATTGACACCTACAGCTACGCCTTAAACAAGGTGGCTTATGGCTTGGTGATAGTGGGCACTGTAATGGCGGCAGTGCCTATACTGCTCGGCAAAGCGAGTGTGCTCTACACCTTTTATCCGCCGATGAAAGCTTCTCCGTTTTTCTACATCGGCGCAACAATACTGGTGATAGGCACCTGGATATTTGCTGCCAACATCCTTCTAACAGTGAAAAAATGGCGTTCTATGGGCAACACTGATAAAAAGCTGCCGCTTGGTGTCTTTGGCGTCGTTGCAACGCTGATAATCTGGTACATCGCCACAATAGGCGTTGCCATTGAGATGCTCTTCCAGCTCATTCCATGGTCGCTAGGCTTGGTAGAGAGGATAGATCCCCTGCTTGCGAGGAACTTCTTCTGGTACTTCGGACATCCCCTGGTTTACTTCTGGTTGCTCCCTGCCTACATAGTGTGGTATACTGTACTTCCAAGACTGCTCAACGTCAAACTGTTCAGCGACTTCTTAGGAAGAGTGGTCTTCATGCTTTTCATACTCTTCTCAACTCCAGTGGGCTACCACCACCAGTTCATGGATCCTGGCATAGAAGCAGGCTGGAAATACCTCCACACAGCCACAACATTCTTCGTTTTCGTGCCCAGTTTAATAACCGCTTTTACAATAACAGCGACGATGGAGATGGCTGCTCGCGCGAGAGGAGGCAAGGGCCTACTCGGCTGGATAAAGGCTCTGCCGTGGCGTGACCCCACATTCGCCTCCGTCGCCTTCGCAATGATACTCTTCGGCTTCGCTGGTGCTACAGGCGCTGTTAACGCTGGGCATAACCTGAACTATGTGGTGCACAACACCGCATGGATTCCAGGACACCTTCACCTAACGGTGGGCTCTGCTGTGGCGTTGACCTTTATGGGCGTAAGCTACCTGCTTTTGCCCATGCTAACCGGGCGGAAGCTCCACAGCACCAAACTGGCGTTAACCCAGGTGTACCTGTGGTTTATCGGGATGATACTCTTCTCAGCGCCCATGCACTACCTGGGCATCCTAGGTTCGCCGCGAAGAACATATGACGTCACCTTCGGAGGACATCCTTCCACGCAGGGATGGGCACCTCTGCTGGTGCTCGCAGCCATAGGCGGTATGCTTCTCTTCGCCAGTGTAATGCTTTTCCTCTACAATGTGCTAAGGACGCTGACCTCAGGTGCAAGGGTTGAGGTTGCCCAGCCGAGTAGCGTTGAGATTCCCCAGGGCTCTCTAGGCGTGGTGGACAACTTCAAGCTGTTCACAGCCATAGCGCTGCTGCTGGTTCTCATGGCCTACATGGTACCCACGATGAACATAATAAACCTCGGAACCCCTGGTGCGCCGCCGGTGGTGATCCGGTAGGCGTATACTTTTTTCATTTTTCAGGGGGTGAGATATGAGACACTTTTTGGGTTTATTCAAACTCAGAATAGTTGCGCTGCTGGTCTTCGTCTCAGTAGTCTCATTGATTCTCGCAGGCTCGGGCGCTGTTGAGTTCAGAAACCTTGCCCTCCTAATCGCCGCAGGTACACTTGCCTCCGCAGGCGCATCAGCGATAAACAACTATATGGATAGAGATATAGACGCAAAAATGAAGAGAACCAAGAGCCGAGCTCTGCCGCGGCATGTCTTTGAACCCAGAATTGCCCTCATTACTGGAATTTCGTTGATTGTCGTCTCGGTATTCCTTTCACTCTCCCTAAACCTTCTCACCACCTCTTTCATCCTCCTCGGCGCTTTTGTTTATGTTGTAGTTTACACCCTTCTGCTAAAAAGAAGGACTTGGCTGAATATAGTGCTTGGCGGTGCCTCGGGAAGCTGCGCAGTGCTCGCAGGCTGGGCTGCCGCTACCGGGGAAATAAATACCGCTGCCTTGCTCCTCTCCATAATACTCTTTCTCTGGACGCCTTCCCACTTCTGGAGCTTTGCCATGGTGTACAGCGCCGACTATGCTCGCGCTGGGGTGCCTATGCTTCCTTCCATTATGAGCCACAGAGAGGCGGCAAAATACCTTCTTGCCAACACCTTTGCTCTATTCATCGCCACACTAATCCTCTCTCCTGTAGCGGGACTTGGGTATGTATACTTGACCCTCGCTTTTGCAGCTGGGTTATATTTCCTTTATCTAAATGTGAAGCTTCTTGAGAACCGTGGAGTTGCCTGGAAAGCGTACAAAGGCTCAGGGGTTTATCTTGTAGCGGTTTTTCTGGGCATAGCCCTCGAGGTTTTAGTATAAGTATATAACACCCATAACATTTTTACTTCTCCATCTTTTAAAGTGCAAAAATTTTTGGATGATTTTTAAATTACACTATTCATGGTAGGATTTTTTCCTAATCTCAGAGGTATCCTTATGAGTAAGTTCTATCTGATGTGCGTAGAAGGGGGAGAGGTCAGGAAAGATGTCTCATTTAATTTCTCATGTCCGAACCATCGGGGGCTGAGCAGGAGTATTTACTCAAAGCGAAATCTTGCTCTCAGGCGCTTACCTGGAATATGGCGTTTTATCGACTGGCTGCCCGTAAATGAACCTTCCAGCTACAGCGACAAACCGGTAACCTATAAAAGCGAGGGTCTAGCGGAGTACCTTGGACTTAAAAACCTCTATATCACTTTCAACGGTTACTGGCCAGAGCGAGACGTGAACATGGAAACATGCACCTTCAAAGAGCTCGAGGCGGTGGTAACCATACGCTATGCGCAGGAGAATAATGTTTCCAAGCTGGTTATAGCCTCTGCGGGTAATACCGCAAAAGCCTTTGCAGCAGCTGCGACACAGGAGTGTTTTCCTGTTGTGCTTCTTGTGCCCAGAAAATGTCTCTGTGGAGTTTTTCTCCCGCGCTATGACCGCAGATATGTGAAGACAGTCATGATTACAGATGGTGATTATTCGGACAGCATCGCACTTGCAAAGCGTCTCTCCAGGATAAAGGGTTTTACCTATGAGGGCGGCGCCAGGAATATAGCCCGGAGAGATGGCCTGGGTACAGTGCTGCTTGATGCGGTATTTGAAATAGGATGCATGCCAAGGCACTACTTCCAGGCGGTGGGAAGTGGCACAGGTGCTATCGCAGCATATGAGGCGGCGCTCAGGCTTCGTGAGGATGGACGCTTTGGTGGTGCTCTACCAAGACTTCATCTGGCTCAGAATCTACCTGTTGCACCCATGTACAGCGCATGGCGCGCGGGAAGGCGGGAGATTGTCCCAGCGGAGGATATTCCGCAGGTTGAGAATGTACTTGACCTCATATAT
Source organism: Candidatus Hydrothermarchaeota archaeon (assembly GCA_015521615.1). GTDB lineage: Archaea > Hydrothermarchaeota > Hydrothermarchaeia > Hydrothermarchaeales > BMS3B > Pyrohabitans. Next base: position 7,040 of record WANW01000016.1, read on the forward strand.
GCACGGGTACTCTCAAACCGCTATCCTCCTTATAGCATAGCTGGCGGTGTTTATGATGCACTGGTGGCGACACAGGGAGAGATGTATGGGGTCAGGAACAGCGAGGCAAAGCGTGCAAAGGCGCTCTTTGCAAAGCTGGAGGGAATAGATATTCTCCCTGCTGCAGGTGTGGCGGTGGCTGCGCTCTTGCAGGCGGTTGAAAAGGGGAGCATTCGAAGGCAGGATATAACCTTGCTCAATATTACAGGCGGTGGGAGTGCTAGACTGCGAAAGGATAAAAAGCTTCACAGATTAAAGGAAGATTATACTCTCAGCAAAGATGCGGACGATCGCGAGCTTAGGGAGCTTGAGCTATGAGTCCTGAAGAGGAGGTAGTTACTCTTTTAAAAGATGCCGGTGTAACCCTCGCCGCCACACTGCCCTGCGATAAGGTTAAAGCGCTGCACTATCTCATTACCAGAGAATTCAGGCATGTACCCCTTACCAGGGAGGAGGAGGGTGTAGGGGTTGCTGCCGGTGCTGCGCTGGCGGGGGAGAAGCCGGCAATGCTGGTGCAAACCTCGGGCATAGGGAATATGGTCAACGCCCTGGCATCACTTACAAAGCTATATGAGCTTCCACTTTTTATCCTGATAAGCTGGCGTGGGGTTTATAAGGAGGCAATAGTGGCCCAGAAGCCCATGGGCAGGTATGTGCCCAGGCTCCTGGAAGCTCTTGAAATAGAATTTGTGGAAATTAAGGATAATGAGGACATACCGGAAATAGCCGAGGCTGCTTCCACGGCCTTCGAGGAGAGCTGCATTACGGCGGCGTTGCTCAGCCCCAGAGTATGGGAGGGCAGTGATTTTAAAATGCCTGCCTGGGAGAGCATGGTAAGGTCTGTGGGTAAGCGGGCCTTTAAAGGTGAAGAGGTTACCGCAAGGCACACACGCTTTGAGATTCTTGCTGCAATAAGGGAGGAGCTCCGCGATAAGGTGGTGGTGAGCAACCTTGGTGTGCCCAGCAAGGAGCTGTATCACGTGCTCCACCAGCGCTCCAACTTCTATATGCTTGGAAGTATGGGCATGGCAACTTCTATTGGGCTTGGCATAGCTATGTGTACGCAGAAGGAGGTTGTGGTTGTTGATGGTGATGGCAGTTTGCTCATGAATGCCGGCACACTGGCGACGGTTGCAGAGATGGCACCGCATAATCTGACAATTTTAGCCATGGACAACGCTGCCTACGGCAGTACCGGCAATCAACCAACTGCTACGCTCAGAAGCGTGGATCTGGCGATGCTCGCCCGTGCAATGGGTATAAAAAACACCTCCCGCGCCTCTACACCAGAGGAGGTGGTACATGCGATGCGCAGTGGTATAGCGCCACGCTTTGTGCATGTGGTCGTGAAGCCGGGAAATGCAAAGGTGAGTGATATCCCCCTATCACCCAGAGAAATTAAATCAAATGTTGTGGGGTTTCTGAGAGATGAGGATTAGGATTGGTCACCTCTCTACGGTCTACCATACCGCTCTGCTTATACGCGGGTTACGAATGCTTGAGCGTCGCGGGATTAGGGTGAGCTGGAGGCTTTTTGGAGGTGGGCCTGCTATAGTTGAGGCGCTGTCCAGGGGTGATGTTGATGTTGGGTATATTGGCCTGCCTCCCGTGATGATAGGCATAGCACGGGGAGCAGAGATAAAGTGTGTCGCCGGCGGACATGTGGAGGGCTCTGTGCTGTGCACAGCTAGAGACGTTGCTGGGCGGGAAATTAAGGAGGTTGTGGCATCTCTGGAGGGCGGGCGTATAGGTTGTCCTCCGAAGGGCTCAATCCATGACATTATTCTGCGCCACCTTCTGCTGAAGCACGGCACAAAGGCGGAGGTTATAAACTACCCATGGGCGGATTTCATACCCCTCGCAATGGAGGCTGGAGAAATTTCTGCGGCTGTGGGTACACCTGCTCTGGCGGCATTACTTGAACGTGACCTTGGCGCCAGAGTTGCCCTCCCCCCTGCGAAGCTCTGGCCTTTTAATCCAAGCTACGGGATAATCTCACGCGAGGACTTTCTCGACTCTGAGGCGCTTCGCATACTCCTGGAAGTGCATGAGGAGGCAAGCAATCTGATAATCAATCGTCCGAGAGAAGCCGCTGAGGTCGCTGCCTCAGTGCTTGGATTTGTGGATAGCGGTTTCGCACTCGCTGCAATGAAACTGTCGCCTCGCTACTGTGCAGCCTTGCCCGGGGAGTACATTGAAGCCACAATGCGTTTTGTGCCTGTTATGCGGGAGCTGGGCTACCTCTCTAAGCTACTCAAAAAAGAGGATATATTCTATTGCGAGGTCATTAAGGAGGTGCATCCAGAGGAGCACCATTATAACAAGAAGCTGAAGCTTTAAACCAGTCTCTTGTTCCCCTTCCGCGGAGCCAGTGAGTAGACCTCTTCAACGCTTACGAGCAGCGCCGAGCGAAGCTTCCGTTTGCCCCCGCTTCTTTCAAGCACCTCCTGCTTGAAGCTATCGAAGAGGCTGCCCTCCTTAAGGACTTCAGCTCTGCCTTTGAGCAGGTAGCCATCCCAGCCATTCCGTTTGAAGGCAACCGCCAGGGCGATACGCGGGTTGCTCTCAATGTTTTGCTCTGTACGCGAGATAAAGACATTGCCTATCAGCAGCCTGCCGTCATCGAGAGCTTTAACAAAGCAGACGGGTACCAGGTGGGGCATGTCCTTGCTTGAGGTTGCAACCCACACAAGGGGCTTCTCCGGGTGACAGAGGTTGTCAAAAGCCTTGAGCACCTCTTCGGGGATCATGGAGAGAAGTATACATTTTGCAACTTAAAGGTTTTGATTAAGCGGTGGATTTTTTGACGCATAATTAACTCAGGAGAAAAATTTTCTAATGGCACATGTAGTTCATTAACATGCTTGCGAGGTACGCTGCCCTGGTAAAGAACCTGCGCGGTGTGGTCTACTTCGATCCCTCAGAAGATGTGGAAGGATGTCTCCGATGGCTGGCCAGGAGATTCAGGTACAGAACTGTGGGCGTACCTCCCACACTTATGCGCAGCAGTTTTGAGAAGAAGCCCTTCAGGCAGCTTTTCTATCCAGATGAATCTGTGGAGGAGCTCCGGGGGCTCATATCTGAGACTTTACCGGTCAGCGGCGAAGTCTGTGAGGCTTTGCTTCTTGCATCATGCTTTGCCTCTCCGGTACTTGTTCTTGGAGAAAATGCTGCAGAGGAGATGCGGGCAGTTGCAGTTGACAGCGTTATATCGAGGATGAAGATGCAGGCAAGGGACTGGAAGCTTCACCTGAGAATCGCCGACTACACTGTTCTCGACCTCTATGAGTGGAGTACAGAGAATGCACTCCTGCTCTGGATAGGAGAGGCTGGTGAAGAATTCAAGAAGGAGAGGAAAAAGCGCATTGAGAAGGATAAAAAGCGCTACTGGAGGCTCGAGAGAGGTGATGAAGTGCCCTGGCAGTTCATGCTCTACTTCGACGTTGCGTTGCTGCTTGCGGAGCACCTTGGCGGCGAGGAGCTCAGCAGAAGGCTTGCCAGCATTGACAGAAACGCATGCTCCGCCCTTGCAATAGGGTGCGCAGTCCTGCTTTCGGAAGCTCACATAGAGTAGCAGTTTAAATTTTACCACGTCAAATTTGTGGCAGTAAATGAGGTTGTCGCTTGATAGCGGTGCTAACCGAGATACCCAGAATGTATTACCTCTTTGCAAAGGAGCTTAAGCGGAAAAAGCTTGAATTTTACAGCTTGACCTTCAGAGACAGGATTCCAGGCAATGTAAAGGTAGTTCTTACCAGCGAGAGTGAAGCAGGAAGGATTGACTTCTCCCGTGTAGTTGCTGCAAATGAGGGGAATGTGGGTATAGCGGTTGAGAAGGCCTATTCCATCTCCAGGGGGCTGCGGGCGCATTACAGTGAACTCATAGTGGGCATTGACCCGGGTGAGAAGCCAGGCTTGGCTGTGGTTGGCGATGGTAGCGTTGTGCACGTGGCAAAGCTCGCATCGCCCGAGGGTGTTAAGGATGCAATTGAAGATATTATGCATATATACTCCTGCAACCGGGTGAAAATTAAGGTGGGCAATGGGGGCGGGGTATTTAGACTTCGCCTGCTGAAAATGTTGCAGGAGAACTTTTGCTTTGATATAGAGATAGTGGATGAGCATGCCACAACGCCCTCACTGGGGAAGGGTGAGGCTCCGCGCGAGGTCAGGGATATCATAGCTGCGATAAACATCGCCCTGAAGCGTGGCAGCAGGCTGAAGGAGAGGGTAGAGATAAAACCCACGCCGGGCGAGATTAAGAACATCCAGAAGCACAGCAGGCAGCGCAGCGGGAACATCACAATATCACGTGCCCTCGCCGAGAGGGTTGCCAAAGGCGAACTTACAATGGAGCGAGCAATAGAGCTGCAGATTCAGAGGAAAAACTAGCCTATGAAGTCCTTCTCTCTTCTCTCCGAGCCCGTGCGAAAGATTTTGAGCGAGTCGGGTTTTAAGAGACCTACTCCTATCCAGGAGGCTGCCATACCAGTTATTCTAAGCCGCAGGCACGTGCTGCTCATAGCTCCCACCGGTATCGGTAAAACCGAGGCGGCGATGCTTCCCCTGTTCAGCAGGCTGACTGAGGAAGGCAGGAAGAGCGGCATTTCCCTGCTCTACATCACGCCTCTCCGCGCCCTCAACAGAGACCTGCTCTCACGCCTGGAGTGGTGGTGTGAAAAGCTTGGGATACGTATAGCGGTTCGCCACGGTGATACCTCACAGTATCAGCGCAGGAAGCAGGCGCTATCCCCGCCGGATATGCTGATAACCACACCGGAGACGCTCCAGGCGATTCTGCCAGCGCCTGTGATGCGCAGGCATCTCAGGGATGTGCGCTATGTGGTGGTGGACGAGGTGCATGAGCTGGCGGAGAGCAAGCGTGGAGCGCAGCTAAGCGTTGCGCTTGAGCGCCTGCGCGAACTCACCCAACGGGAGTTTCAGCGCATAGGTATAAGTGCCACGGTCGGCTCACCAGAGAGGGTTGCGCGCTTCCTGTGCTCCCATGCTCCGGTGAAGGTGGTTAAAGTCAGTACCGCCAAGGAGATGGACATTCGTGTGGAGCATCCGAAGCCGAAGAAGGAGGACCGCGAAATAGCAGAGCAGCTTCTGACCGGCATAGCCGCTGCTACAAGGCTGCGCAGGATGCGCGAGCTAATAGCGCAGCACAGACATACGCTTATTTTTGTGAACACCCGCGAAATGGCCGAGATTCTTGCCTCACGGTTTAAGATTATAGGGGAGAGCGTCGGCATACACCACTCCTCACTATCCCAGGAGGTGCGCATAGCTACAGAGGAGGAGTTCAAAAGCGGCAAGCTCAGGGCGCTTATATGCACCTCTTCGCTTGAGCTGGGTATAGATATAGGGAGTATTGACCTTGTAATCCAGTACAAGTCCCCGCGACAGGTTTCGCGCATTATTCAGCGTGTCGGGAGAAGCGGGCACCGCATGGGCATGGTTTCAAAGGGTGTTATCATAACCACCGACGCCGATGATACTCTCGAGGCGCTTGCCATAGCAAGGCGCGCAAAGGATGAGCTTTTAGAGGAGATAGAGCCACATTTAAAGCCTTATGACGTGCTTGCCCACCAGCTTGTTGGCCTTGCCCTTGAGCGCAGGCGTGTGGAGAAGCACGAGGCGCTTGCACTGCTCCGCAGGAGCTTTGCCTTTGCTGAGCTTGGTGAAGAGGAGCTGGAGGAGGCGCTTGCTCTGCTTGCGGAGCTCCGCCTTCTCTGGGTGGAGGAAGAGCGCTTCGGTGCAACTCGCGCCTCGAGGGAGTACTACTACAACAACCTTTCAACAATACCTGATGAGAAGCGCTACTTCGTTAAGAACATCGTCACGAGAGAGAATGTGGGTGTTCTCGACGAGGCCTTCGTGGTGAACTATGCTGAGCCGGGAAGCAGGATAATCTTCAAGGGCTCACCCTGGCGCGTTCTGGCGGTGGAGGGGGAGGAGATACTCGTAGAACCCCTGAGCGAGGTTGCTGGCGCTGTTCCTAGCTGGGTGGGGGAAGAGATACCTGTACCATATGAGGTTGCGCAGGAGGCGGCAGAGCTCCGCGAGATGGCTGCTAGAGAAGGAGAAAATGCTCTTGCATCTTACCCCTGCGACGGCTACACTGCCAGGCAGGCGGTGAGCAAGGTAAAGCGCCATCTGCGCAAGGGCATACCGGTGCCTGGAAAGAGTAAAATCTATGTGGAGCTCCTACGCGGGCTTGCAATAATCCATGCGCCCTTTGGCATGAAGGTAAATGAAACCCTAGGCAGGTTGTTTGCGCTGCTTTTGACCTCTAAGCTCGGACAGAGTGTTGTGCTGCAGAGCGATGCCTACAGAATTATGCTTCAGTCAGGCACACAGCTCAGCGAGGAGGATATTTACTCGCTGTTCCAGGTTGAGCCCGAGCACATAGAAAGCCTGCTTGCCACAAGCCTGAAAAGGACCTCCCTGTTCAGGTGGAAGTTTGTTCATGTCGCCAAGCGCTTTGGTGCAATAGCCAGGGACTACACCTACACCAGCGCAGGATTGAGAAGGGTTATGCGCGCCTACGAGGGGTCGCTCATACACCGCGAAACTCTGAAGGAGATATTCAAGGACAACCTAGACGTGGCGCGTGCCAGAGAGGTGCTCCGCCGTATCTGTGAAGGCGAACTCGAGGTGGAGATACTCCGCCGCGAGGAGCCTTCACCTATAGCTGAGCTGGGGCTTAGGAGCTACGGTGAGGTGGTTCTGCCCGAGAGGGCGGAGAAGCTCATACTCAGAGCGCTTAAGCGCCGTCTTGCGCAGCGCCGGGTGGAACTCTTCTGCCTCTACTGCGCCTCATGGCACGCTAGCTACAGGATAGCTTCACTTTCCCCAGAGCTGCGCTGTGAGCGCTGTGGTGCGAGGATGCTGGCTGTGCTCAAGGGCGACTCGCACAGGCTGCGCAGTCTCTATAAGAGCTACAAGCAGGGCAAGAAGCTGACCCGGGAGGAGAGGCAGGAGATTAAAAAGCTACAGCTCTCTGCGAACCTATTCCTCTCCTACGGCAAAGCAGCTGTTGTGGCGCAGGCAGCTCGCGGAATTGGTCCTGAGACAGCGAAGCGCGTGCTTAGCAGGGCACTTAATGAAGAAGAGCTCTACAGGGAGATTCTAAAGGCAGAGCGTGAGTATGCTCGCACAAGGATGTACTGGGATTGACAACGTTAGTCTGCACAGAGAGGGCGATGGTAAAGGTGAAGTTCTTCGCCTGGTTCAGGGAGAAGGCAGGTGTGGCTGAGGTTGAACTTGATATTAAAGACAGAGCCACGGTTGGCGACATTATAGAGATGCTGAAGCGGCGCTATCCCGCGCTGGGCGAAGCCTTCGATGGCGGGAACTATTTTGTTTCCGTGAACCACGAGGTGGCAGAGCTAAAGCAGGAGGTTCGCGAGGGCGATGAGGTTGCCTTCTTCCCGCCCGTATCTGGCGGCTGAGTCTGCCTATGCCAAAGCCTGCACAGCTTTATAAGGTTCTGAACTCAAAGATAAGATGCAACCTCTGCGAGCGCCGCTGTGAGATAGGTGAGAATAAGCGTGGTTTCTGTGGCGTCCGGGAAAATCGTAACGGCAGGCTCTTTACGCTGTCCTATGGCAGTATCTCTGCGGTTGAACCCAGGCCCATAGAAATTAAACCCTTCTACCACTTCTACCCTGCTTCGGAGGCAATAACCTTCTCCACCTGGGGATGCAATCTTTCGTGCAGGTGGTGTCAGAACTGGCACCTCTCCAGGGCAAAACCACCAGAGAAGGGGGGTCACATTTCCCCCGAGGAGATGCTGGAAATGGCGCTGAGAATGCGTGTCCAGGGCACGTGTGCCAGCTTTAACGAGCCAACACTGCTTTTTGAGTACTGCCTTGACCTCTTTTCCATCGCCAGGAAGCAAGGGCTCTACAACACCTTTGTGAGCAACGGCTACATGAGCGAGGAAGCGCTCCGCATGCTGGCGAGTGCTGGTCTGGATGCCATAAACATAGACATCAAGGGTAATGATGAGGTGTACAGAAGGTACTGCTCCGGTACCAGTGCACGTGTAGTCTGGAGGAATATTGGGTTTGCGAAGAGCCTGGGGCTGCACGTTGAGGTAGTCAACCTCGTGGTGACAGGCGTAAACGACTCAGAGGAAGATTTTGAGTATGTGGTGGAGAACCACCTGCGCTTCGCAGGAGAAGCGGTGCCGCTCCACTTCACACGATACCACCCCGCGTACCGCTTTAGTGCACCACCAACTCCTGTGGAAAAGCTCGAGAGCGCATATGAGCTTGCAAAGCGTGAGGGCGTGCTCTATCCCTACATCGGCAATGTGCCTGGCCACAGGTACGAGAACACCTACTGCCACGCCTGCGGAAAGCTGCTGATTCGGAGGTATAGTTACAGGGTGCTGAGCTACAGTATAACAAAAGAAAAGCGGTGCCCGCAATGTGGGGCAACGGTCCCGGTCGTGGGAGAGTACTGCGGTAAAATGTAGATGGGCCTGCCGGGAATTGAACCCGGGCCGCGGGGTCCGAAGCCCCGCAGTCTATCCGCTAGCCTACAGGCCCTCAGCACAGATCCTCGCGGAGTTCGTCCGGTAACATGTGGGGAATGTCATCGATTATCGGATACCATCTACCGCACTCCCTGCACAGAAGCACCTCACCCTTAATCGTCCTGAGCTCACCATCGCACTTTCTGCACCGGTCGAGCTTACAGTCCTTTGCATAGTAGCGGATATTGCAGCTCTCGCAGAACAGAAAGTCTTCCCCACTGCGGTACTCTACCTCGCCTTTGCACATAGGGCACGCGAGGATTTCAAGGAGTTCGCTGCTTATCGGCATTTAAAATCCTCCTTATTTCCTCAGCTTTTCTTAAGTCTTCCAGGCTGTTAACATTTACAGCCAATCTGATATTCTCTGTAACATATACCTCCTCCTCTCCACCGAGGTGTCGTGCATCTATTATATTTACACCAGCAGGCACGAGGTTGTGAATCACCAGCGTGGGGGTTAAGCTATAGCGCCGAAACACCTCAAGAGGTACCATTGTCGCAAGTGCAGTAGCTGAGAGGCGCGCATACTCACCTGCCACCTCCACCACTTCCTGCGCCCTTATGAGAGGCAGGTCTGAGGCAACGACCATAACTACGCTAAGCTTTAAGGCCCTGAGGGCATAGCACAGGTCTTCTACATAGCCCCTGCCTGGAGTAAGCACAACCCTAACGCCGAGACGCTTCAGGTGCTCTGTGGTTCTTGGTGTGTGCGGCGAGGTGGCAGCAAAGATTCGCCCTATGCAGGAAGCATTTCTAAGAGCGGTGAGCACGCGTTCTACCAGTGGTATGTTCTTGAAGGTTAGCAGGGGCTTCTCGACTTTGAGACCCAGCCTTGTACCTTTTCCGCCAGCCATTATCAGCGCGTCCATTATACCAGCACCAGCATAGCAACAAGCCTCGAGAGCTCGTTTACCGCCCCGAGCACATCACCCGAAATTCCATCAAAGAGCCTGTGTGAGGCGCTGACTATTAGTAGCGTGGCGATGGCGATGGAGAGAAGCACAAAGGCAGCGCTCTCCCAGGCGAGGGCAAGAAAGGGGAGGTAGGTTGCGAAGGCAAGCACCACTACCATATGGTTGCCCTTCAGCACGGACACAAACTCAGAGCCCATTCCGCTGTGGCTGCTCTGCTTTGCAGAGTAGGCGGCAAGCACCATGGCAAACTTCGCCGAGGCTTCACCAACCACAAGTGCGGGAAGCATTCCCTTCGCCTCGTAAATCGCCAGGTAGGTTAGAAGCAAGACGAAGAAGCCGGTGGCAAAGGCTGCAACACCGTGATTAATGTCGTGCATCGCTCTCAATCGTGCCTCCCTGCTTCCGCGCACCATTGCCGCGTCTGCGAAGTCGAGCAGGCCATCCAGATGATGGAACCCGGTCAGCAGCAGAAGCACAAGCAGGGCTATACCAGCGGCGATGCTTCTGGGGAGAAAATAGAGCGAAGCGAGCGCAGCCATGGCAGCAAGCAGGGCGATAATTGCGCCCACCACGGGAAAGAGCCACGCAGCTTTAGCCACATCCTTATAGCTCTTAAAGCTCATGCCTACTGGCAGAATGGTGAGAAAGCCCAGACACATCCTCAGCCCGCGGAGGGGATTCATGAAGAGTACTCTGCGGGCATGTATTTAAGCGTGTCCCTTTGGAAGCTTAACATAGAATACGCTTCCTCTCGGTGAGTTGTCCTCCACCCATACCTCACCATTGTGCAGCTCAACAATACGCTTCACAATCGCAAGCCCTATGCCAGTACCCTTTACCCCTGCCTTATCAAAACGGGTAAACCTGTTAAATATGCTCTGCTTGTACTCATCAGGTATGCCCTCTCCCAAGTCCGCGATACTTGTGATGGAATAGTCTCCCTCATCCCACACTCTTATGATTATAGGTGTACCATCAGGTGAGTATTTAAGAGCATTGGAGAGCAGATTTGAGAATACTTCCTTTACAATCTCATTACCAATAATGCACCCCTCAGAATCTCTAATAAACTTAACTTCCCTGCCTGTGAGTAAAGATGAATACTCATCCAGCACTTTTTCCCATAGCTCAGTTAGCTTTATTTCACACTTTTCCAGGGTTTTTATGTTCTCAAGCTTTGAAAGCTCTTTAACGTCCTCTATGAGACAGATTATTTTGTTTAGGTTTCTCTTTACTATTTCCAGATATTCAAGAGTCTCTTCATCTTCACATGAAGTTTCGATGAGTTCCACAAAACTCATCGCAAGTCCGGCTGGATTCATAAGGTCGTGGTGAAGGATGTCTATCAGCAGGTCCTTAAACTTATTGCTCTTTTCAAGCTCTAAGTTTGTTCTGCGTATTTCTTCTTCCAGCCTTCGCTTCTCCTCCTCAAGACGGTGTTTTTCAAGCGCATCCTCTATTACCTTTCTTATTTTTGAAAAACTGCTCACCGACTTTACAATGTAGTCTGCTGCACCCAGCTTCATAGCTCGCGTTGCTGTCTCTTCATCCCCCTGCCCTGTCACCATGATCACAGGCAGACGGTACCTTGACAGTATCTCATTCAGAACCTCCAGCCCATCTTCTCCGCGGAGGTTATAATCCAGAAGTACTATGTCAAATTTCCTGGTCTCAAGCAGCTCTTTAGCTTCATTCCAGCTCCTGGCTCCTGTCACCTCCCCATACCCCTTCAGCGACATCTTAACGAGGAGTATATCGTCCTCGTTATCCTCAATATATAGAACCCCTATCATTCTACCCCACAACCGGCGGCTGGTTTGTAACTATCCAGTACAGCTGAATGTTCTTTACTGTCTCCATAAAGTCTTTAAAGCTTATTGGTTTTACAATGTAGCTGTTTGCTCCCAGGTCATAGCACGTTTTTATATCTCTGTCGTTTTTGGACGTGGTGAGCATCACCACAGGAATCCTCTTTAATATCTCCTTTGACTTTATATATTTAAGTACCTCTATACCATCCACCTTCGGGAGCTTCAGGTCAAGAAGGATTAGCCCGGGATGTGGAATCTCTCGTCTCTCAACCCGCTTCAGGAATTCCAGCGCCTCTGCACCATCTCTTGCAATATGGACACGGTTTCCCAGGTTGTTCTTTTTAAAAGCCCTGAGGGTGAGTTCTATATCGTCCTGGCTGTCTTCAACAAGCAGTATGTCTATTGCTCTTACCATGTTCATCCGCTCTTCACCTCCTTGGGGAGGGTGAAATAGAAGGTGGAGCCCTCCCCCGGCTTTGACTCGGCCCATATCCTGCCCCCGTAGGTCTCGACTATCTTCTTGACCATCGCCAGTCCCACGCCGGTACCACCATATTCGTCCTCACGGTGCAGTCGCTGAAATATCTCAAATATCTTATCATGATAGCGCATATCAAAGCCTATGCCGTTGTCTCTGACATAGAATAGGTAGTGGTCTCCCTCATCACGATATCCTATCTCTATCTCCGGCACCTCTTTGTCGTTGTACTTCAGGGCGTTGGAGATGAGATTTGTAAATATCTGATAAATTCGCTGTTTTTCAGCGTTCTTTATGACAGGGAGGTTTTCAGATATTTTTATTTTTGCATTCTTCTTGTTTATCTCATATATGCTGTCTTCAAGAGCTAGAGCCACCACCTCTGCTATATTCACATCACCTCTTGCCAGGTCTATCCTCCCTATTCGGGAGTATTCAAGGAGTTCATCTATTAGCACACCCATTTTCTGCGCACTGGCAATCACTCTGTCCAGGTAATGTTTGGCTTCGCCTTCCAGCCTGTCCCCATAATCCTCCAGCAAGGCTGTGGAAAAACCTTCAATGCTGCGTAACGGTGCTTTGAGGTCATGGCTGATGGAGTAGACAAAGCTCTCTATCGCCTCGTTCTTGCGCTTAAAACTCTCGCTTAAAGATTTCCTGAGGTTGTTAAAGGCGCTGGCGAGCATGCCTATCTCATCGTTGGACCTTACAGATATATCTTTGACTTCCTCACCTCGCTGTATCTCCTTTGCACTTCCCTCTACTTCTTTTATCAGCTCTTTCAGAGGCTTGGAGACAATTTTCCTGCTCAGGGAATAAAGTACAGCTATAATTGAGAAGGTAAGGATTTGAAGGGTTGCGAGGATATACACCAGGTTCTTCCTCGCAGCAGCAGCGATGTCCTCATAGGGGGCGACAACGCTTATGCTCCCCCTGAGCTCGCCTATACTGTAGCCAGGGTGGCAGGAGATGCACTGTTCCTTTGTGCGGAGCGCCCTCATATATCTGAAGTGGCGTTTACCGCCACTGCTAGCGACGACCGCATAATACTCGGTTATATTCTTCTGTTTGAACATCTCCATTATTTTTCTTTCAAAATCGTCAGGCGCATTTGCCGGATTTACAGGCTCGAGAGAGGTCTGCTTTAGCCTGTATCCGGTAACCTTTGTGAACTCTGCTGCAACACGGGATATCAGCTTGTGGTCCTCAATCTGAATCAGAAGTTCTGAGATTGTCCGTGAACGCTCCAGAATCTGTTCATCAAGACTTCGCTTCTGATATGTGTAGATTATTATGCTGCCGGCAGTGGAGACCCCAACCATAACTACTGTTATTGCAAGAATCAGCTTTGTTCCTATGCTGAGGTCTCTCAGATTCAACGAGGCGCCTCCATATGTGTAATTTATTTCTAACGAATTTTATATTTATTGAAACAAATTTAAATACGCCCCTGCAGGGTGTACATCAGCGCTGAAGCACCGGCAAGTACACCTGCGATAGCATCGTCCACGAAGGGGCCAAGGGAAGAAAGCAAACCTGGCTTTGCTTTGTCGAAGCGCACATACTCGAACCTTGCCCTGGTGCCAGCGATGTACTCTGCTATGGCCATGCCTATAATCTCATCTGCCACGATAAACACAGCATCATCATGATATGCCTCGCTGGAAATTCCATAAAGCTCCCCCCGTGCGGCTTTCTCTTCAAGGGCAAAGGCAGCTTCAAGAAGAGCACATACATTCGCGTCTTCAAGTATGGAGTCAAGCAGCTTGCTCAGCACACGCTTTGCCTGTGCTCTGTTCTCAATCCCGGGGTGAGGGACAAACATCTCCAGGCAGGCTGAAATAAGCTTCTGCTTTGTTATACCTCTCTCCGCGAGTGCGCTCATGTAGCTCATCCTACTTCCTCCCCACGGGGCACACATCTGTGCACAGGGTACACTTCTTTATCAGCAGGCCTGACTCTCTCTCCAGCTGGCGGTTATAGTTCTCGCAGGCTTTAATATTAAAAGTTCCATTCAGTGCTCCCGAGGGGCACGCTTCGCAGCATATATTGCATCCCCTGCACAGGTTGATGATCCTCCTGGGCTCCACCTCCAGCTTGGCATCTGTAACAACTGCGCTGAACCTCACCCTTGGTCCAAACTCTGGTGTTATTATAAGATGGTTTTTACCCTCCACGCCAAGCCCTGAGGCGAGTACAAGGGGGCGCAGGTCAGTGCTGCGGTTGCTTGCCCCTATAGCACTTGCACGGTAGCCCTTAGCCTCAAGGAATTCCTCTATGCTCAGCGCAATCGCATCCATTATCACATCTATAAACTGCCTGGGCTCCTCCCACGTGGGATAGCGCACGCCGGTGGCAAGAAGCGGATGGCGGATTGATAAGCCTAGTACAACCGCACTATTCGCCCATGGTATGCAAAGATAGCTAAGTGCTCGCTTTGAATCAGTGAATCCCACCAGTTCAGCGCCTTTTTTCTTTGCGAACCTCTCAATCTCTTTTACGAGCAATTATACCACCGCCTAAATGTAAAGCAGTACAATGAGCATGCTCACAGCATATAGGAGTAGCGCCACGTCAACAATCTTAAGTGCCCGCGCTATGTCGCCAGTGGAGGGCAGGCATTGAAAATTTCCAATGGTGTAGTGACCTGGCTTTATGAGGCGAATCTGAAGCGCACCGGCGACTATGCTCATTGGAATTCCAGCATTTGGGCTGGCTGGCTTTCCCCTGTCTCTGCGCAGAGTCGCAATGGCACCTTTTAGGCAGGCGCTTATTAAGAGTGTGGAGAGTAGAAGAAGGGGCGCAAAGAGCCTCGCTACAGGGAAGTTTAGAATGTCATCCAGCTTTGCTGATGGTGTTCCAAAGGCACCATAGCTGCGATAGCCCACCATTGCATCCAGGGTATTTACCACGCGGTATGCAACAGCTGCAGCTACCCCCAGCTCGAGGCTGTGGATGGAGAAGATGGTGAAGTATAGCAATGGCGCAGCGACGGCATCTACACTGTTCTCAGCGATGCTCTCCACACAGGCGGAGCTGATCTCTGCCTTGTTAAGCTTGCCCGGGTCTCTGCTCACTATATACGGAAGCAGCGCTCTAGCTTCGGCAATGTCCCCTCTCTCGAGGGCGTGCTTTACCTGCAAAGTGTAGTCCGCCAGCCCACGCCAGCTGAGGCTTAGCTTAAGCAACACAGCTGCCAGGATAATCTTTACTCCTGTCCAGGGTACAAGGGCTATTAGCAGGTACGCTGGTAGAGAGAAGGTGATGGTCACCAGGATGAGGAGGAGCATGCCCCCTGCAAGCCCCCTGGGTGAGTGTGTCTTAAGCAGGGCTATAAGCTTGCCCATATATACAGTGGGGTGTATCCTGTTGGGTGGTTCGCCTATAACCCTGTCTATCAGCACTGCCATGACCAGAGCTACGGCAGCTTCTGCATACATTGCTCAGCCTCGTCCAAAAATAAGCGTTTCAAGATAATGCATGTCTATGCTGTGCTCAACCACAGTAGCGGCGCGCTCAATTGCTTTGTCCCAGAGCTCCTCCACATCATCGCTCTCAGATTCGGTTGCTTTCCCTTTAAACGACGAGATGTATTTAATAAACGCCTTTCTGAAGCCAGGAGCATCAAAGATTCCGTGAATATAGGTGCCCATAACCCTATTCTCTGCGTCGAAAGCGCCTTCATTATGGGAATTGAACCTTAGCATTGGTTCATGCTCATGCTCAGACTCGCCCATGTGAATCTCGTACCCCCTTACCTCCACCTCGCTTCCTGTTAATGATTCTCGTGCTGTGCCCTCAATTCGTATTGTTCGTTTTCGCATGCCCTTAAAGCGGGTTTCCATGTTTAACAGCCCCAGTGCCGGGTATTCACCAGCCTCAAAGTTTTCCACCCCTGCCTCATCCACCACCCTCCCGCCAAGCATCTGGTAACCGCCGCAAATACCAATTATTGGCACGCGCCCATGGAGCTTGCGGAGAGCTTCAGCGAAACCGCGCTTCTTAAGCCACTCAAGGTCTGCGATGGTGTTTTTTGTTCCCGGAATTATTACGGCGTCACAGCCGTGCAGCTCTTGAGGCGAGGTTACAAAACGCACCATAACACCCGGTTCATACCGAAGGGCATCGAAGTCCGTGAAGTTCGATATTCGTGGAAGACGAATTACACATAGCTGCACAGTCCCTCTGCCACGGCTGAGCTTCTCCAGTGCTACAGAATCTTCCTCAGGCAGGGATAGGTCTTCTATGTAGGGGAGCACTCCCAGCACAGGCACGCCGGTAAGCTCCTCTATCTGCTTTAGTCCGGGCTTAAGAATCTCCGGATCACCTCTGAATTTGTTTATAACCACTCCCTTAATGCGGCTTCTCCACTGCTCCGGGAGAAGCATCAGGGTGCCGTAGATGCTCGCAAACACCCCACCTCTATCTATGTCTGCAATGAGTATCACTGGTGCCTCTGCAAGCTCAGCAACACGCATGTTGGCGATGTCCTGATGGTAGAGGTTTATCTCAGCTGGCGAGCCAGCACCCTCAATTATTATTATTTCATACCTTTTTTTGAGCCTGTCAAGCGCCTCTTTCACAGCTTTGATGCCCTCTCCAAGGGCAAACTCGCTGTAGTAGCTCATCGCCTCCAGATTTTTGTAGGGCTTTCCAAAGAGCACCACCTGTGCCCTGCTGTCACCCATGGGTTTCACAAGGATGGGGTTCATCTCCACTTCCGGCTCAATGCGCGCTGCGAATGCCTGCAATGCCTGAGCACGTGCAATCTCCTCGCCGCCGGGGGTTACATATGAGTTAAGGGAGGTGTTCTGTGCCTTGAAGGGTGCAACGCGATAACCACGCCTTGCGAAAACCCTGCAGAGCGCCATTACCAGAAAGCTTTTTCCCGCGAAGGAGGAGGTACCCTGTACCATTAGCACGCCTGCCTCTCCAGGCTGCATTGCACGAAGCCTTGCCCGCTGTAGCGCTTTTTTGTTCTCTCCAAGCTCCTCCAGCTCTTTGCTAACCCTTGCTGCGGCGTCGCTGCGATGAATCCAGTAGCAGTACTTGCAGCTCCACACCCTGCGGTTGCTGCGTCTGCTTATTACCCACCTTCCACCGGTGGAGGTGTCTCCACAGGGATAGAAGGGGCAGTAGCAGAAAGTGCAGTCCTGTCCCTCGAAGTGGCATGGATAGTACTCGCATGAGGTGTTGCTCCCTTTCAGCTCAGCCATTCAGCAACTCCTCCATCGCCGAGAGCAGGCGCTGATTGTCTTCCCGTCTTCTTACACAGATTCTAATGTGCTCCTCGCCAAGGTGCCGAAAGCTGGAGCAGTCGCGTATGAGAAATCCCTTTTCAGCGAGCCTGGCTTTCATCTCCTTTGAACTCATTCCTGTCTTTCTGATGTTTATCAGGAAAAAGTTTGCCTCACTGGGATAGACTCTTAGCGCTGGCATACGGCTAAGCTCTGCAAATAGGTGCTCCTTCTCCCCTGCCAGGTACCACCTGCTCCTCCTAATAAATTCTTCATCTTCCAGTGCTGCAAGTGCCGCGCGCATAGCTATGGTGTTCACATTCCATGGTGGCAGAACTTTTTTGAGGTATCGTGCCACTTCCTGCGAGGTTATAGCATAGCCAAATCTGAGCCCCGGAATGGAGTAAAATTTTGTCATTGAGCGGAGAATGACGAGATTTTTAAATGTTTCCACAAGCTGCGAGGCACTCTTAAGCTCTGAGAACTCCACGTATGCCTCATCCACGAGAAGCACACAGCCGGCCCTTTCTGCCTCTTCAGCCAGAGACTCTATACCTTTAAGTGGAGTCGAGCCTCCTGTGGGATTGTTGGGGTTGCACAGAAAAACTGCCTTCACATCCCTCAGACTGTTAATGTCAGCGTTGCCTACTGGCGGAATTAGCACTTCTCGAATACGAGCACCGTATAGTGCTGAGAAGTACTCATACTCGGAGAAGGTGGGCTGTGGAATTATAGCAGTATCACCTCTGCTCAAAAAAACCTCACAGAAGGCTTTTATCAACTCCGAGGAACCATTTCCGAGAACCACACACTCAGGCCTTACCCCATGCCTTTCGGCCAGTGCATGGTACAGCTCTTTGCCGGAGGAGGGATAGCTTGTAACCTCAGACGCTGCTTCGGCAATTGCTTCAAGCACCTTTTTGCTCGGTCCCAGCGGGTTCACATTTGCGCTGAAATCGATAATAGTGCGGGAGTACCTCCATACATCACCTCCGTGCACGGGACGCACGGCTTTTTTTATATTTTCATTTATCACCAGTTTTTCAATACTCATAAAAAAGCCTACAGCCTCCTCTTCTCTATTCCTGAACTTGTTGGCAGGGTAAAACAGAACTTTGAGCCTTTACCGGGCTGACTCTCTACCCATATTTCTCCATTGTGGCTGGTAACTATACTTTTTGCCAGGAAGAGTCCAAGCCCTATTCCACTGTATCTCCTGCTTGGGCCGCGGTCTATCTGATAGAATAAATCAAAAATTCTGTCATGCTCCTCTGGAGGGATGCCTATTCCCGTATCCTCCACGCATACCTCTATATTACCTCTTCCCAGAGAGCGTACCGGGGCTCGCCACTTTGCATAAATTTTTACCTTCCCACCTTCTGGAGAGAATTTTATGGCATTATTTAGCAGTAATAGCAGAAGATGCACCAGTGCATCCCTGTCTCCTTCCACCTCTGGCAGTTTATCCTCAATGCTCGCCTCAATTTTTATGTGCCTGCTCTCTGCATTCTTCTTCATCAGCCTGAGAGCCTCCTCAGCCACCTCGCGGATTTGAAGTGACTGCACCCGTGCCTTGGTGGACTCTTTTATCTGTCCTATCCTGACCAGGTCCCTGAGAAGCTTTTCCAGCCTTACTATTGCATTCATCGCTGTGGAGAGAATCTCCTCCTCTTCCTGCGTGGGGTCAATAATTTCCAGAGAAGCCTTTGCAATTGTTATGGGGGTCAGAAGCTCATGACTTATGTTGGCGAGGATGTTGTGTTTTATCTCCTCAAGCTCGTCAAGGGTTACATCACGCCTTTTCAGAATCAAAAGCCACTGTTTTTGATTGTGAAGATTTATAGGTATCAATATTAGGTTTAGAGTTTCTTTTGTAGATGAGATTTCTATAACCGCTTCTCTTCCACTGGATATCACGTCCTTTAGCAGTCTTTCTTCCTCTTTTCCATAACTCAGATCAAAACGTTTGAAAAAATCTGAGATATTATCTACCAGTATCTCCTCATCACTAAGTGTGCCTGTAATTTTGAGGTTGCTGTCGACTAAAACAGCACCGTATATACCTTCTTCTGAGTGAACTCTTCTTTCACTCTTTAACCATGGCATATTTAATTGCCTCTTTTTATCCAAATACAATTATCCTGTAAAGACTTCTAAGCATTGGCATGCGCTTTATATCAATCTTGCTTAACTCAACTGTGCCAAGATAGCCAACTGTGTCATAGGCAAGATCAAAGCACATGAAGGCCACAAAGTACGTGAAGGGCAGCAGAGAGGTTGTGCACAGGGCAAGCAGCGCTAACTTCAGCGCAAACCTGTGTGCAAAGAAGAACTCAATGAATCTGTGTGCTCTGTGCGAGTCTACATAGTCGTTGCCCTTTTCATCTATTATTCCGAAGATCGTAAGTATCGCCAGAGGTAGAAGTAGAAGGTTTTCCCGTGCAAGAAATAGTATGGTTAGAACAATCGCACCAGTGCTTGCGGTGAATACCCAGTTGTCAATTTTGCCTGAAAAGAGCACACCAAGCAGCACTGCAGTGAGTATCGTCGCAGAGTACGGATCTGTTGCAGATAGGGCTACCCACAGTACAACAAGAATCACAGCCAGAATAGATGCAACTCGTCTGCTGTGCATGCCTTCGTCAAAGGCATCGTCAATATATTTGAGGCCACCTCCAATCAGAGCATATATTGCCAGCAATGGAAGCATACTCATCCCTCCTTTCCATATAAGTTACCCGTCGGCAATATATAATAATTGCTGAAATTCAGTGAATTTCTTGACATTTTTTATAAAAAAATTAAAATTAATTTTAAGATAATCCCTAATATTAGAAATTTAGTTAAAAAGTGATAATATATGAATACATCAATATTTTATGATAATCGACCTGTCCTTCGGCAACCCTCCATACAGCCTCTCTATTGTTATTTTTACTTCTCTTCCAGAGCTGTTTAATATTAGAGAATTGTCAAAGAACTTTTTTATCCCCTCTATTTCTCTTCTGGATATAATTTCTGGATTAAGAACGATTATAGTGGTGCAGTTCCATCGCCTGTATCCCTCGAGATACTTTAATAAAATCTCCTCCATTTCCTCCCATTTGTAATATGTTGTCAGGTCTGAGAATATGTCAATCACAACGCGTTTGTGCTTCTCCTTTGGAAGGGACTTTATGCTCTTTACTATTGCGTGCTGAATAAGGGTGAGGCTTAGAGGTACAAGTATCCTGCCGTTTTCTTCTTTGATATTTGTTAATGCACGCTTTGTATTTAGTGTGTGATGCAGATCCAGGAATACTAGGTTTTTGAGACTTTTACGCGATAATTCTTTAAGAATCAAATCTTTAATTTCATAGTATGGTATATTTGAGGTAAAATATATTACTTTATCGCCATTTTTTAACCCTTTTAGTATAAAGGACTTAATAAATATTGATTTTGCACGTGTTTCCTCAGTTATAATAAGAGTTGATGAGTTCCTTGAGAGACCGCCACCTATAAGCTCGTCGAAAACTTCTATTCCCGTTGGTATTATATTGAGGGCTTCTTCACCCTTTATGCCATAGGATGATAGTTTTTCGTTTATGGTTTTTGTTATTGCAGTTCTGAAAAGTGAATATTCAAATGGGAAGCTTTCTTCCAGGGAATCCAGATATAGCTTCAGATTTCGGCTGAATTCCTTTTCGTCCATGGGTGGAAGACTCTTTCCACTGCTCAGACATTTGAAAAATCCACTTATTTTTGCCAATTTTGAGATAATACGTTTATTTTCCTTTTCAGGTACAAATGCAGATATTTTTTCAGAAACTGCTTCTAGAGTGTCATTCAACACCATGGGGTAATATTTTTTTATTTCAAAATGTTTTTTAATATCATGAGGTAAGCTTAAGATATCAATACCAAGTATTTTTTCAATATCTGTTTTAATTTCTTCCAAACTCAGACGTTTTAGAGAGAATTTTTTAATATCTTCGCTGGAGTACATTTCCAGCAGAATAGCTGTGGCGATGGCATTTCTTGCTTTTTCACTCATCTCAGGGAACCAGAAGGTTCTTGTTGCAGTATCAAATTCAATCTCTTCGGCCTCGGGGTACTCTTCAGCAAACCTCTCCTTAACTCGCTCAAGAATTTCCTTCAGTGCATCTACACGGATCCAGAAGCTGGCATGATGATTGAGAAGGTCAACCACGCTGTGGGTTTCATCTGTTAGGTGCTTTATCTTGAGGGTGTTTATAGCATATATCTCTATTACAAGCACTGCGAAGTATGCCAAAAAGAAAGCACCATGAAGGGGGAACTTAACTACACTTTCGAAGGACTTATAGAAGAGATACACAACGACGAAGGCCGCAAAGCCGCTCAGATAACTCAGGTTTGTCCAGATGTTCTTTTCCATAAGCTCCTCAAATCCCTTGTGAGTTGTGCTCAGGTAGCCGATGTAGGAGATGAGGAACACAACAATAAAGGCTATGATTAGAGGATAATTCTCGATGCTCAAAGAGCCTATAACAGGGATAAGTTTGTTATAAGTGAGGCTTATTCCAAAGAATATTATGAAAAAAACGGAAATGTAGGAAACGAGGTACCTGGAAAGGTTAAGAGGGTCATACTCTATTTGAATTCTCAGATTTCTTGCTATTGAGCGTAGATCCAAGATGTAAAATACATAAAATGCAAAGAGTAGCAGTATATAAGCCATTGCAAGCATTCGTGGCTTTTCTCCCAGATTTTGCCAGGAGAACATTACCAGCGCGAGAACATAAAAACTCGCTCCGGTGTGCACAAAGAGACCAACCTTCAGATAGTTCCAGTACTTCAGTCCAGTCCTCTCACCGACGACACGGGTGTAGAAGGAGACGATACCAATCAGTAGCGTGAGAACCAGGACGAGAAGATACCACCAGGGGTTGATACCTGTGTATATCTCATAAGAGGGCGTATCCTTTATGGTAAAGTACAGCGAAAGCGCAAAAAAGGCCAAAGTGATTGAAGCAGTGACTTTAACTATATCAAAAGGCATTAGGGCACGCCATTTTGGCTGGAGAAGTGAGGGGTATTCGATGATAAATGCTAGATAATGGATGATAGAGAATGCACACACAATTAAATAGAAAAATAAATTAAAAAACAGATTTGCAGGTTTTTCAATATAGGCAAACAGGTAATAGATAGGTAATGCGATGGATGATAGAAAAGCAATACCTCCAAATCCCGCTATAAAGAATGGTTTATACACAAAACCTACTCTCTTGTAACTTTTAGAAATAAATAAAACGGAATAGACAAAATATGCGATTAACAATAGCAAGACTAATATATAAACGGTTAATAAATTAAATTGATATATAGGTGGAAAAGTCAAATCTATGATATTTTTTGTGACTTCAAAAGTAATAAAG
>WANW01000017.1 GCA_015521615.1 Candidatus Hydrothermarchaeota archaeon
AGATAAATTTTCCCTTGTTATCCTAAGGCAGAATTAAAAAATCAGCGGGCGTGGTCTAGCCTGGCAAGACCTTGGCCTTCCAAGCCAATGACCCGGGTTCAAATCCCGGCGCCCGCACTTAAATTCCCGATGGCGGGTAGCAGAACCGTAGGGGGTCGTCGGAGTAGCCGGGTTCTATCACCCGCTCTCCTCTGTAGTATATAGCTCCGTTTCTTCCCCGCTGACCCTTCTCACCAGCCTCGCCGTGCCTGCCCCGTGGCCCGCGGTTTCCCATGAGCTCCTCCCGGTCCTCGTCGCTTACCTCACAGTATGTCCTGCCCCAGGGCATATTTGTGTACCACCTTCCCGGCTCACCTCCAATTGTAGAGCGACCGCCTCTTCCACCTGCTCCGCCGTCCCCGCCTTCTCCACCCTTGGCGCACGCCACCCACAGGTTGTGGGTTGACTGGTCGACTTCTTCTATGTCTATCCGGATATTCCCGGCATCCCCGCCGCGACCGCCGTTTCCACCCCTTCCGCCATTTCCACCGGGTCCGCTGTTTCCGCCCCTCCCGGGTTTCATGCCGGAAGGTGCGCATGCAAAGTCCATGTCTCCGCCTCTCCCTCCTCTAATTCCATGTGCCCCGTGGCCGCCTCTTCCGCCGTGACCGCCGTCGCCGGCATCGGTTGAGAACCTGATGGCTCCCTTCAGGAGCGCCGCCTCTACCCTCAGATTCGTCGAACTTGGACCGTCGCCACCTTCTTCGCCCTCTCTGCCGTGCATCTCCTCGAAGGCGACCCGGGGGGGTCCTCCCCATCCCCGGCAGCGTGGCAGGTGAAGTACTCAAAGTATCCCCGTGCCCCATTGCGTGGTCTTGGAAGCCCTCTCCTACTCCCCCATGCACCTCGGTCGCCTTCCCTGCCGCGAGCCCTCTCAGGCGGCTCCTCCAGCTGGTAGATTCTGTATTCGGGGTTGAAGGGTATTCTGTCCCCGAACTCGTAGGGTGTGGTGGTGACCTCCGGGCGGCTCTCCTTGTCCCATGCTTCCGAATATATCGTGTTAGAAACGCTGAGTCTGAGACCGCACCTGTCGATTCCAATAAGCCTGGAATTCATGCCCATGGTGAGGTAGCCACACCTAATCCAGCTGTAGTCGGTTACCACCCACGCATCTCTCGGAATCCTCAGCGAGCGCTCGCCCAGGTCTATGCCAATCGGCCAAATTCTCTTTACAAAGCACATGTGGAGCAGGTCTATTATGATTGGAATGTTTATACCGCCGTTCCAGACCAGTTCGTAGGCTCCGCTGTCTTTATCCATAACCGGTGTGAACACCTCCATTCCGGGGCTCTTCAGAAGGTAGCTCTTCCCCTCCTCGAAGGATATCTCCTTCGGCTTCGCCCCGTTACTGATGCACAGTTCCCTTTCCGGAAATTCCGCAACGTCCTGCAGTATAAGCTCCACCAGAGAGTCCTTGTCCAGCTTTTTCGACGCTTTTTTAATCCCCCTATTTCTGGCCGCGTCCAGCAGGATGTCTTTCGAAAAAATTCTCAACAAATCCTCCAACTCCGGGTACACAGCCGCATCGCCCTTTTTCCCCACTGTCACTCCCTTCCGGGTATTATTCAGTGGATAACACGTTTAGACAGCATAGTATATAAACCTTCTCAGGCTGCATTTGCAACGCAAGCTTTTTAACTTAGGGCTTGAATAAAACAAGCGGGAGATTTATGAGAGAGGAGTGGAATAGCAGGGTTGAGAGGGCTCTTGAGACGCTTGGTTACGCAGTTGCCTTTACCTTTTTCCAGCTTCTTGCAGTATACATACTCATCTCACTGAAGCTATTCGGCAAGTACAATGTATTCCGCACCTTCAGGCACTTCTTTGAGACATACCTCTTCTTCCTGGACAGGCTTTACTTTTTTGTGGTGGGGCTGCTCTACAAAGTATTTGGACCTTCATATCCCCATGTTCCAGGATTCAACAACGTTTTTAAGCTGGTGTTCTTTATTATATTCATGATAAATCTTGCGCTTTTTGCGTATCTGAGAAGGCGAGAGAAATGAAGCTTATTGATATAAGAGAGGGAAAGATTCTGGGCGTGAATTTTGTGGACTTAATAGCAGTAGCTCTTGTCTTCTTTCTAATCTTCTCCTTTGCAAGAACTGTGCTGGGTGAGCCACTCACATTTAGCGGTGAGGAAGTTTACAAGGCGGTTAAAACCTATAACAAACTTGAGAGTAAGGGTTTTCTGGTTGAGGTTGAGGTTAGGGGTACTGCCATAGGTGACCCAACAGGCGAGGAGAAGGAGTTTAAGGGCATGGTAGTAGCTGCACGCGGTGGTACACTGCAAATTAAAAATGAGTATGGAGATTTGTTCAGCGTTGGTGGGAGCATGAGCTATCTCGAGGATGTTGCTGCCAAAAAAATCAGACTCATGCCCCTCTATACCTCGTCCATCAGCTTCTATTCCAAGAAAGAATATTTTGGAAATTTTGGGGAATTTATTAATCAGCTGGAACAGCTCAAGCGTGAGACGGGTGCTAGCAGAGTGGTGCTCACAGGCGAAGTGAGCATAAGCCAGCCAGGCAGGGGATATCTGGATGTAAAGAAGACTGTTGAGGACTGCTTTTTCTGTTTAAATGCGAAGGCATACAAGATAGGTGATGACCTGTATACTCTCTCCTTTAAAGCCATGGAGCTTGGAGAACTCGAGAAGCTGAACCTCGCGAGCGGTGAGGTGTTTGTAAAGAATCTGAGGATATACTTGGGCTATGATGAAGACCTAGGGAGAGAAGAGGTAAAAAGGATTAAGCTTTCTGTAGAAAGGCTGGGCTTTATCACAGATGAGGGAGAAGCAACCTATGTCAGTGTTGACGAACTCCTGTAGGTTTGCGAGCGTTATAGAAAAGGCTGCTCTTTTTCTGGCAGTTTCCCTGGAGAAAAGCCTTGTGCTTCGTATCACAGGTAGGGTGGCCGCTTTTATTGAAAACAGTTTTCAACGCTCTTCTCTGTGCGCATTTGCTAGGCATCTGCAACGGCTATATCCAGTGAGGTTTTATGCTGTTGTGGACAGGATTAATATGGCTCTTCCATTTACTGACCTTTCACCTGCGCGAATTTTTCCAGTTGCCTATCTGCTCTTCATCTCCCTGGGAAATATGAGTATACTCTCTTTTTCGCTGGTGATTCTCTTCCTATTCTGTTTTATTCTCGCCTTTTCTATTGCTTCGAAGATTAGAGTTGAGAGGGTTGTATTTGAGGAGAGTGCTCTGAGGCTCGGGGTCATTGTTGTCTTGGTTTCTCTTATTGCACTTTGCCTTGACTTATACAGGGCTTATAATGTGCCTCTTCTCGAACCACAGGCGAGAATAAAGCTGAGTGTCGCATACACCTATATTGCAACTTTCCTTGTGCCCGGAGCGGTGCTTCTGGTCGCTCTGCTGGGAAAACATTACATTAGAGGCAGGCTGGGCACGCGCGAAGTGAGGGTATACGCCTTCGCCATAGCGCTGACGATTACCCTGCTTATATCCCTCCTAGGATACAGAACCCAGAGTGTTGCCTCTCTGCTCGCCTTTACCTTTGTTATGCACCGCTATCGCATAATAGGAATGGCAGAGATTCTTGTCGCTCTGGCAGGAGTGCTGTTCTCAGTAGCTGCCATTGGATACTATCGCACTCTTGCAATTGGCGGTGAGGTTAACTTTATGGAGGTGATAAGCAGGAGGGTTGAGCTTACAATAACGCTCTACGATTATACAGTA
This sequence comes from Candidatus Hydrothermarchaeota archaeon, assembly GCA_015521615.1. Classification (GTDB taxonomy): domain Archaea; phylum Hydrothermarchaeota; class Hydrothermarchaeia; order Hydrothermarchaeales; family BMS3B; genus Pyrohabitans. The sequence goes on from WANW01000017.1 coordinate 3,747, forward strand.
AATGCCATTAGAAGTGCTGGTATTACAACCCTTCTCTTTGGATATTACCGTGGAGATATAGCTCTGGCGACGTTTTCATCTTTTCTGGACTTTGTACCTGGCTTTAGCCTGGGACCGCGAACAATTGTAGCGAGAAACTTCGGAGTTACCGGAGTATCGCTGACCTCAACACTTCTTGGAACTGTGACCCTTGACCTTGGTGTGGTGGGCGTGGTTATCCTTGCCATCGCTCTGGGAGGCATTATTGGTGCTGCCCATGCCCTTGCAAAACGCACAGGCTCAGCTATTGCCACAGCGCTTTACAGTGTATGCTTTGCCTATCTGCTTGTTGGAATAGAGACCGGTCTGGTGGACTTCAATGTCTTTGTGCTATTCTCTTTTACAGCCTTCTTGGTTCTTGCGTCGATTGCAAAAACGGAGAGGTAGCAATGCGCGTGCTTCTGCTGACCATCTGGAAGCCCTCCCGCGGGGGAGTTGTGACTCATGTGGAAAATATAATTAAACGCCTCCCATACGATTTTGAAATTGTCACCTATCCGGGGTTTGCGAGGCTACCGCTGCTGAGGGCGCTGCTTTTCCTTATTTTTGGATTTTTTGATGCTCTGATAAAAGGCTGGAAGAAGGGTTTTGATATTATTCATGCCCACTATGCTGTGCCACAGGGCTTGCTGGGTGTGATGCTCAAGCAGGTATTTCGCTTGCCACTGGTGGTAACCCTTCATGGCACTGATATAAATTATCTTGCAAAGAGGCGTGGTACAGGGTATCTGGTGAGGCTGGTTTTAAACAATGCGGACATAGTGGTGGCGGTGAGCCATTTCCTTAAAGCAGAGGCTGAGAAGCTGGGGATAGGGGCTGAGAAGATAAGAGTCATTTACAACGGTGTGGAGCTACCTGAATACAGGGAAACGGTAAGAGATATGAGCATTTTGTTTGTGGGCAGTCTGGTCAAGCAGAAGGGTGTAGATGTTCTTATCAGGGCGTTCTACATGGTGAAAAAGCGAGTCCCTAAAGCAAAGCTGATTATTGTGGGTGATGGCAGTGAGAGAGAGAATCTGGAAGAGCTCTGCAGAAGCCTGAGGCTGGAAGATGTTTATTTCACTGGTAAAAAGAAGGAACTCAGTGCCTACTACTCACATTCCCGCGTGCTTGCACTTCCTTCTCGCGCAGAGGGCTTTGGGCTTGTGGCTCTTGAGGCGATGGCTTTTGGCACGCCGGTGGTTGCTACACAGGTAGGAGGAATACCTGAGGTCGTTATCCATGGAGAAACAGGGATGCTGGTGGAAAGCGATAACGCTGAAGCACTTGCCGAGGCGCTTGTAAAGGTACTGAGTGATGAAGCGCTCTGGCAGAGTCTCTCGACGCGCGCCAGAGAGCGCGCCTCCAGGTTTTCATGGGATGTGGCAGCAGAGGAATACGCAAAGCTCTACGAGGAGCTGGGGCGATGAGGGCTGCGAGGCTTCTCCACCCAGAGGTGGTTTTTCCATCGATGTACCTCATCTTCCTTACATGTGCCTATCTCGGGTACATTATAGAGGCGACGCGCAGATTTCTTGTCCCGGTTTTTGGCGAACTCCACGCACTGAGCCTTATCCTGAGCCTCTACGGCATTGTACTGGTTACCATTTCTGCACTGCTCGGTAGGCGGATTGAGTTGAAACTCAACCCTGGCATACTGCTTCCGGTGATGGCCGCACTTGGCTTCTTTGCCCTTCAGTCCACCTTCCCTGAGCAGCTTTTTGTCAATCTCACCATTGCACTCGGAAGTGTCGCCTTCTGGCTTGTGTTCACCCGTTATGGCTCTCTGAGAATTCTTCTTGTAGGCTCATATGCCCTTGCAATCGTGGCTGTTGCACTTACACTGTCGCGGGGTATACCACTCCTTGAAGCAGGGTTTAGGGAGAGCGTGGCAGTTTCCCCGGCCAGGGCAGTGTTTCATGGCCTGGCGGTGCTCTCCGCTTCACTTCTGATATTGAATACACGATGGCGAATCGCTTTGCCCGCAATAGCCGTGCTTGTTCTCCTCGGCGTACTTTCAGGCTTTAAAAGCGATGCAATAGCAGTGATTCTCAGCGCTGTTATCGCAGGGCTGGCTGCAAATAGACTCTCGCTCAGGGCGCTTCTACCTGCCCTTGCCGCTGTGGGAGTAATCCTCACCCTGGTGAGTACCCAGATAGCCAGTGTTGCCTACTCCTCCTGGAAGATTCCCCCGCACCTCTATATCTTCTACCGTACAGGCTTCACCTTTTCAGTGTTCAACAGGATAGTCGAGCTTTCTTCACCCTGGGGCCTGCTCCACGGCTCAGCTATGAGCGATGTGAGTCAGATGATAACAAGCAAGGTGGTGCTTGGTTACGAGAGGGAGCATATAATAACTTCGACACTCTTTGGCCCTGCGATGCTTGACTTCGGAATCACGGGTTTGACAATAGTTGCCCTGCTACTGGGCGCATATCTCGGGATAATGCACCGTCTTGCTGGAAATCCCCTTGCCACCGCAAGCTATGCGGTTGCCCTCACTCATGTGCTCATCCTCATAGAGGTAGGCCTCCAGCCAACGAGTGTGCTCTTCCTCATCACTCTACTCTACCTCTCCCTGAGCTCTGAGAGGGTGGTTTGAGATGCGAAGCGCTCTGATATTGGTCATACTTCTCTTCTCGGCCTGCATTGCAGGAGAGAAAGCAACACCTTTATCAGTGCAAAGGGAGATCAAGCCAGCGCCAGCGTCAACTTCACCGCCACAGGCACAGCAAAAGGAGGAAGTTACCCCGCAACCTTCCGGGGTGATCAGGAAAGTTAACCTCTCCCTGATGTGGACCTTCTCCACCCGCGAGCCGGTGTACGGCGTTGCTGCGGGAAGGAACTACATTGTAGTGGGCAGCTATGAGAATAGAATTTACCTCCTCAACATGACGGGTTCGCCCGTGTGGAGTTTTCAGACCTGGGGTAATACCGAGGCGGTGGCTTTGAGTGAGGATGAAAACTATCTGCTTGCGACCAGCTATCTTTTTCCTGAGGCACGGATTTATCTTTTCAGGCTCACGGAAGGAAATGTTAGTCTGGTCTGGGAGAAAACACTTAAAAATGTGGTTAAAGGAGCTGCCATCTCTGAAGAATCCAATCTTGCGATCTTAGCGGCCGGGGATGGCAGAGCCTATGCCTACACTCTGAAGGGCGAGCCACGCTGGACCTTTGAGATTCAGAAGAGCGCCTGGGGTGTATGGGATGTGGCCCTGCAAGATGGGCACATTGCACTCGCTGGAGATGACACCTACCTGTATCTGCTGGACACCAGTGGCAGATTGCTGTGGAAGAGGGGCGGTAGAAAGGGGAGCTACCTCTATGGCTGTGCTTTATCACAGGAGCTTGTGGCCGGCGTGGCACAGGACAGGACACTCTATGTCTATGATATTAGAGGCAGGCCGCTATGGACTTTTAAAACTGGATTTTCCAATCACGGAGTGGACATTTCCCCTGACTCTGAGCTGATAGCGATTTCCTCCTGGGATAAAAAGGTGTATATATTAAACCGCTCAGGTGATGTGCTCGCAAAGATTGTGTTTGAGCAGGAACCGACAGATGTGGATTTTACACCTGATGGCAGGCTACTGGCTGTTGGCAGCAGGGACGGAAAGGTTTACGTCTTTCGTATAGAAAATTAAAATAAGGACGCATGAGGTTTTACAACTATGTCTATGCTTGAAGTTGAGGTCGCTGGTTTGAGGTTTAGAAATCCCACAGTACTCGCAAGCGGTATTCTTGGCACCACCGCTGCGTCGTTGCTGAGGGTGGCTCGCAATGGGGCAGGTGCGGTTGTTGCAAAGTCATGCGGACTCACGCCGAGGGAGGGGCATAGAAACCCCACAGTTGTGGAGATAGAGCAGGGGATTCTCAACGCTGTTGGTCTGGCTAACCCTGGTGCAGAGGAGTTTGTTCGGGAGCTGAGGCAGGCGCTTGATGGAGGGGTGCCGGTTATAGCAAGTGTCTATGGTTTTAAGGTAGAAGATTATGCAAAAGCTGCAAAAATCGTTTCACGTGCGGGCATAGCGGCAATAGAGCTTAACCTTTCATGTCCAAATGTGGAAAAAGTTGGTTCGCTTTTCGGGGCCGATGCAGAGCTTTCGTATGAGGTTGTGCGTGAGGTTAAACGCACAGTTTCTCTGCCGGTGTTTGCAAAACTAACCGCCAACGTTGGTGATATCGTGGAGATTGCCAAGGCATGTGAAGAAGGAGGCGCTGATGGCATAACCGCGATAAATACCCTGAAGGCGATGGCAATAGACATAAAAGCGAAGGTACCGGTGCTTGGCAATAAGGTTGGCGGCTTGTCGGGACGGTGCCTCAAACCGGTTTCTCTGCGATGCGTATATGAAATTGCCCAGGAGGTAGAGATACCTGTGATGGGGTGTGGTGGTATTGCCACGGGCAGGGATGCGGTGGAGTTTATGATGGCAGGTGCAAGTGCTGTGCAGATTGGCAGTGCAGTGCTCACCCGCGGTGTGGGAGTTTTCAGGAAGGTGGCGCTTGAGATTCAGGAGTTCCTTGAGGAGATGGGATATTCACATGTTAGGGATATAGTGGGGCTTGCTCTGAAATGATAGCAGAGCTTGAGGAATTTGCAAGAGAGGTGAAGCTCAGCCCGTTACATAGAATTCTCCTAACTACAGACGGTTCAATTACACGGATTCTTGAAGCCCTGGAGGGGTGCACCGTCGATGTGGAGACAGTACTACAGAAGGTGGTCAGGGCAACGCCGGAGATTGCGGAGGTGCTTCAGATAGAGGCAGGGGAGGAGGTCAATCACCGCGTTGTAAACCTGCGCAGCTGCAGGCGAACACTTGTGAGGGCCACCTCCTATGCACCGCTCTCCCGGCTTGAGCCGGAGTTTAGAGAGGCTGTGATGCGGGCTGATAAACCCATAGGCAGGATAATGGCCGAGCTTGAGCTCGAGTCTCGACGGGAGATACTGGGATTCTCTGCAATCAGTGCAAGTGCAGAGCTTGCGCGCGTGTTTGGCATTGCACAGGGTGAGCTCCTCCTGGAGAGGCGCTACATTATTGTATACCGCCGTGCACCACTGCTATACATAACTGAAGTATTCCCCCACAGCTTCTTCTAATTTCGGAAAAGTTTACCTCGTGAGCAATCCTAATTAAGAGAGCCATAATCATCAAGGAGGAGTTTAATGGCAGGTAAGCATTCGTCAAGAAAATGGAAGAAGCGTGGAAAATGTCGGTGGAAAACCAGAAAGAAAAAGCTGAAGGAGCGAAGAAGAAAGAGAAAGCTCCAGCAGAGGTAGTCTCTTTCTTTTTAATCTTTGCGGGGGTGTCCGAGCCCGGTCAAAGGAGACAGGCTTAGGACCTGTTGGCGTAGAGCCTGCGAGGGTTCAAATCCCTTCCCCCGCATACAATCTGCTAAGGGCTGCCGGCGTACGACTCTGGTTTTTTCTTTTTGTAATTTTGCTTTCTTCTTGGGGATTGAATTTGAAGGATCACCCCCCTATTAGAAATCGAAATTCGAGAAAATAGGGTGCGTTATTCGAACCAAGATTATATAAGGGTATTAAAGTAAGCATATATGGAAGGGTTTGAATGGTTTTTATAAATGCCAGGAGGGGACAGAAATAGATACAGATAACCTCTTCGCCTTTTTCTTTATTTTTTCACTGGCTTCTGTGGCAGTTGTTTATTATGTACACAATAACGCAACAGATGAGATCAAAAGACTCAGTATTGAGGAGTTCGGGAAGAGCGAACAGATGCATGCGGAGCATATTGCCACTCAGGTGGCGCAGATGATAACAGGCGTAAAAAGGGACTTATTGCTGACCTCGGAGATGCCGGAGGTGAAGGAGGGTGGCAAAGACTGCGATGAAACTTTGGCAAGGGCGTATGAGAAAATGGAAAGTACTGTTAGCGGACTGGCAAGGATTGATAAGAATGGGACGATTGTATGTGCATCCAATCCAGATTTTATAGGTCTCTACATAGGTGATTATCCTCATATAAAGGAGATTATGACGTTGCATAGGCCAGTGATAAGCAGGGCGGTGGTTAATCCTCTGGCTGTGAAGCTTATTGCTGTTCATGTACCTGTTTTTAAGGATGGCGAGTTTGCTGGCTCCCTAGCGGCCGGGATTTTTCTCAAGGAGATAAACAGGAAATATCTCGAGGGACAGTTGATGGGGATTACAGAGGAGAGCTACGCCTTTATGATGGACGACGATGGTACCATCCTCTATCATCCGGAGGAGCGTTTTGTGATGCAGAATGTCTTTGGTGATGTGGTGCAGGACGCAATTCAGGGTGATGAGGAGCTTAATAAGATGTTTCGAGCCATTCTCGCAGGTAGGAGTGGGTATTCCTTTTACAATTACAGCGGAAAGAAGGTAGCAGGTTATGCTCCTGTTAATCTGGGCAATGGAAGAAGATGGGCTGTTGTAGTCACCACGCCGGTAGATTTGATATATCCGCATATAGACACTCTGATGAGCAGTGTCCGACGAACAACCCTCATAGTCATTGCTGTGCTTATAGTTACGGCACTATACATGGCATTTCTTCTCAAAAGATGGAATGAGCACCTCAGTAATGAGGTGGAGGTAAAGGCTGCTGAACTGAAGGAGTCGGAGAAGAGATACCGCGGGTTAGTTGAGACATCCATAGATGCTATTGTTTCTATTGACGATAATGGGAAAATAGTTCAATGGAATGAAGCAGCCAGCAGAATATTCGGATATTCCGGTGAGGAGGTTATTGGAAAGCCAGTTGATATTCTTATTCCGGAGAAATACCGTAATAGGCATAGGGAAGGTTTTAGAAAATATTTAGAGACCGGTGAAGGTAAACTTGTAGGTAAAACCACAGAGCTGGAAGGCCTCCGGAGAGATGGCACTATTTTCCCGGTAGAACTTTCTTTATCAGTACAGAAAATTCGCAATACACGCGTTTTTACTGGTATTATAAGAGATATTACGGATAGGAAAAGGGCTGAGCGGGAGTTGCTTAATGAGAAGATAAAGCTTGAAAATATAGTCAGGGGGATAGGTGCGGGACTCAGCCTACTTGATTCTGAGTTGAGAGTAATCTGGGCAAATGAGATACTCCAGGAATGGTTTGGACCGCTCGCTGAGATTAAAGGGAAGTACTGCTATGATCTGTATGAACTAAAAAATCCTCAAAAGGAATGCCCCGCATTGCGCAGTATGAGGAGTGGCAAGATAGAGCGCGGGGAAACTTTCGCCCATGTAATTGATGGTGAGAAAAGGTACTTCCAGCTAACTGCAGCGCCATTAAGGGACGACGAGGGGAAGATATTTCAGATAGTTGAACTGACGCAGGATATCACCGAGCGCAAGTATGTTGAGGAAGAATTGAAAAGGGCAGAAGAAGAATGGGAGAGAACCTTTAATGCTATGAGTGATGGTGTTTCAATTCATGACACCAGCGGTAAGATACTCAGAGCCAACGAGAGCATGAGCAGGCTAGTTGGGCTGCCTCCAGAGGAGCTTATTGGAATGAAATGTTACCATGTCTTCCACAATAGGGATGAGCCAATAGAAGAATGCCCGATGATGAGGAGCATGGTGTCAAAAAAATCAGAGTACATCGAAATTTTTGAACCTCACCTGGGCCTCTGGTTATCTGTATTGTGTTCTCCGATCTTTGATGAAGGCGGCGGTGTAAGAGGAGTGGTGCACGTAGTTAGAGATATAACAGAGCGTAAGCGTGCTGAGGATGATTTGAAACAGAAAACAGAGCGTATAGCAGTTATCAGCGAACTTGATAAGGTAATTAGTTCGAGTCTGGATATACATGAGGTGTACGACGCCTTTGCGGAGGGCGTCCGAAGGCTGGTGGACTACGACTGGATAAGCGTTGCACTTTACGATGAAAAGGAAGATGTTATAAGGATGCACCTGGTGCGCACAAAGGAGAAATCCAAGATACCGGAAGGTTCATGGAGACCAAAGGAGGGCACGGTTATAGGACATGTTATAGATACCGGCAAACCATTTATTCGCGGTGATTTGAGCACTGAAAAGGAATTTGTGGAAGATGAGTTTATAGTGTCTAAGGGGTTGCGCTCCTATGTTGTAGTACCTCTATTTTCCAAAGGCAGGGTTATAGGTACATTTAATCTGGGCAGCAGAAAGCCAAATGCCTACACCGGGGAAGACGTAGGAATATTAGAAGACCTGAGCAAACAGCTGGCTATAGCAATAGAGAATTCTAGACTCTATGATGAGCTTAAAAGCGCATACGATAGGCTTCAACGCACTCATGAGGAGCTCAAAGTTATAGATGAACTCAAGAGCAATATCATTGCCAATGTTAGTCACGAGCTGCGCACACCAATAACAATAGCAAAGGGTGCAATAGAACTGGCCATGAATGAGAAAGATGAGATGAATAGGAAAGAACTCCTGAAAATGGCAATGGATGCACTTGTGCGCCAGAACTTTGTAATAGGCGACCTGATAGAAGCTGCATATCTCGATAAAGGTAAGAGGGAGCTTAACCTTGAGGCTATAAATCTGGCCGAGATTATAACCCAGATAAAGGAGGAATTTGAGCCCATGCTTCTCAGGGAGGATATAAAGCTGAGTATACGTGTGAAGGAGGGTCTACCCTTCGCCAGAGCAGATAGAAAGCAGCTGAAGCATGTGCTGCGCAACCTTGTGAGCAACGCAATAAAGTTCAATCATAGAGGAGGCAACATAACCGTTGAGGCAGTTAAGAAGCATGGGATGGTGGAGGTGTGTGTAAGTGATACCGGGATTGGCATACCCAGGGATAAGCTGGATAAGATATTTGAGCGATTTTATCAGGTTGATTCTTCACCTACGAGACGCTATGGAGGCACCGGGATGGGTCTTGCGATAGTGAAGGAGATAGTCAAAGCTCATGGTGGTAATATAACTGTGGAGAGCGAGCCTGGAAAAGGCTCGCGCTTCTGCTTTACATTGCCCATATCCGAGGAACAAAAATTTATATTCTAAAGAATTAAAAACATATTTAATAAGTTTTCAGGAAGTCAGGTGGCCACATGACAGGGAGTATCTTTTCTGATCAGCTGTTAAAGGACCTGTTTGATGCGCTACCTTTTTATCTCATGCTTGTTGATGAGGAACACAACATTCTGCTTGCCAACAAGGCGATTTCACGGGACCTTGGGGTAAAGCCTGAGGATGTTGTGGGAGGCTATTGCCCGAAGGTTGTCCACAATCTGGAGGAGCCTTATCCAGGCTGTCCTCTCGAGGAGGCGGTTGAGAAGGGGCATTGTGCAGTTGAAAAGGAGATTTACAACGAGGAGCTTGGAAAGTGGGTAAAGTCAGTGGTATATCCCACAAAACTCAGAACGAAAGAGGGTAAGGTGATTTATATTCACATGGTGTTTGACATAACTGAGCGAAAGCGTGCTGAGGAGAAGCTGAAAGAGTACGCCAGTGAGCTTGAACGCTCAAACAAGCTTAAAGACCTGTTTATTGACATAATGTCCCACGACCTGCTTAATATTGTGTCAATAATGAGAAGTATGGAAGAGCTGCTTCTGAAGAGAAATGCCTCTCTAAAAGAAAGCAGAGAATTCATGGCCATTGCCGAGAACACCGAGAGGCTTATAACAATGATACACAATGCCTCAAAACTCGCAAAGCTGGAGAGCCTGAAAAATCTCACCCTGGAAAAGCACGACCTCTGTGAGATTTCAAGGGTCGTGATTTCTACCTTCACGCCATTGCTTGAAGAAAAGGGTATTAAAATCGCCCTTAAGTGCTGCGACAATGCCATAGCGGAAGTGAACCCGTGTATAGAGGAGGTATTCTCAAATCTGATATCAAATGCCATTAAGTATAGCCCGGAGAACACAGAAATAGAGGTAGAAATTGTGGATGAAGGCGAGCACATTAGAATATGTGTCAGAGACCAGGGAGCGGGGATACCGGATGAGTACAAGGAGGAGATATTCAATCGCTTCAGGAGGTTAGAAGGACGCCGTGGTGGCAGAGGTCTCGGGCTTGCAATAGTAAAGCGTATTGTTGAGCTGCACAATGGTGAGGTATGGGTGGAGGACAACTCCCCCAGAGGGAGTATATTTAATGTGCGAATACCCAGACATGCGTCGGCATGAGTTATACGTATGCGTGTACTCCTGGCAGGAGGAATATCACAAGATAGGCGAATATTACGCTAAGGTAGGCAATTATTCCCAGAATCGCCGTTATGCGCCATATCTTCCCGTCCTTAATGTAGAGCCTCATGTGCAGATAGGCGGAGTAAAAGAACCAGAGCATGAAGGAGGCGCTTATTATTGGTGACCACCACCAGCTCTGACCACGCCATGCCTCAAGTGCCCATGGGTAGCCTATGAGCATGCCTATGGTGAGCAGCACGTACCCAAACTTGGCATATGCATAGGCGATGCTGTCGTATATTTCCTTTCTTTTCAGAAGCATGGTTATGCAGGCAAAGAAGTTCACAGTAAAGGCAGCGTAGGCGATGAATATCATGGGCGGGTGGAGCCACATGTACCAGGTGGAGTACAGGTAGTACTTGCCTATTAGAGACCGGAAAAGCTCAACAGGTGCAGAAAAGGGGTGAAGCTCCCAGAGCAGGTATTGTCCTGCAAGCTTCGACATCTCCGGCAGGGGTTCTTCTCTACCCGTCAAGAAAATGGCAATGAGGAAGAAGAGGAAACCAAAGTTTAGAGCAGATGCGAATCTCCTGGCCCTGTATCTCCATGCATATAGCACCATGAAGGTATAGCTCCAGAGCCAGAACAGAAGACGCTCCTTTTCCACCCAGAAGGGAAGGAGTATGTTAAAGCGGCCACCTTCAAAGGGGTTGATATAGGAGATGCTCGCCAGGCCCAGGTGATATCTCATAAGCAGGGCATAGAGCAGGGTAAGCTCTACCATAAGTGCCGTGGCTGCATAATAAGAGAATCTCCCGTACCTCTCATCCTTTTTCCAGAGGTATAAGGCAGAGAGTATGGAGGCGATAATGCCTATAGCGAGGGCTATGTAGACCAGCGGAGTATAGTACCTAAGGGCCTCTTCTTTGAAGGACAGGAAGTCGTAATAATTCACCCTTTATGATAGAGCAGCTAAATATTTAAAGACTACCCCCTATCTTACTTATCATGGGCTTTGATAGGTCTCTTACCATGGCTGCGGTAGTGACACTTCTGGCACTTGGCGCAGTCTCCCTTTACGGTATATACGACTACGCTATGAAGTCGAGAACAGACCCTGTATTTATCTACTCTATGGCCTACCTTAACTTCATGCAGAAAATGGACCGCATCGCCTTTCCCTTCGCTGTTGCCTTTATTCTGATACTCGCCATCTGCATACCCAGGCGCATAGTGCCGGAAAGATATTTAATCCCTCTTTCAGCCCTGCTCCTGGCAGCAGCATTTGTGGTCTACATTAAAGATTACAGGCTTGCGCTTGGCGTTGTGCTCGCCTTCGCCTTGGTTCTGCAGGCAGGTGTACTCGCTTTAACCCTGGCCGGAAAGGAACTCCACTTTCTAAGCGCGGGGTACAAAAAGCGCCTTGGTTCGGCACTAACCCATCTGGGCATTGTGGCTATTGCGCTAAGTATTGTGCAGCCCTCATGGGTTATCATCAACCCTATTATTGTTTTCTGGGGTTCAACTGCTGCAATAGGTATTGGAATGCTACTGCTCTTTTATACAGGAAGTGGTGGTAACAGATGATTAAGATTGGCATTGTAGATACAACCTTCGCACGGGTTGATATGGGAAGTGAGGCAATAGATGAGATTAAGAGCCTTACAACGAGGATAAAGATTATACGCAGGACTGTGCCGGGCATTAAGGACTTGGCGGTGGCATGTAAGATTCTTATCGAGGAAGAAGGCTGCGAGGCGTGCATAGCGCTTGGGATGCCAGGCCCGGATCCAAAGGATAAAATTTCAGCACAGATCGCCAGCTATGGCATAATGCTCGCCCAGCTTATGACAAATAAGCACATACTTGAGGTGTTTGTGCACGAAGATGAGGCAGAGAGTGAAGCTGAGCTGGTAGAGCTCTGCAAAAACCGCGCAAGAGAACATGCCCGTAATCTTGTGAGGATGCTATTCTCACCAGAGGAGATGACAAAGCTCGCGGGCACAGGGCAGCGGGAAGGTTTCCCCGATGTAGGGCCTGCAAAGCAGCGGTACAGTTGATTGCCAGGTTATCAGGATTACAGCTACACACTGATCTGTGGCACTTCTATTTTCTCATTAGGCATCATTTTATTAATATCGATAAGTATCAGCAATTTATTGTTAATTTTTCCCACGCCTTTCACGAACTCGTTTTCGCCACCCACTGGTGGAGGGGATATTTCTCTTTCGGGGATATGTATTACACCGGTTACGGAAT
>WANW01000018.1 GCA_015521615.1 Candidatus Hydrothermarchaeota archaeon
AGGTTCGCGAGTTCGCTGTTTGCATCGCCGGCAAGGATAAAATCCCTGCCAATATATGGTGCCTTTCTCCAGTGGCTGGTGTTGAGCACCTTGGCATCCCCTGCCTGCTCTCTGGGTGCAGAGTAGGCAGCCTCTGCGTTAAAGGCTAAGCCACAGTCGTTCATCGCCTTCAGCAGAGCCGCCGTGGTGGGAGTTGCTATCGCGGGCGTGGCTAGATCGAGCAGGCCCAGGTTGCCCGCGTGGTCCAGGTGGGCATGGGAGATGAACACCGCCTCTATGTTAAGCCTGGGCATGCGCGAGAGGTCAACATCTCCTGGCACGAGGTCGGGGCGGTAGTTGTTTATCCAGGGTATCAGGCCCATGTGCAGAAGGTCGTGGACTCCGCGCGCAGGGCGAGGGCTGAGGAACTCCTCGTAGAAGTCGTACATCTTCTTATAGTTGATTCCGAAGTCGAGGAGAATACCCCTGCCCTCGCTTTCCAGGTAAATCTTGTTCCCCCCTATACTGCGAGCCCCGTCGAAGATGGTTATGCTGGGCATGCTTACCCCACTGCTCGTCGCAGCTTCACAACTTCAAGGAAATGGTTATCTTCTCAGGTAAATATTAGTTGGCATGGGCGCAGTCGAGGAGAAACAAAAGCTCAGGGAGTACATCTGGAAAAAGCTGACAGAAGCCGGAGTGGCGAGATTTCCTCCACCCTACGGGAGGATACCCAACTTTGAAGGGGCAGAAATAGCAGCGGAGAGGTTAAGCAGGCTGGAGGAGTGGAGGCGCGCAAAGGTGGTGCTCGCAAATCCCGACTCGCCTCAGAGGAAGGTTAGGGAGCTCGCCCTAAAACAGGGGAAGGTGCTCATCATGGCGTCGCCGAAGCTCAAGCATGGCTACCTGCTGATAGAGCCGGCGAGGGTGAAAGGCAAGGAAAGAGAGGCTTCCAGCATAAAAGGAGCCTTCAGGTACGGCAGGAGTATCAGCCTTGCGGAGGCTGAGCGCATAGACCTGGTCGTAACCGGCTGCGTGGCAGTCGCCAAGAACGGCGCAAGGCTGGGCAAGGGTGGCGGCTACGGGGACAGGGAGATAGCGGAGGTGCGCAGGAGATGGGAGGACGTGCCAGTGGCAACCACTCTGCATGAGCTTCAGATACTTGAGAGGATCCCTGAAGAAAAGCACGACCAGAGGGTTAGCATAATAGCAACGCCGCGCAGGGTGATTAGGGTCCAGGAGTAGCGCCTCTGCCTCTCCCTCCGGGGCAAACGTCGGTGCACAGGGTGCACTTCCTGAAGCTTCCCCCGCGCTCAAAGCGCAAGTTGTACTCGCGGCACCTCGCCATGTCGAAGCTCTCCCCTATCGCCTTTGCGGGGCATACCTCAACGCAGGCGTTGCAGCCGAGGCACAGCTCCTGCACCTTTCCCGCGCTGCCCGGAAGCAGGGCGCTCGTAGCCACGCCTGCAAGCCTCACGCGGGGTCCAAACTCGGGGGTTATCACCAGACCGTTCCTGCCTATTGTGCCCACTCCGCAGATTACCGCCAGCCTGCGTATGTCAACACCAGCTCTGGCGGAGCTTATAACCTCGCTCTTGTAGCCATGGCGGAGGAGCAGATTTGAGACCCTGTAGGCAGTGAGGTCCAGGAGGAGGTCAACAAACTGCCTCGCCCTCTTCCACCCCCGCTGTCTCACTCCCAGCAGGAGCTCTTTCTCCCCTATACCCAGGCCGAAGACCACAACGCTCCTCGCCCACGCAAAGCCGGTGAGGGGTGCCACGTACGCTCCGGAGTAGCATCCGAAGATGTCCATGCCCTCCTCCCTCACAAGGCGCTCTACCTCATCTTTCAGCACCAGGAAGCGCGGTTGAAGCAGTGTTTCAGGCTCAGCCGCCACCTACCTCTCCTCCTCTGTGCTTCCCTCACCCATTCCGCAACCGAAGGTACACTCCTCTTCTTCCGCCTCTGCTTCGAGGAGCTTCCTCAGCCCCACGGCGAGGGATGATGTCTCCGCCACGTGGGCTGCGATTAGCACCGCATCAAGCACCTCCTCCCTGCTCGCTCCTCTCACCAGGGCACGCTTCATGTGGCTCAAGGCGCAGGGTGAGCAGCGCAGCGCCACCGCCGAAGCTAAAGCCACAAGCTCCGCCACCTTTGGCTCCAGGGTGCTGTCTGTCATTAGCCTCGAGCTTTTAACAAAGTTCGGGATAAAAATCTCAGGCTTGGTGCTCAAAACTCTGGAAACAAGGGGCACCTCGCCATACCTCTCCTCTATAATACTGAGTATCTCCTTCACCGCGGCATCGCTGTCCTCAAAAAGCAGACGTATCTTGGAATCGAGGTTGACATGAGCCATTGGGATAAAATACCATCTTGGTATATTTAACATTTTTGGTATATTGTCCAATAAAATATAGAAGAAGTTGGAAATTATTCTTTCCTCAGCTCAATGTCGTAGAGCTTCACAAAGTCTGTTGCGGATAGAATTCCCACCGGCACGGGGAGGCTGCCCAGGGGTTTCTCCTGGGTTATCACCAGGCGGTGGATGTTCTTCTCCAGCATAACCCGTGCTGCCTCCTCAAGGCTGGACTCGGGCGGGATATCTATTGTGTGGGGTGTCATTATGTCCTCTGCAGTAAGGCTGAGAATCTCTTCACGGCTCTTCCCGGTTAGGTTTTTGAGTATATCTATGCTGGAGATGACGCCCATGGTCTCACTCTGGCTGTTCACAACCACCACGGCGGTAACGTCATTCTCCACCATTGCGTTCAGCACCTCCTCCACACTGGCGGTGAAGTCCACTGTGACAACGCCCCTGGTCATGACATCCCTGACGGCAAACCTGCTGAGAAGGTCTCCCACTATCTCAACCCCCTACCCTCTCACAGCACCCAGAAAGGCGTGGATGTTCTCCAGAGGCACGCCCGGAGGAATGTCGCAGCCCGGGCAGAGCACATACCCACCGCCCTCCGCTGCGCTGGAGATGCACTCCTGTGCTGCCTTTCTAACATCCTCTGGAGTGCCCTCATTTAGCACAGCTACGGGGTTGACATTGCCGGCGATGCATATCTTACCCGTGAGCTCTTTCTTGGCAGTTGCAAGGTCAACCTTGTGGTCAAGACTGAAGCACCCCGCTTTGCTCTCGGCTATCTCATGGAGCTTATCGCTGGTATTGCCGCAGATGTGCAGAAAGGTGCGTGCACCCATCCTGTCAATCTCCTTTACAAGCTCCTTCAGCGCGGGCAGGGCAAACTCCACAAACTGTCGCTTTGAAATCAAATCCCCGCTCGCCGTGGGGTCGGCGACACTCACCACCTCCATGCCCACATCCTTTATAAGCGGCTCATAGAAGGCAAGTATAAGCTCCTTCGCGAAGTCGACCACCTGCTTTACAAATTCTTTGTTCTTGTAGGTATCGCGCATAAGCTGCTCAACGCCGCGCAGGTTCGCGGCTTTGGTGAAGGGGCCCCATGCAGTGGTGCCCACGAGGTACTTATCGCCTATCCGCTCGTACACTATCTCGGATGCGCGCCAGATGGTGCGTATCGCCTCATTTTCATGGATCTTCTCAATGTCCAGCGCTTCAATGTCTTCAGGTGAGTTTATTATTGGCGCCTCCAGGTCAGGTGCTCCCACTCGGCGCACCTTTATCCTGCCCCCAATTGCCGCCGCCAGAAAGTTGTTGTAGCCCGAGCCCGGATAGACCATATCTGACTGAATCAATTCTGCAGTCTTTATAATGGTCTCTGCGTACTCCTCGGGTTTGCCTATAAAGTCCATGAAGGTCTTTCCAGCGTTTTTTATTGTCCACATCCCGCCGCCGTAAATTACGGCAGGCACACGTTCGGGGGTGCCCAGCTCAAAAGCTTCAAGAAGTATATCCCTCGGCTGCATATCCTACCACCTCGGCTTAAGTATAATTGTTGTACCAGATGTATATAAATTTATCCGAGTGTTAGGATTTTTTTCAAATCTAAGGATATAAATATGGACTGTTTTTAGATTAATTAGTAAAATTTAAATACAGTGATAAGCAAATATCCTTACTGGAGGTGACTCCAGGAGGTAGCTTTGGAT